>CAUZIZ010000058.1:0-30891 GCA_963579905.1 Acidobacteria bacterium UBA6911 | reverse complement strand
GCGGGTTCTCCCCATGCTTCTCAGGCCGGTTGAGGGTGCGCCAGACCTGCTCCATTTTGTCGACCACATGGTCATCTACGAAAAGGTGGGTTCCGGCACCGATGTTGATGATCTTTCCGTGGTGGGCTGGTGGTCGAACTGGATAAGCGAATGAGATTAGAAGGCCGACACAGAGTGACAGTATCAGAAGCTGCTTAAGCATATTCACCATGACTTTCTCAAGTTCTTTCCTGGACCGTCGAACGACCGTTAACAAAAAGCGGACGTTCAAGTCATCCCAATTTGAATTTGGTGACTGGCCGAGTTCCACCATAGGTGGTCACTTCTTGAAGCAGAAGACATTAGCTGGCACAGGCAGTGTATCAAACGGGTTTGGCACTTAGAACATTTCCGTGCCCCACAGGTCATGGAGATGAATGATGCCGATGACCCTTCCCCTTTCGTCGGGCACGACCAGCGCCGTGATCTTCTTCTGCTCCATCAGGTGAAGTGCCTTGACAGCCAATTCTCCCTCTCCTACCGTGACCGGTTCGGGTGTCATGCATTCCTGGTCGGCGGCGAAGGCTTCAGGCAGGACCTTCAGCGCCACATCCCGGTTGAGCTTGGTATCGGTGGCCAGATACACCTCTCCCATCCCGCCTTTGCCCAACTTCGACGTGATCTTGTAGTGGGAGATGTTCTGGCCTATCAACGAGCCTCCAGACTGCACGGGAGTCTATATGGCAATACTAGATCTTTGGATCTGGAAGGACAATCTCACGGCGATGGCATATAGAGAAATCTGAGACTTCGTCACGGCCAGACCACACCGGATCGAAAAGCAACTTCCTATTGACTCCACTCGCAGGGTTGAGGGCGGCGCACACCAAGAGGCTCGACGCGATGAGTCGGACGGCGGCCCTGATTGTGGCGAGGCAAGTGGTCACGGTGAGGTTTCGGCGTGCGGGTGATTGCCTGAGAACTGACATTATACAGGAGCGCCACTCCTGGTTTGCCGAACAACGTATTGGTCTGGCGTAGAGCTACTCACGTGAATCACCCTCCGCACGCCGCAGACATTTGGCGCGGGGAACAAAAAGATCATTCGCGGTCACGTTTCCAACCACCGGGCTTACCGGCCAACGGATCGAAGATATTGCGGAGATCTGAATCGGGCGCCGCCGCGCGGATCGTGTTGCTGTCGTTCAGCCTTGCTCCGCTGAGTTGCCAGCGCACCAAGCCGATGTCCCGACGATGTTTAGCGACAGGTCCCTTAGACCGATATCCGGTGCCGAATGCGGTCAGTATCTTGCCGTCCAGCAACAGAACCGACGACACACCCTGTGGGCTTTGATACAAGGCGTCAAAGCCTTTCATGGTGGCCTCCCACCGGTGCAGCAGATAGCGGTGATCAAGGTCCCAGGTCTCGCCGTGATCGCGGCTAACAACCGCTTCGATCCCAAACTGCGGGTAGCCTTTCGGCGTCATCACATAGCCCTTCCGTGCCACGTAGGTCATCACGATTTCGCTGCTCGGCATCAGGACGAGCGAGGGATGATGCCGGCCCCAGTCGTATAGCTTCTTCACCGAAGACCACGTCTGCCCGCCATCTTTGGAGATTGAAATCCCGAGACCCTCCCAGTGGTCGATGTTCTTTTGCTTATACTTCTCGGGGATGGAAGGGCGGCACCCTGCCAAATAATTGCCGTTTGCGGCGCGGAACAGGGCGACTTCACTGACCTCCTTCCACTGCGGCACACGAACGCCCTCGGTCCAAGTTCGACCCTTGTCGGTGCTAAACCGAAGATAGCCTTGTTCCCAACTCACTCCATTATCTCGCGATTGAAAGAAGTTCCAGCCTGTTTCCAACAACCGCGTGACCTCACCGGTCTCTTTGTCACGCTCGACCAATAGCGGGTCCCACGGATGCCAAGCCTTTCCTTGGGGCGTGGGACCGACCTTTCCAAGTTTAGCCCAGGTGCTGCCATAGTCACGGCTGAACAGCCGGACGCCCTTGCTGTCCCCCAGGTGCATCAACAATTGACCCTGACCAAGGTAGGTCAGGCTCAGCCCCAGGCCCTGCGTCGGCGCTCCGTCAGTACCTGGGAGGACAACCTTTGGTTTAGACCACGTGGTCCCATGGTCTTCGCTCGTAGTCACCATGGCGTGAGGATCTATCATCGGCCTCGGCTGAAAGGTGACCAACATCAGCAGTCTGTCCTTCTCAGGCATGTAGACGAGGTAGGGCACTAGCGCCACTGAATTCGCCTCTTCGGTGACGACTTGAAACCTGGCAGGAACACGGATTTCTCCGTCGACTCCGCCGAACTGCCGCACGATATGCGACGTCCATTCGGCTGCTGCCCCTGGCATGGACAAGCCGAGCACAACGAGTACACACACGCAATGTTGCGAGATTGTCATGGAGACTCCTCCTAGATGCACCGCGTAGATTTTGTGAGACCTACCGCTTGCTGGTTTGGATTGAGTACAAGTCGGCGTCTTTCATTACGAAGCGGAAGCGAACCGGCTTGCCGGCCAGGGCGCTAATGTCGGCTCCGCTCTTCCACGACACGACTCGTTCGATGTCGTCGCCATAGATGTCCGTCGAGTCCTCCAGCCGGTAACCTTGGATCGGCACACCCTCGTTGTCCTGTATCTCAACGCGCACGCTACCGGCGGCCGAGGTCGAAAGATTGATGATGAGTCGATCGCCGTCGAAAACCAACGGCTTGGTGACCATGTCTCCGCCGGCCAGCGGGGCCTGAACCGAGACGAACCCGTCGATACGATAAGTGTAGCGACGCAACTGGCAGCTCGTGCCGACATAGTAACCTTCAATCGAGTAGATCGACAGCTTATCTGGTGTATCGGGGATGGTCGACTTGGTAACAACCACTCCCGGTGCCACATAGTTGTTGCGGTTGACCCATCGGGCCTTCTGCAAACCCGGCCGGATGACCGCCTCGCCCCAGCGCCGGAAGGTTCGACCGTCGCGACTGCTCATCAGCAGGACGTCGGACGTGCCTCTTTTGAAATGTCCCCTCGGATTCCGCGATGGCACGAAACGCTTGGGAAAGCCAATGAAGATGTGCGGTGCGCGGTAGTAAGGGGCAATCGAATTCGTATAGAGGTGCTCGGGAGAAGCATCGGGATATTCCAGAAACACCGGCTGGGTCCAGTTGCGAAAGTCGGTCGAGGTACACGTCAGGATGTCGCGGTATTTGTTACGGAAACCGCGGTGGAAGTCGACATAGCGATTCCGGGTCGTATCCCAAAACGCCAGGTTCACCGAATCGAACGCACCATGGGTGATGACCGGCCCACGGGACAACGGCGACCAATGAATCCCGTCGGGCGACTTGAAAGTCCAGATGCCGCCATCGCCTGCCACGCCAGCAAACGCTTTGTACCTTGCGTTGGGTGAGCAGTCTGGGTTGGCATCCTTAAAGGGCGCGAAGTTCTGCCGGCCGCGACCCATGAAGACGATGTTATTCCTGTTCGACCCGTTGAACTTGTGCAGTCCCAGCTCTGGCTTGGTCCAATGGATGCCGTCTTTACTCTCGGCGTAACAAGCCGAGTAGTGGAGCTGATCATCGGTTGTCTCATCCCACTCGGCAGCCCGGTAATACATGCGGTAGAGACTGCCGTCCTGAAAGACGACGTGGCCGTGGCTGGTGCTGCCTTCCCACGGCGCATCGTGCACGATCACCACCTCCCGCGGCGTCGGCTTGTGCAGCTTGAGTTCGCCGCCGTCTAGCCTGTCGATTAGAGCGTTGTCCACGAACAACTCAACTCGGCTGCCAATATCAATTGGCCGCACCGAGCCCGCATTCCTTCGAAGCTGTGAAAACGCAGTTTTCGGCATCGGCCCTAAATCGGAATAGCTCGCGAAAACTAAGAAACAGGCGATGACCCGCCAACGACGGGTTTCAGCAATCGTCTGATATCTGAGCATACTTTTTCCCTGCGACTAGTTCAGATCCCTGGACTCGGCGAACTGAAGGAGGTGTCCGCGCCGAGGGGACACCGCTGCAGATGCACTGGCGCTCAACTCGCAACGAATTGTATTGCGCACGGGAAGTTCTTGCATCGCGGAGTGGATACTGTTGGTCTCAACCTTTGGACCTCCTCTTTGACAGGACCAGCGCTCCACTCAGGGACGAATCGCTGCTGACGTTCAGTGACGCCAGCACCTGGGATTCACGGGAGAAGCGGGCCATACGTTCGCGATCGGCGGCAAAGGCTTCGGGCAGGACCTTCAGGGCGACATCTCGGTTGAGCTTGGTGTCGGTGGCCCGAAAGACCTGGCCCATCCCACCTTCGCCGAGTTTCTCCAGAATGCGGTAGTGCGAGATGGTCTGGCCGATCACCGCGGGCCTCCGTCCTGCAAGGGAACCTATCTCGGAAATACTAGATCCTTGAGTCCGGAAGGGCAATGTCAGCGGAGGGCACGTATAGAAATCGGCAGGATAGGCGGAATTCAATCCGCTTTACCACTGACACCCGGAATGTCGTTCGCTGCGAAGCTGGTCGTGTGCTTTGAAACTGCCATCCTCATCCCTTGTTGCTCCGCAAAGGCGACCCTTTGCGCGGAATGACTGCTTATGGGCCCGTTAGCGGTCGTTCATTCGTCGTCTCCGTGGAGAATCTGGATGGCGGCTTCTAGGCGAAAGCAGCCGGTCAGGGGAGCTCTATTCTGACACAGTTTTTGCGGTCAGATCTGGGCTATTACACTTTCATGGTCCCGAATACGGCCCCTTCAGAGAGCGATTCGAGGAGTAGATCCTGGAACGCACTGCCAACCACCCCTGCCTCTTAGGTTCCCAGCCCTGTACAAGCCCCCCATGGTCCGCCCATTCGGCCACCTCCACGAGCGATTCGAGGATTACATCTTAGAGCGCACGGCAGACTACCCGTCAGCGGTTCCCATGATCATGGAGGAGCAGGGCAAAGCCAGCTTTCGTCTCGTCTGCAAGGAGACCCTCAATCACAGCAACTTCTCGCCCTGGTTTGACGAAGCCAGTCTGTGGGGTGGACCCGGGATGCTTGAGCTAGACCATGCGATTGTGGTTTGTATTGGGGAGTTGGAAGAAGACCGACGCAGTGGGGTCTCCGTTCGGGAGTTACTGCGACGCGAGAAGGAGGATGGCGATTACCGGCCCTAGCCAATGCTCAAGCTCGATTCCTGGGGGCGCGATACCCGAAGAGATCACGACTTCCTGTGCCCTGTCCTTTCAGGACTCTGACCCCATTGATCCTTCCAGTCCACCGAGATAACCTAGCCCCCAGCAAGGAGGATGGATGATGAGGAAGGCGCTGCTTGTTTTCAGTCTGCTGCTCTCAGTGGCGGCGGCATCGGCGAACCCAGCCGAGACCACAGAGGCCCTGGATATCGGCTCCCGGCTGGAACTGTTTGTGGACGACTATCTGATCGAATCGATGAACGGGGTGCAGCTTCGCCTGCATTCTCCCCGTTCCGCGGGCCAGGTCCTCGCCTTTGATCGTCCCTGGGAGGGCAACACGAGCCTGTACTCCACGGTCTTCCGCGACGGAGACATCTATCGACTGTACTATCGGGGTAGCAGCCATCCCGACTACGTGGTGCGTCGTCTTATGGAAACGGGTGAAGAGGTGGTGCCCTCCCACCCGCAGGTCACCTGTTATGCCGAGAGTCGTGACGGGATCCACTGGGAGAGGCCCTCTCTCGGCCTCTACGAGTTTGACGGTTCCCGGGACAACAGCATCGTCTGGATCGGCGACGGTGGGCACAACTTCGCTCCCTTCAAGGACGGGAACCCGGCTGCCGAGCCTACCCAACGGTACAAGGCGCTCGGCGGTGGCCCCCTCTGGGCATTTCGCTCTGTGGACGGCATCCGCTGGGAGAAGATCCGGGAGGAGCCCGTCATCACAGACGGGGCCTTCGACTCCTTGAACGTGCCCTTCTGGGACTCGGTGCGGCAGCTGTACGTAGCCATCTATAGGGACTTCGCCAACGGGGTCCGGACCATCAAGTGTGCCACTTCCAAGGACTTTATCCACTGGACTCCGGGTGAGTGGGCCGACTACGGAGACGCGCCCCGCGAACACCTGTACACCAACGCCACCACACCCTACTTCCGCGCTCCCCATATCTATGTGGCCTTTCCCAAGCGCTTCCTGCCGTGGCGACATCAGCTTCCGGTGCCCGAGGGGGACGAGGGGCTTTCAGACGGTGTATTCATGTCCAGCCGGGACGGAATCCATTGGGACCGGCGCTTCCTGGAAGCATTTATCCGCCCAGGCCGGGATCGGCGGAACTGGATTCACCGTTCCAACATGGTCAGCGTAGGAGTGATGGCCACGGCCCCGGAGGAGATGTCCATCTACGTGGCTCGCCACTACACTTTTCCGAGTGCCCACCTGGAGCGGATGGTGCTGCGGACCGACGGGTTCGTCTCGGTGAACACAGGCTACCCGGGAGGCGAACTGGTCACCAAGCCACTGGTCTTTCAAGGGGACAACCTGGTCCTCAACTTTGCCACGTCAGCAGCGGGCAGCATCCGCGTGGAGATCCAGGATGCCCAAGGGAACCCACTACCAGGCTTTGCCCTGGAGGAATCACCCCTGATCTGGGGAGACGAGATCGAGCACACGGTGCGGTGGGAGCGGAGCCATGCCAAGGCGACTTCAGATAAGCCCCTGGCCAGGATTGCAGGCAAGCCGGTCCGCCTCCGCTTCGTGATGAGGGATGCGGATCTCTATTCCCTGAGGTTCAGGGAGAAGTAGGGTGGATACCCTGGATCTAACGATCAGGGAAATCTAGCCAAAGATCCCATTCAGTAGCTTTGCCAACCTCACTCCCCCCTTCTTGAGCTGCTCTTCAACGACGCCGGTGTTGACGGCCAGATAGTCCCGACCCAGCTGGCCGTTGCCGATCTGGCAAGCGTTCGATAAGGCGAGCTTGTAGGACTTATATCGTTGTGCGTGATGGCACTGTTGAGTCCGTTGGCGTATAGCTATAGAGGCCTGGCCCCCACCTTGAGGACTTACCTCCCGGTAGAAGCCATGGGACACCGGACAAACCATAGGAAGGTCTCACGATTCTCCATGTTCCAGCAGATCAGATCAGAGGACCCCAGGGCTTTCGGTCCAGAACCTGGCGGGCGAAGCTCAGGAAGTTCTTTCCCAGGATCTTCTGGATCTCGTCGTCGCTGAATCCCCGACAGACCAGACCGACCGTGAAGTAGGGCCAATTGGTCCAGTCCATGGCGTGGGGTTTGTGGATTCCCGAGGCGGTGGGGTGAGGCAGAAAGGTCAAGTCTGTCCCGATGGCCACATGATCGATACCCGCCACCTGGATGGCGTGCTCCAGATGCCGGGCGAAATCGTCAAAGGTGGGAGATTCCCTCTCGGACAACTGCCTTGGCCAGGCATAGACCGCGGCCAGACCTCCTTTCCTGGCCAGGCTTCTCAGGTAGTGGTCGTCCTGGTTGGCGATTCGTCTGGGACTATCGTAGATAGCCTTGCAGGCCACGTGGGCGTTGTAGACCGGAGCTTCGGAGACCTCGATCACTTCCAGCGCCGTGCGCTCCCCCGCGTGGGCCAGATGGATCATCACGCCCAGGTCATTCAGACGGCGGACCACCCGCCGGCCTAGCGGCGTGAGGCCTGTGTCCCTTCTTTGCTGATCCGAGCTGCACAGAAGGTTCTTCTGCCGATAGGTGAGCTGGGTTGCTCGTACCCCGAGGGCGTAGAGTAGATCCAGATTCTCCAGGGGTGTGTCGGCCTCTGCAAAGGAGCCCACTCCCGCCAGGTGGTAGATGAGGGCAGGTTTGCCCTCATCTCGTGCCCGCTGGATGTCCTCGAAGCGGCTGACCTTCACCACGTCCTGCCCGCTTTCGTACACGTACTGGCAGCGGGCAAGATGCTTCAAAGCCCTTCGAAAGGTATTCTCCGGGGGGTGGGCCACATCCTCGATGGCCAGGTCTACACCTGTGAGCCGGTACAGTCCCAGGTAGTCCTGGCGCCACTGGGGATCGAAGGCCGACTCGAACGCCTTCATCCTCCTCCACCTCTCCTGGACGCGCTGTTCTCGCTCCTCCTCCCCGATGCCCTTTGCTTCCAGACTCTGGCGGAACTGAGCCAGGTCCTCCCGGAGCCGGTCACCGATCATGGTGATGACGGGATCGGCCACGTAGAGGCTCCCCATCACTTCAGCCACATAGCTGTTGAAATGCAGATCCAGTCCCCTCTGGAGTTGGGCCTGGGTCGGCTTCAACTCGTCCAGGATGATCTGGCGGCCCACCTCCACCCTCTCGGCCGTCTCTTTCCGAAGCTGGAACTGACGGAAGTCCGCCGGGGTAAGAGACTTCCTCTGGGCGTATAGGGCTTGGGACAGACTCAGAGTGGCGGCTGACTGTTGAAGAAAACCTCGCCTGGAAAGGGGATCCTGGTTCATCGTTGGCCTGCCTTCACCGAGCCTTTACACGATCTTGTAATGGGAAGCGGTCTGGCCGACCACGATGTTCCCCCAAGCGATCTAATGAAGAGTTCCCTTGATCCTAGACCTTTCAGCGGTTCATAGCAATGTCATCAGTACCGGGGGCAAGGAACCCGCCATGATGGTGTCGCCGATCTCCAGGCCCAGGGGTTCCTTCCGGGGGGCCATCATCTGGCGTGGCGAAGGCATGCGGAACGAGGAGGGCATGGTCCTGATCTCCCCGGGGATGAGGGGCAAGGTGATCACGAGGAGCGAGAATCTGTTGGCTCATGCAGCAAGGAAGGCTGGCCTGCACATCACTGCGGGGCCGTGGGTGCTGGTGGAGCTTGAGAACGGGTTCAGGCTCGTGGTGGACAGCAGGGCGAAGGTTGAAAAGGTGAGGAAGGAACTTCGGCGCGGTGCCGGAAGGCCAGCATGAGATGGATGGGCAAGGAGGGCGCACGGAAGGACAACAAGGTAGTGGTCTTCGAGAAAGAGGGCGATGCGATCTACAGTGGCTCCACCCGGACCCTTGGGAACGCAGTCAAAGATGCTTGCAAGGCGATTAGAAAGGAAGAGGATCAGTGAAACTCTCCCAACGAACGCGCCTTGAGCCATCCAGAAGTTTGCCTCCCAAAGACTGGGCCCTGTGCTCTTTCGTTCAGTGCAGCTTGGGAGGCTCCAGGAGCTTGACCTCACGCTCGTCCGGCTTTCGATGGAAGTAACTTTGGAACTCGTCGATGGTGGGTTTCCGCCCCAGCTCTTTGGTGTGCCTCACGATGAACTCGAGAGTAGGAGTCGGAACCCTGGCCAGCTCCAAGTGGACATGCTGATGCTGGTGCAAGGTCTGCTTCTCGCTGGGTCCCTCCTCAGGTGGCTCCACCGTCCTGGCCCAGCGGCTTCGATAGCGCCGCTCCAGGATCCAGGCTGCCGCTTTCCAATCCTTTTCCGCCGCCGCTTGGACCTGCTCCAGGGCCCTGAGCTCCCCCTCCGCCATGGCCTCCATCACCCTCAGGTAGAGCTCGTGATAGATCCCTCTCTTCTGCTGGGATCCTCTCCTCATCCAGTCTGAGAAAGTCTGCCTCGGGACTCCGCTCGCCTCGGCTGCTGCACTTGGAAAAGCTCCTTGCCGGAGGGCCATGAGGATGGCCTCTTCGAGCTTGGGATTGATCGACGGAGGACGGCCCCCTAATTTGCCATTGAGCCTGGCCCTTTCAGCGATCGCCTCACGGGTCCACTTTTTTTCTCTGGGTCCTTCTTGTCCGGACCCGACTGCCCTGAGACGGTGCCCCTTAACTGGCCCCCCTTTCTTACTTCTCATAGCTGGTCCATACTACTCGCCCCGTCCGACAACCTCATTGCTACCAGACACTTAAGGCCCCTTTGCTGGCTCGTTTGGAGCCTTCTTGAGGTTCTGTCTGGGAACCGCCCCTTGTGGGGGTCCTTTCCTGTTGAACCGCCCGGGGCCCTGTACGGTTGTTCGTGTATCTCGATTAGCGGGAGGTTATTGCAATCGGGTACGGCTATGCAGGGAGGGACAAGGATGGGGTCAAGCGTGAGGGATTGCTGCTCGGGTCTCTTCGATAGCTATCCTCTCCTGAAGCAGGTAATGAGATTTGCGGATGTGGGATCCGTTAGAGACCCTGAGTGTGGGACCTGTTCAGCTCATTGGCGCTCCTAGACTCGTGTCTCTGGCACGCCGTCATCAGGCGTGAGGAGGCAATCAGCTACTTCTCCAACCCACCCTTTATGACTAACCCCGACCTTTATTGCTATCTTCGCTTTTCCAACAGATAAGACAGCCGATAGCGGCTGCGGCAGTCAAGGCACCGAGTTCAACAAACATTCTGCGCATATTTACTCTTGCCGACTCCCGCGGAGGACTGACGAGAAACGCATAACCCTGATCACGACTTCTTGCTTTTCCTTCCACGGAGGGGAGATGCCAGGGAACATAAAGAAATGCAGCTAGTACAAGGGAAGCGTATATGATCAGGACCACCCTGACAGGATTGGACTTTTCCGGAGGGCCGACGTTTTCAGAACCTTCTTCGTTCATCGTCGGGGTGACCTCGTAAGTAAAGGGCTCGTTAATTGGCTCGGAGGAGCCACCCAATCCCTCCTTCCACATCTTCTCCATTCGTGACCATGTTTCTTCAGGCACTATCTTGGGACTTCCCCAAGAACCTAAGAAAGGTCCAACCAACAAACCGGTCCCACACTCCTTACATTTCCAAACTGCCTTTCCCTCAAATTGGCCACGCACCTCAAAACCACTTGCACTCATATGGCCGCACTTTGGACACTTCATCGATTCTGACTCCCTCCCCGATGGGAACGACAAAGTAAGGAGGTGCCCTTTAGCGTACTAGAGCGAAGTTACTGTGTCAGTTTTTGTGTCACTTTGGTCGTCGCACTCATTCTGAGACTCACAAGAGCCGTACCTACTCCGTTTTTCGATGCGGTAGGGCACAAAAATGGGCACAATTCTCACCGAAGGCTGCTGAAGGTTCCGAATGTCTGGCTGTAAACTGTTGAAAGGATTGGCTCCTCAGGTAGGACTCGAACCTACAACCCTCCGGTTAACAGCCGGATGCTCTACCAATTGAGCTACTGAGGAGCACTCGGTGGGCTGCAATATATCGAAAAGGGATAATCGCGTCAAGATTCAGGTCCCTGTTGCTAGCTACCGGTCTGGGTCGTTCAGAGGAAAATTCAGTGTCGAGAAGGCAGGATCGTGCTGCTGACTCGAGGGCAGGACTTCGTCCTGGAGGCCAGAGCTGCGTTCGCAAATCACGTTTCAGGTTAGTGCAGCCCCCAGCCACGCTGGATCATTCAGGTAGAAACTTGTAGGGCGAAGAGCGGCGTTGCCGCGAGCATCTTTTCATGGGGACGCTGTCCCCAAACCCCTGGTCGATCTCACCGGAAAGACCGGCTGCGCCATCGTCGACGGCCAGCGCAACCCGCACCGCTTGGCCACGTTTCGCGATTGCCGCTGCAAGAAATCCGAAGGGGAGATCGCCGAATACCTCACCGGAACTTGGCGCTCCGAACACCTGTTCAACCTCAAGACGAGCTTACAGCTGTGCGACAAGATCGCCCAGATGCGGGCCGACTATGAGGCCGAGATCAGCCGCTGCTTGGCAGCCCTGCAGCCCACCGAGCGAGCCCAGGCCCAAGCCGCTCCCCATCCCAATTCCGCCAAGGAAAAGGCGCTGACCCGACGCGGCGAACAAGCGCTGCGCACCGCCTTATGGCGTCTGACGGGGGTCGATCTGACCCGCATCGACGGCATTGCTCCCTCGACGGCCCAACTGATCTTCAACGAAGTCGGGACGGACCTGCAAAGCTTTCCCACCGAAGACCACTTTGCTTCCTGGTTGCGCCTCACCCCCCGTCTGGCCATCACCGGGGGAAAGCCGATCCGAAAGCGCAAGAACCAGGGCACCGGCGCCAACCGAGTGGCCGCCGCCCTGCGCATGGGAGCGCTTTCCTTCAAACACTCCGACTCGGCTCTGGGAGCCTCCGATCGCCGCCTGGCACGATGCAAAGACGCCTCCGTGGCCATCTTTGCCACCGCTCGTAAGCTGGCGATCTTGATCTACCGGATGCTCAAGTACGGTACCGCTTACGTCGATGAAGGCTCCAAAGCCTACGCAGAGCGATTCCGACACAAACGATTACATTCGATCCGAAACCCGCCAAATCAATGGGTTATCAGCTTGTTGCCGTCGAGGCTACTGGTTAAGTTTCAGGTCAGTGACTCCCCAGGAAGCCCTGGCCCCATTCGAGAAAGAAACTCCAGTGTCCTACAGTGGCACGGGCATCCCTGCCCGTGATGACCGATCCGTCGAGCCAAGGGCTCGACAATCACGGCCTGGAAGGCCGTGCCACGGTTTTCAGACGATCGCTTGGAGAAAGTCCTACCCAACTTAGCCTAGACTATAGATTCTCTAGAATGAACCTCGTCATCAGTTGATAGAGGTGGTTTCGCTGGGTTCCTCCCGTGACTCCGTGGCGGGATTTGGGATAGAGCATCATTTCGAAGCTCTTTCCCTTCTTCTGGAGTCGCTCGACTAGCTGGATCGTGTTCTGTAGGTGGACGTTGTCGTCTATCGTTCCGTGGATCAGTAGTAGCTTGCCGCTCAGGGCGTCCGCTGACTCTAGCACGGAGCTCTTTTTGTAGCCTTCGGGGTTTTCCCGGGGTAGACCCATGTATCGCTCCGTGTAGATGGTGTTATAGAGTTTCCAATCGGTTACCGGAGCCCCCGCGATCCCTATCTTGAAACTGGAACTGTGCGTCAGGGCGTAAGACGTCAGGTAACCACCATAGCTCCAGCCCCAGATCCCTATCCGCTCTGAATCGACGTAGGTCTTCTTGCGCAGCCAGTCCAGGCTCTCCTCCACGTCACGCAGTTCCAATTCGCCGAGGTTGCGGAAGACCGGCCAGGCCGACTGCGCCCCTTTTCCACTGGCGCTGCGGTTGTCGCACATCCAGATAATGTAGCCCTTCTGAGCCAGGAACTGGTGCCATAGATATCGTCTTCCACCCCATCGGTTCTTTACCCTCGGTATCTGCGGGCCCCCATAGACGTAGTGCAAGACCGGATACTTCTTCTTGGAATCGAAATCAGCGGGCCGGATCATCATCGCTTCCATCGAGAAACCGTCGCTGGTCTTGATCTGCATAAACTCCGGAGACGGAAGCTGTAGTTCATCCAGAGCCTCGACCCTGTTCTCGTCGACCATCCGAATCAGGTCGCCCTCCGACTCGTGCAGAGCGACCCTGACCGGTGTCTTGATGTCGCTCCAGGAGTCGATGAAGTGACTGAATTGAGAATTGAAGTTAGCACGGTGTGTGCCAGGCCTGCTAGAGAGACGCGTCAAGCGTCCGCCGTCCAAGCGGACACGGTACACGTGCTGGTCGATCGGCTTGTCTCGGTACCCCGAAAAATAGACCCACTTCGCGTCCTGGTCGGCTCCAAAGAGGCTCGAGACCTCCCACTTGCCATCGGTGACGGGCCGGATGAGCTTGCCCTCCGCCGTGTAGTGATAAATGTGCTTCCAGCCGCTCCGCTCGCTTAGCCAGAGAAAGGATCCGTCATCCAACCACTCAGGCTCGCCCAAGACACTGGTCCAGGCCGGTGTTTTCTCACGCAACAGCGTTACCGTCTTTCGCTCATCCAGATCGAAGCGGTTCAGGTCCAACCAGGTCTGCTGCCGATTCTGTACCTGGAACAGCACGGCCTTGCTGTCGGGAGTCCATCCCACACCAGTGATGAGAAACTCAGATCCCTGGTATTTGAACGTCTTCACCCAATGAGTCTTCCCGGCAGCGGCGGAAATCAGACCCAGGCGGACTCCCGGATTCGGATCGCCAGCCTTGGGATAGCGCATCACCTCGAGTCCCAGGTGAAGCGGCAGATGATCCACTACGGTGAACTCCGGCACCTGGGACTCGTCCAGTTGGAGGTAGGCGATGCGTGAAGAATCCGGGCTCCACCAGTATCCCCTAAAGTTCCCCCGCCCGTAGATTTCTTCCTGGTAGACCCAATCCAGTTCGCCGTTGAGAAGCTCGCCGCTGCCGTCGGTCGTAAGCCGGCGCTCTCTTCCCTCCTTGATATCGACGACATAGAGATCGCTGTCACGGACGAAGCTCACCATGCCGCTGTCGGGGCTGAAGCCGGCAAGCTTCTCCCCCTGGGGAGTACGGGTGAGGCGGAGGGCTCCATCAGCACCGAAGCGATGGTAGAAGAGATCCCCTGCATGACGAATCAGAACGCCCTTCTCATCGGGGCTCAATTCAAATCGGCTCTCCTTCGATGTCTTCTCAAGCGAGGATTCTGTGAATCCAGGCAGGGCCGCCAGCGAAACTCTCAGGTCGGCTCCATCAAAGAGAGACTCCTCCTGGCCCGTGGCAGCGTTCACCCGAACCAAGCTCCCGGATGCGCGCCCACTGCCCTTCAGATAGTGCTCACCATCTTCGAGCCACTTCAGCCCAGAAGCAGGCGATCCGCTGAAGTTGATCTTCTGTTGGGGATCAAAGAGATCGGCCAGCGTCAGTTGACGAAGCTGGGCAGAAGTTGGCAGGGAGAAAAGAATGAGGCAGGAGAAAAAAACCAGGGCAGCACCGACTCGCTGCCGTGTGCCCGAACGATTTGGAACCTGATGCTTGGAGCTTGGAATTTGCTTGTATCTTGTATCTTGTATCTTGGTGCCTGACGAAGTATAGAACCCCAACTATTCCTTGTCTTCTTTGCTTTCTTTCTCTTCCTTCTTATCCTTCTTATCCTTCGTGGGTGTGTCTGCCAAAGCCTGGAACTCGCTACCCACAAGCTCGAGCAGGGCGATCTCGGCGCTATCGCCACGCCGGAATCCGAGCCGGACAATGCGGGTGTAGCCACCGTTGCGATCGGCAAAGCGCGGCGCCAGATCGTCGAACAGCTTCCGCACCACCGCTTTTCTTCGAATAATGGAGAGGGCCCGGCGGCGGGCAGGGAGGGATTCCTTCTTCCCCAGAGTGATCATCTTCTCAGCGACAGGGCGAAGTTCCTTCGCTTTGGCTACCGTGGTGACAAGATGCTCTTTGTCCAGAAAATCGGTAACCATGTTGCGAAACAGGGCCTTCCGATGGCTCGCGTTTCGCCCTAACTTTCGGCCTTGCCTACGGTGTCGCATCGCTCTTTCTCACTCCCCGCGGGCTACAATCATTCCTGCGGCGCAGGCTCTTACGCCTCCACGGCCCCTTGAATGAGTCGCCCCTTACTATCAATCTTCATGCCGAAGGAGAGTCCCATGTCCGCCAGGAGTTCCTTGATTTCGTTCAAGGACTTGCGTCCGAAATTCTTCGTCTTCAGCATCTCCCCTTCGGTTCGGACGACCAGCTCGCCAATCGTCTGGACGCTGGCGTTCTTGAGACAGTTGTATGCCCTGACCGAGAGCTCCAGCTCTTCCACGGACTTGGTCAAGTTCTCATTGACGACATGCAACTCGTTATCCTCTTCCAAGACCGGCTCTTCCGGCTCTTCTTGGAAGTTGATGAACAAGTAGAGATGGTCCTTGAGGATCTTGGCGGCCTGACCGACTGCGTCCTGAGGACTCAAGCTCCCATTGGTCCACACATCCAGGTTCAACCGCTCGTACTCGGTCGACTGGCCCAGGCGCGCTGCCTCGACTCCAAAGTTGGCCTTTTTGACCGGTGTGTGAACCGAGTCCACCGGAATGTATCCTATATCCAACTCTTCGTCATAGTTTTCGCTGGCCGGGACGTAGCCTCTTCCCCTATTGACCTGGATTTCCATGACGAGCTTGGACGCTTTGTTCTTGGTCAAGATGTAGATGTCCTTGTCCAAGATCTCGACGTCCGGGTCGGGCTTGATGTCTCCTGATTTCACTTCACCCTCACCGGTGGCCTCCAGGTGGAGGGTTTTGGGGTGATCTACGTGGAGCATCAGTGGAATCTGCTTCAAATTCATCAGAATGTCGGTCACGTCCTCACGCACACCGGGAATCGAGGAAAACTCGTGTAGGACATCTTCAATCTTCACGGCCGTGATGGCGGCTCCCTCGGTAGAGGAGAGCAGGATTCGGCGAAGTGCGTTCCCTATCGTTGTGGCGTAACCGCGCTCAAAAGGCTGCGCGTAAAAATGCCCAAAGGTCGGAGTCAGCGTCTTCGCATCGTAGAATAGTCGCTTCGGTCTTTGAAACCCTTTCATCGATTCATCTCCACTCTGGTGTTCTGGGTGCGGCTGCGGAGGTCTTACTTCGAATAAAGCTCGACCACCAATGACTCTTCGATCGGGATCGCAATCTCATCCCGCCTGGGCAATTCGACAATCTGGCCTTTGAGACCCGCCTTATCCAGATTGAGCCAGCTGGGAACGCCCCGCCCTGCAACCTCCTCCAGGGAGCTCAGGATAAAGGGATTCTTTGTGCTCTTCTGGCGGATGGCAATCTCATCGCCCTTCTTCACTAGGTAGGAAGGAATGTTCACCTTGCGACCGTTGACGGTCAGATGTCCGTGACGCACGAACTGTCTGGCCTGGCTGCGCGAGGTCGCAAAACCGAGGCGGTAGACTACGTTGTCCAGCCGCAACTCCAGAAACTGCAATAGCAGCTCTCCGGTAATGCCCTTGCGCTTGGCCGCCTTTTTGAAATAGAGGCGGAACTGGCGTTCGAGAACGCCATAAATGCGCTTGACCTTCTGCTTCTCTCGCAGCTGCAAACCGTATCCGATTACCTTGGCCCGGGTTCGCATATCTCGGCCGTGCTCACCCGGAACAAAATTACGCTTATCAACCGCGCAACTCGCCGACAAACACCTTTGTCCCTTCAAGAATAGCTTCATGCCTTCTCGCCTACAGAGGCGACAAACAGGACCTATATTGCGTGCCAAAACCGATTCTCCTCTCTCTAACTCAGTTCCTCGCTGCCGCTGCTCAAACCACTCAGCAGCAGAAACGTTGCAATTCAGATTCGTACCGTCGGCCGGTCACACTCGCCTCCGTTTGGGAGGTCGACAGCCGTTGTGGGGGATAGGGGTCACATCCTTGATGGACCTGATTTCGATACCCGAAGCCTGGATGGAGCGCACCGCCGATTCCCGGCCGGAACCAGGTCCTTTGACCCACACTTCACAGCTTCGCATGCCATATTGATCCCGCACCTTGTTGGCAGCCGTGTGGCCTGCCTGAGATGATGCGAAAGGAGTACTCTTGCGGCTGCCCTTGAAGCCCTGCATCCCCGAGCTGCCCGCGGCCAGGACGTTGCCGTCCTGATCTGTGATGCTGATCATGGTGTTGTTAAAACTCGACTTGATGTGGACGATCCCATGAGTGATCGTCCTCTTTTCCTTCTTCTTGCTCGACTTCTTTTTTCCTGCTTTGGCGGATTTTTCCATGGTCTTCCTCGTAGCCTACTGGCGTTTCTTACGACGTAGGATTCTGCCCTTGCGGGGACCCTTTCGGGTTCGTGCGTTGGTGTGCGTGCGCTGCCCTCGTGCGGGCAGACCGCGCCGGTGACGTAGACCGCGATAGCAGCCAATATCCATCAAGCGCTTGATGTTGATCTGAAGCTCCTTTCGCAGATCGCCCTCGATCCGGCCCTGATCTTCGATGATCCGCCGGAGCTGTGTGGCTTCGTCTTCGGTAATATCCTTGGCCTTCTTGTCCCAATCTATGCCGGCCTCACTCAAAATCTTCCCGGAACGTACTCTCCCGATCCCGTAGATATAGGTGAGAGCTATCTCGATCCGCTTGTGGTCTGGGATGTTCACTCCTATGATTCGCATGGCACTCCCTGTTGACCTTGATTCTTCATGCCCGGTCCAGGGCAGATGATTGCGGCGACGTACATGACTAACCTTGCCGCTGCTTATGCTTCGGGTTCGTACAAATCACTCGAACCACCCCTTTTCGACGGACAATCCTGCACTGGCGACAGATGCGTTTGACCGATGTGCGAACCTTCATCCTTCAATCATCCTTTCCTGATCTAGCCTCGGCCCCTCTGGTTGCCATTGGCTAGACTCAAGATCCAGGGGCCATCCTCGGTTACAGCCACCGAGTGTTCGAAGTGTGCGCTGTAGCCCCCGTCTGCGGTGACCGCGGTCCAGCGGTCCTCCAACACCTTCACACCGGGTCCCTTGCTGTTGACCATCGGCTCAATCGCCAGCACCATCCCCGCCTGGAGTTTTGGACCTCGTCCCGGCTGACCGAAATTGGGAATCTGCGGTTCCTCGTGCAGGGCCTTCCCGATCCCGTGCCCCACAAATTCGCGCACTACTGTAAAACCGTGGTTCTCGACGTGCTGCTGAATGCTATGGGAAATATCCGAGATCCGGTTCCCAACCACCACCTTTTCGATACCCTTGTAGAGCGACTCCCTGGTGACGTCCAGCAAACTCTCTAATTCCTTGGAAATGGCTCCGACGGAGAAGCTCCAGGCCGAGTCTCCAAAGAAGCCCTTATAGCAAACCCCAACATCCAAGCCGATAATGTCACCCTGTTTCAAGGGATCGTCGTTGGGAATACCGTGGACGATCCGATCGTTGACAGAGGCACATACGGTCGCTGGGTAGCCCCGATAACCCTTGAAAGCCGGCTTGGCACCTGCCTTAAAAATCATATCCTCAGCTACCGCATCAAGTTCACTGGTCGTGATGCCCGGCTGGATCAGGCTGCCGAGATGGTCGAGAACCTGGGCCACGATTAAATTGGCCTCTCTCATCTTGTCCAGCTCAGCTTTCCCCTTGCAGACGATCACTCTTATTCCTGTCTACGCCGGCACCCCAAGCCCTGCTCTGGTGTCCCGCAACGAGGGACGAGAGCTCCTCGAAGACCGAATCCATGCCTAGGCTGCCGTCTACCTCGAAGTAGCCCTCACGGCTCCTATAGAACTCAATGAGAGGCCTGGTCTGCTCCTGATAGACTCTGAGACGCTCCCGAACCACCGTTTCGACATCGTCGGGACGCTGGAGCAACCCTCCCCCACACCCATCACAGATACCTTCCTCTGTGGGAGCAGAGTAGTAGCCGTTGTAGATTCTACCACAGCCAGCGCAGTGCCGACGCCCCGCCAGCCGCTTGACGACCTCTTCTTCACTCAAGTGCAGATTCACTGCGATCTGTTCGAAATCTCCCGGCAGGGACTCCAGATACTCAGCTTGCGGCACCGTCCGTGGGAAACCATCCAACAAGATATCCGGGGGGACATCCTGGCTGCCGAGCCGGTCACCGACGATCTCTGCCACCAACTGATCCGAAACCAGCGCACCGGAATTCATAATCTCTTCGACCTTCGTTCCTACAGGTGTACCCGATCGAACTTCCTGCCTCAGGATGTCGCCAGTCGAAATATGAACAAAGTCAAACTTCTCGGCCAACATCTTAGCCTGCGTGCCTTTTCCGGCACCTGGAGGTCCCATCAGGATAACAACGCTCTCGGCTGCCATCTTATTAC
The DNA here is from genome assembly GCA_963579905.1 of Acidobacteria bacterium UBA6911. Taxonomy (GTDB): domain Bacteria; phylum Acidobacteriota; class UBA6911; order RPQK01; family JAJDTT01; genus CAUZIZ01. The sequence goes on along the minus strand of CAUZIZ010000058.1, from coordinate 11,492 downwards.
TTCGAAAGAGCCATCAAACGCGACCAGAAACGGTCTCGCTCTCAGCCTCTTCTGCCTCGAATTCTTCCCTTCTTCAGAAAACCCTCGTAGTGACGCATGATCAGCTGGGACTCAATTTGCTTCACCGTATCCATAGCGACTCCGACTACGATCAGCAGCGAGGTCCCTCCAAAGTAGAAGGTGACCCCCAGTCCGGTGGTGATGAAATCCAGATCGTAGTTGACCAGGAAATTGTCAATCCCAGGCCCTATCCAGGGAATGGGCTGCACCTTGAATCCGGTGATCAGGAACTCTGGAAGCAAGCACACCAAAACCAGATACACCGCACCTGCCGCGGTCAAACGACTGAGGGTACGATCGATATACTCGGCGGTCCTCCTGCCAGGACGAATCCCGGGAATGTAGCCGCCATATTTACGAATGTTGTCGGCAACTTCGTCGGGGTTGAAAATGATACTGACGTAGAAGAAGCAGAAGAACATGATGCCGCTGATGTAGAGCAAGTTGTACAGCGGAAATCCCTGCCGCAGCTGTTCGGACATCGCCTGCATCCAGGACACGTCGGGAAAAACCAGTCCCAGGGTGGAGGGAAAAGCGACGATAGAAGCCGCAAAGATGACTGGAATGACGCCTCCCGAGTTCACCCGAAGGGGTAGGTGGGTCGCCTGCCCCCCGTACATTTTTCTACCGACCACACGTTTGGCGTACTGGATCGGAATGCGCCGTTGACCCCGTTCAACATAGACGATGGCAGCGATCACCAGTACCATCATGGCCAACAGGGCAAGGATGGCAACGATGTGAAGCTCTCCCGCAACCCAGTCCTGCAGCAAAGAGTAGGCGGCACTGGGAAGGCCCACCACGATGCCCGCGAAGATGATCAACGAGATTCCGTTCCCAATGCCGCGCTCGGAGATCTGCTCTCCAAGCCACATGACGAAGGTGGTCCCGGTAGTGAGCGTCAACATGGTCATCAGGCGAAAACCCCAGCCCGGATTGGGTACGATCGGAGGAAGGGCTTCGGTTCGTTCCAGTGCGATCGAGGTCGCCATACTCTGGAACAGGCACAACCCGACGGTGAGGTAGCGCGTGTACTGATTGATCTTCTTTCTCCCCAGCTCGCCTTCCTTGGATAGACGCTCCAGGAAAGGCCAGACTACCGTGAGGAGCTGCAGGATGATCGAAGCGGTAATATAGGGGGTGATGCCCAGAGCAAAAATAGAAAGCCGGCTCAGGTTTCCGCCCGAGAACATATCCATGAAACCAAAGATCGTGCCTGTCTGTTGACTGAAAAACTCCTGCATGGCAGCGCTATCCACCCCCGGCGTGGGGATGAAGCTCCCGACCCGGTAGATGGCCAACAGGCCCAACATAAAGAGCACGCGCTTACGCAGGTCCGGGATTCGGTAGATGTTTAGAAAACTACCGAGGACGGGGTTGAATTCCGCCATCAGGCCAACACCTCGATCTGACCGCCCGCTTCCTCAATCTTCTTCCTGGCCGACTCGCTGAAATGATGGGCTTTTACGGTGAGCTTTCGAGTCAATTCCCCAGAGCCCAGGATGCGCAGCCCATCCTTCATTTTCTTGGCCACTCCCTGCTCGATGAGAAACTCAGGAGACACCTTACTGCCGCTCTTGAAGCGATTCAGATCGCGGACATTCAAGACCACGAACACCTTCTTGAAAGGGTTCTTGAATCCTCTCTTGGGAAGACGGCGATGGAGCGGCATCTGGCCACCCTCGAAGCCGGCCCTGGCAGCGTAACCGGAACGAGACTTCTGCCCGTTGGATCCGCGCCCGGACGTCTTGCCGCGGCCCGAGCCTGGACCTCTGCCCACACGTCTTCGCTTCCGGTTTGCTCCCTTGGCTGGCTTCAGCGTATGCAGCTGATGGGTCACAACTAATCTCCCTGAACGATTTGTACCAGGTGAGGTATCTTGGCAACCATCCCTCGGATTGAAGGGGTATCTGGCCGCTCCACCACCTGATTCATCTTCCGAAGCCCCAGGCCCTGGAGTATTCGCTTCTGGCGATAAGACCTGCCAATAGCACTGCGGAAGTATCGAATCTTGATTTTAGCAACGTCCTTGGTCGGCGACTTCGCACTTGCCTGCTTGGGCTTCTTGGACACCGCTTTCGTCGGAGCAGACGCCTTCGGAGCCTCTGGCTGGGACTCTTCCGCCGCCGTAGCCTTTGCAGCCGCTTTCGGTTCCTGTGCAGCCGCCTGGGGCTTCGCGCTAGTCTTCTTCGGTTTCTCCGTCTTTGGCGGAGACTTCGCGGCTGTCCTCTTGGGCTTGGCTCTCGGAGCGGACTTCGTGGCCGTCTTCTTGGGCTTGGCCGCCGCCGATGTGGTTTTGGTAGTCGACGCGCCGGCCTTCTTCGCCGCGCTCGCGGACTCAGGCTTCTCGCTCTTCTCCGCCACTACAGATCCTCCACCGCGAGGCCTCGAAGCTTCGCTACCTGCTGGGCATCTCGGAGCTGCGATAGACCCTCGAAGGTCGCCTTGACCACGTTGTGGGGATTCGTGGTCCCCACCGACTTGGTCACCACGTCCCTGATACCCACCGATTCCATGACGGCCCGAACCGGCCCGCCCGCAATGATACCGGTTCCCTCTGGAGCCGGCTTGAGGATCACCAGACCCGCACCGAACCGGCCCCTCACGCTGTGAGGTATGGTCGATCCCTTGAGGGGAACGTCCAGTAAAGCCCCTCTCGCCTTCTCAACACCCTTGCGGATGGCCGCGGGTACTTCGCGAGCCTTGCCCATTCCGTAACCGGCCCGCCCATTCTGGTCTCCAACCACCACCAGAGCGCTGAAAGTGAGGTTCTTTCCGCCCTTGACCACTTTGGTCACCCGATTGATCGAGATGACCTGATCTTTCAGTTCGACTTCAATATTTGATTGATTCCCCATCGATCGTCTTCGGGGCCCCGTCTCTCAGTCGTTACCGCGTCCCACTCATCCACCCTGACTTCGCTACGCCGTGAAGCAAGCTTTGCCGGGGCGGCACCTGTGACGCCTCATTACGGCTGAGAACTAGAACTTCAGCCCGCCTTCCCGAGCCGCCTTGGCCAGCGCCTCTATCCGTCCGAAATAAAGATAGCCATTACGATCAAAGACTACGGTCTTGATCCCCGCCTCCGCGGCCTTCTCTGCAACTGCCTTGCCCACACTGCGAGCAGCCTTTATGCCGCCTCCATTGCCCAGCTTCTTGCCGTCGAGCTTCAGCGTCGAAACGGTTACAAGATTTTCCCCGGAAAGATCATCGACAATCTGAGCGTAGATATGCTTGAGACTTCGAAACACGCAAAGTCTCGGCCTTTCCGAGGTTCCCGTGATCTTCTTGCGAATTCTCTTGTGGATCCTTCTTCTCCGATCCGCTTTACTGATTTTGCTTGCCATTAGCCTGCTACTCGAAAACTCAAACCCATTCCACTTGCCCGCCTAGGAGGCGATATTCCGACCTGCTCCAGTGGGCCCGACAACCTGAAACTTGCAACCCAGGGAATCAAGCGCCCTTCTTGCCCACCTTCAGACGTATTCGTTCGTCACTGTAACGGATCCCCTTGCCCTTATACGGATCGGGGGGTCTCAATGCCCGGATGTTGGCCGCGACCTGTCCCACTTGACACTTGTCAACTCCCTCGACCACCATCGAGGTGACGTAGTTCTGAATGGGCTTGTTGGTTTGTTCCACGTTGACCTTGATGCCCTCGGGGAGGGGAAATTCGATCGAATGCGAGTATCCCAAGGACAGCGTAAGAGTGCCCGAATCTGACTCCGCCCGATAGCCTATTCCAATGACGTCGAGCTCCTTTTTGAAGCCCTCGCTAACTCCCGTGACCGCATTGGCCAGCAGGGAGCGAGTCAAGCCGTGGAGTGACTTCAGTGTCTTGCTATCATTCCGTCTCTGGGCGGTCAAAGTTTCGTCCTCAAGACTCGCCGTGATGCCCTCAGGCACCGACATCGTCAGCTCCCCCAGGGGCCCCTTGACCATCACCTGGCGACCTTCCACTGAGACCTTAACGGTCCCAGGAACCGAAATGGGTTTTCCACCTACGCGCGACATAATGAATCACTCAAAAGTTGATGGACCGTCAATCAGTAAACCTCGCACAGCAGCTCGCCGCCCACACCCTGCGCCGAAGCCTTCTTACCGGTTAGCAATCCCTTCGAAGTCGAAAGAATACTGATCCCCAACCCACCCAGCACCGGCCGGATCTCGTCCTTTCCCACGTAGTAACGGCGACCCGGCTTGCTGACACACTGTAAAACCCGGATCGCCGGCGTCTGGTCCGCGGTATACTTCAGCACGATCGACAACGTCCAGAAGGGCGTCTTTTCATTGACCTTATACGCGCTGAGATAACCCTCTTCCTTGAGGATCCTGAGCACTTCGGCTCTCAGCTTCGAAAAGGGAACTTCCACCGAATCGTGCCGCGCACTCTGGGCGTTGCGAATCCGGGTTAGGAGATCTGCGACTGCGTTTGGGACTGGCATCTTCGTTACTCTCGACTCTGCTCAGGGAAGATCCCTGTTTATACCTAGAATTGGGTCACTACCAACTTGCCTTGGTCACTCCTGGAATCTCACCCTGCAGTGCCAGCTGTCGAAAACAGATCCGGCACAGCTGGAACTTCCTCAGGTAAGCTCGGGCCCTGCCACAGCGCCGGCAGCGCGTGTAGCCCCGGACCCCAAACTTGGGTGTCCTCTGCTGTTTTGCTATGAGCCCTTGTCGCGCCATCTACCTGTCCTTCCTCCTGCCCAGTCTCTCACGGCCTGGGACTCGCTAATCCAGCCCATCAATTCCTTCACTATAGAACGGCCATCCGCCTTTCTTCTTTCCCTGCGAAAGGCATCCCCATCCCAGCCAAAAGAAAACGCGCCTCATCGTCTGACTGAGCCTTCACCACGACGGTGATGTTCAGCCCATGGATATGCTCGGTCTTCCCCAGATCGATCTCCGGAAAGATCAACTGGTCCTTGATCCCGATCGTGTAGTTGCCTCGACCGTCGAAGGAATCGGCAGAAACCCCGCGAAAATCTCTGACTCGAGGCAGACAGATGTTGATGAACCTGTCGAGGAACTCGTACATCCGTTCTCCCCGAAGGGTAACCATCAAGCCGATGGGCATACCGGCACGAAGTTTAAAGCCGGCGATCGCCCGTCTCGCCTTGGTGATGATGGGCTTCTGACCGGTTATGGTTGAGAGCTCTGCGGCAGCGATGTCCAGCAGCTTGGCATTCTGGATCGCCATACCGAGTCCCATGTTCAGCACAACCTTCTCTACTTGGGGCAGTGCCATGACGTTTCGATTCTCGAAACGCTCGAGCATGGCAGGCTTTAATTCATTCAGGTACTTGTCTCTGAGTCTTGTCATCTTCCTCGAACCCGATTGACCGGCTCAAGCCCGGCCGACTACTTATCGATGGACCCGTCGCACTTCTTACAGACCCGGACCTTCTTGCCATCGGCGAGCCGACTGAAGCCAACCCGGCTCGGCTCTCCACACTCGCGGCACACCACCTTCAAGTTGGAAAGGTGGATGGAACCCTCGCGCTCCAGGATTCCGCCCTGGATATTCTTCTGAGGATTCGGACGCGTGTGCTTCCGAATCATGTTGACGCCTTCGACTATGGCACGGTTCCTGGTCGGCAAGACCCGCAGGACACGGCCCTTCTTGCCGCGGTCCTTACCCCCAAGCACCACCACTTGATCTTCCTTCTTTACGTGGAGCATCGCCGAAACAATCCTTCAGTGCACGGCAGAAAGTGATCTGCTGCTAAAACAGTAGAATCGGTCCCTATTTCCCCGCTCTATCGCCACCATCAGTTCTATCCTGAATACTGCTAGAGCACCTCAGGTGCCAGCGAGACAATTCTTGTAAACTGTTTCTCTCTCAGCTCCCGCGCTACTGGACCAAAGACGCGGGTACCAAGCGGCTCTCTCGTATTGTTGATCAGGACGGCAGCGTTTTCGTCAAACCGGATATACGACCCGTCGGGTCGCCGACTTTCTTTCCGCATTCGAACCACGACGGCCCGCACTACTTCACCCTTCTTCACTCCACCATCGGGACTGGCCTCCTTGACCGAAGCCGTGATGACGTCACCCAAACCGGCGCCTCTCCCCACGTCTCCCCCGATTGTCGAGATACATGCAAGCTTACGGGCCCCCGAGTTGTCTGCCACCCGGAGGATCGTCTGCATTTGAATCATGAGCCCACCTCCTCCTGCCTTGATCTCGCCTCACAAGCCCCACCGGAAAACCCGTAAAAATCTGTATTACAACGTACTGGACCGATCATGATAGTCTCGCCTAACTCTTGGCCCTGTCGAGTACTTCCAGCACGGTCCAGCGCTTGCGCTTACTCATCGGGCGCGTCTCACCGATCAGGACCGTGTCGCCCACTCGACAGTCGTCCTTTTCGTCGTGCGCCATGAAGCGGCTTGTCCGACGAATCGTCTTCTTGTAGAGGGGGTGGGTCACCAGGCGGTCTACCCCGACTACCACGCTCTTGACCATCGAGGCAGAAACGACTCGACCGGATTTCGTTGCCCTTTTCTTCTGGGGTGCCTGCTGCTCGGTTTCATTCATTTCCGGATTCTGTTCCTCAATTGGCTTGGGCTTCCGACTCCCGCTGCTTCTCGGTCAGGACCGTCTTCAGGCGTGCCAGATCACGTCGTATCTGACGGGTCTTCATCATGTCTTCCAGCTGCCCTGTTGCCTTCTGAAGTCTCAGACGGAAAAGCTGCTCCGAGAGCTCCGTGCTCTCATCGACCAGCTCTTCAACCGACATCTCTCTCAACTTCGATGCTTTCATCACTCTCCGGGACGCGTCACGAAACGAGTACGGATCGGAAGCTTCATCGCCGCCCTTCGCATGGCCTCACGAGCCAGCTCCATCGGCATGCCTTCCATCTCGTACAGAATACGGCCTGGCTTCACCACCGCAACCCAGCCCACGGGAGTGCCCTTGCCCTTTCCCATGCGGGTTTCGGCCGGCTTCTTGGTCACCGGCTTATCGGGGAAAATCCGGATCCAGATCTTACCTCCCCTTTTGACGTAGCGCGTCATGGCGATCCGAGCCGCCTCGATCTGTCGGTCAGTGATCCAGCCAGGCTGTACTGCCTTCAACCCATAATCGCCAAATGACATGCTGCTGCCGCGCAAAGCCTTGCCCGCCATACGGCCGGTTTGCTGCTTTCTATAGCGTACTTTCTTGGGCATTAACATGGTCCAGCTACTCCTCTATCGACTCGTTTGCTCTCTGTCTAAGGCTCCTGTCTCCTTAGCGTCGAAGACCTCGCCCTTGTTGACCCAGACCTTGATGCCAATGACTCCGTAGGTGGTGAAGGCCTGCGCAAAACCGTAATCGATCTGGGCACGCATAGTATGCAGCGGAAGACGTCCGTGGAGATACCATTCGGCCCGTGCTATTTCCGCCCCATTGAGTCGACCTCCACAGCGAACCTTGATCCCCTGGCCGCCAAAGCGGATAGCCGTATCGACGGATCTCCTCATGGCCCGGCGAAAGGCCACCCGTTTCACCAGCTGCTGCGCGATAGACTCTGCAACCAGTTGGGCATCCAGCTCGGGCTTCTGCTCTTCCTGGATATTGATGTAGACCTCACGACCAGTCACTGCCTGCAGCTCATTTCTGAGCTTGTCGATTTCGCTGCCCTTGCGCCCGATGATAATGCCCGGTCGCGAGGAACGGATGATTACGGTCAGCTTGTTAGCAGCCCGCTCGATCTCGATCCTGGAGATTCCGGCGTGGAAAAAGCGGGCCTTGAGCTTCTTCTTGATCTTCAAGTCTTCGTGCAGGAGATCCCCATAGCCCTTGTTGGCGAACCAACGGGACTTCCAGGTAGTCGTGTATCCGAGACGAAAACCGTACGGATGTACCTTTTGACCCAAAACTTCCTCCTATTCCTTACCGTCCGAGACGCGTACCGTGATGTGGCTTTGGCGTCTGCGCTCACGGAAGGCGCGACCCATTGGGGCAGGTCTCGTCCTCCAGCGGAACTTCGTCGGTCCCAGATCCACATAGGCTTCCTTCACAACCAATTCTTCCAGATCGACCGTCGGCTCCTTTTGCTCGGCATTGGCAATCGCCGAACGCAGGGCCTTTTCGATCGGCACCGCTGCCCGCTTTCGCGAGAAGCGAAGCAAACCCAAAGCTTCTTCGACCTTTTTGCCCCGAATCAGGTCGATGACCAGGCGCGCCTTCTGAGGCGAACCCTTAACATACTTGGCAATCGAAAATGCTTCCACAGGCGTCTCCACGACTCCTTCTGTTCGGGCGACCTAAAACTCAGGCCTACCGGATTCTGGCAGATCGATCTCCTCTGCCAGTGTGCCCTCTAAACGTTCGGGTCGGAGCAAACTCTCCCAGCTTATGGCCGACCATGTTTTCCGTAATGTATATAGGGACAAACTTCTTCCCGTTGTGGACTGCGATGGTGTGCCCCACCATGCCAGGGGTGATAGTCGACCTCCGAGACCAGGTCCTGATCACAACTCTTTCGTCTGTCTCGTTCAGATGATGAAGCTTCTTCTGAAGATGGTCATCTACAAAAGGCCCCTTCTTAACCGACCTCGGCATTATTCCTCCCGGCCTACTTTCTTCTGCGGACGATGAACTTGGAGGTCCGCTTGTTTCTCCGAGTCCGGTAACCCTTGGTCTTCCAGCCCCAGGGAGAGGTCGGATGGCGTCCGCCGGACGTCCTACCCTCACCACCACCCATGGGGTGGTCCACCGGGTTCATGGCCACACCTCGGACCTTGGGACGGCGGCCACGCCAACGCGTCGCCCCTGCTTTTCCCAAGGAAACGTTCTCATGATCCAGGTTACCCACCTGTCCTATCGTCGCTCGGCAAAGAAGGTGAACCCTTCGCACTTCTCCTGAAGGAAGCTTGAGCTGAGCGTAAGTCCCCTCTTTCGCCACCAGCTGGGCCGAGCCCCCTGCCGAGCGTACCAACTGTCCCCCTCGACCCTGAGTCAGCTCGATGTTATGGAGCACGGCCCCGAGGGGAATATTGATGATGGGAAGACAGTTCCCAGGGATGATATCCACATCCGGCCCGGAAGCGATCTCATCTCCCACCTTCAGTCCCGCCGGAGCAAGAATATAGCGCTTCTCTCCGTCCATGTAATGGAGACGGGCGAGGTTCGCGCTTCGATTGGGATCGTACTCGATCGCGGCTACCCTTGCTGGAATCCCATCCTTGTTGCGCTTGAAATCAACGATCCGGTAACGCCGCTTATGGCCACCACCTCGGCGACGCACAGAGATCTGCCCTGAGTTGTTGCGGCCGCTGATCCTTTTCTTCCCTTTGGTCAGCCGCTTCAGCGGTTTTATGTCGGTCAGTTCGTCCCGGGTCTGTACCGTTCGAAAACGGCTCCCGGGCGAAGTTGGTTTGTAGCTTCTCAACGCCATGATGTCCTACGCTGTATCGAAGAATTCCGGCATCTTTTGATCCGGCTTCAGAGTGACATAGGCCTTTTTCCACTTAGCGCGTCGTCCGCTGTAGCGGCCCTGGCGCTTGACCTTGCCCTCAAAGTTCGCTGTACGCACGTGCTCGACTTCCACGCTAAAGATCTTCTTCACAGCCTCCTTCACCTGGTGCTTGTTGGCGTTCCTATCGACCTTGAACACCACCACCCGGCCCTCACTCTGCTCTTTCTGAAGCGCTGCCTTCTCGGTGATATGCGGGTATCTCAATACATTAAAGGATTCGGTCATCGCAGTAACACCTCCTGCAATTCCAGCAACGAGCCTTTGCTGATCATCAGGTGACTGCAGTTGAGCAGGTCATAGACGTTCAAGCCGATTGGCTGCACCATCTTAGTCCCAGGAAGATTACGGGTGCTGAGAAATAAATTACGATTCTCTCGGGCGTCGACCACCAGAAGCTTCTTCTCCAGTCCGAACGCCTTCATCACGCCCACAAACTCCTGGGTGCGGTAGCTGGGTAGCTCGAAATCCTCGATAACGAGAATCCTTTCGTCTTTAAGCTTGTCGGACAGGACCATCTTGATAGCCCCACGCCGTTTCTTCTTGGGAAAGGGCTGGCTGTAGTCCCGAGGTTGCGGCCCGAAAGTAACACCACCACCACGCCAGATGGGGCTTCGGCTGCTACCTGCCCGCGCCCTTCCCGTTCCCTTCTGTCTCCAGGGCTTCTTTCCCCCGCCCCGGACCTCACCGCGGCGCTTGGTCGAATGGGTCCCCTTCCGTTGACCGGCCAGATAGGCATTTACCGCCTCCCAGACCAGCGTGTCGGAAGCGGCATAGGCGAACACCTCATCCGAAAGGTCGAGCTTGGCTACGACCTTGTTCTTTAAATTCTTTACCTCAACTTCTGCCATGAGCTGGCCTCACCCTTGGGCCTGTGCCTGCAAGATCAAGACGTAGTTACCCCGACTCCCGGGAACAGCCCCTTTGACCAACATCAGATTCCTCTCCGAGTCGATCTGGATGACTTCCAGGTTGCGCACCTTCACTCTCTTGTTCCCCATTCTTCCGGGACCCTTCATCCCCTTGAAAACGCGGCCGGGGTAGGCACTCTGACCGATGGAACCAGGAGCCCGGTGAAACATCGAACCATGGGTGGCGTTACCCCCACTGAAGCCATGCCGCTTGATGACTCCCTGAAACCCTCGCCCCTTCCCGGAGCCGACAATGTCGACTCGGTCATTTGGCTCGAACAGGTCGTTGACCAGCACCTGGGCCCCTACTTCGAGCGAAGCCTCTTCGGTCCCCTGGTATGAAAACTCCCTCAGGATCCGCGTAGGCGGAACCTCTGCTTTCTTGAAATGCCCAGTCATGGGTGAATTGGCGCGCCGACGCTTCTGCTCGACCAGACCCAGCTGGATCGCTTCGTACCCTTCCTTTTCGGAAGTCTTTCTTTGCACGACCACACAGGGCCCAGCCTCCAGCACCGTCACCGGAATGACCCTGCCGTTCTCATCGAAGATCTGAGTCATCCCCACCTTTTTACCGATCAAGCCGCCGATCATCGTTATTCCTTCTCGCTCCCAAACGCTTTGATTTCGACATTAATAGCCGCTGGCAGGTCCAGCTTCATCAGTGCATCTACCGTCTGGGGAGTGGGCTCCAGAATATCCACGAGCCGCTTATGGGTACGGATCTCAAATTGCTCGCGAGATTTCTTGTCCACATGCGGCGAGCGCAGCACAGTATAGCGTGCGATACGGGTGGGCAGCGGAATCGGACCAGAGACCACCGCGCCAGTGCGCCTGGCAATCTCGACGATCTCACGCGTGGATTGATCTAATGCCCGGTGGTCATAAGCTTTGAGCCTGATTCGAATTTTTTCGTTTGTCATCCTTGCCTGCCGCCTACTCGAGAATGTCGGTAATGGTGCCGGCGCCGACGGTATGGCCGCCTTCTCGGATGGCGAAGCGCAGTCCCTTCTCCATCGCGATCGGCGTAATCAGATTGATCTGCAGCGAGACGTTG
>CAUZIZ010000057.1:0-30973 GCA_963579905.1 Acidobacteria bacterium UBA6911 | reverse complement strand
TCCCAGGCGCGGTGATTCACACCGACGGGTGGAAAGGCTATGGGAAACTGAGTTCCCTTGGGTACACCCACGAAGTGGTGCGCCCTACGGCAGAGGTCGGCGAGGATTTGCTGCCACATTGGCCATCGAGTCGCCTCGTTGCTCAAGCAGTGGATGATTGGCACGCATCAAGGAGCCATCAGTCACGAGCACCTGGATTACTACCTCGACGAATATACGTTCCGATTCAATCGCCGAACGAGCCGCCACCGTGGCAAGCTATTCTACAGATTAACCCAACAAGCGGTGGCGATCGAACCGACGCCTTACAAGGACATGGTCAATAACGTAAGGGGCCCCAGGCCCCGCAAATACGCCATATAGTCGCAACTTGAGTTACCTGAATACCCCCACACAATGCCAGTATTACAAAGGCGAGTCCAGCAGAGCTGCGAACGACTTGAGTCGTTAGCAAGATGAGCCCAGATTCCGAGGAGAGAGCCGGACAACCCTTCCCCGCGTAGTGACGCACAATCTCCCCAGTGGGCGGAAGTTTCTTTCTCGAATGGGGCCAGGGCTTCTGGGGGCAGGACTACCCTGAAACTTAACCGGTTCGTCTGAACGTCGCACGTCTCTGCTCCCGGGAAAGAGCGGCGAACGGTTCCGACGGGAACTTCGAATGGCGAGGCAATCCTGAAGAACCGCCAGTGACAGAGCCGTGACTGCCAAGGAGCGGTCCTGACCAAGGACCCAAACGAGGCTTTGCCAACCTGAAGTTTCCTCCTGAATGATCCAGCGCGGCTGGGGGCGGTACTAACCTGCAACTTGAGAGCTATTTGGTTCTTGGGAACCTTCGTCCCAGTGGGATTCGCGCACGGCGTTTCAGAGCGACTTCAGAAACGCCAGCAAGTCCAGCCTCTGTTCTTCGGTAAGCTCCTCATAGAGCAGCCGACTGCTCTCTGCTTCTCTAGAATGGAACTCGATAGCCTGCTCAATATTGGCGGCTCTCCCGTCATGGAGAAAGGGGGCCCTGACGCCCAGACCCCATAGAGGCATGGTTCGGATCTCCACCGGGCTGGCATCACCGTCCTGGATTCCGTCGCCTGTGCCTATGTCGTGAAGCAGGAAGTCGCCGTAAGGCAGGAAGCGTTTACGGCTGAGGGCTGGGATCGGGCTTGACCCAGTGGTCAGAGAGGGAACGTGACAGGCAGTGCAACGCATTTCCCCGAAGAGCATTCCACCTCTCTGGGTCTCGGCATTCTGCTCGCCCCGGGGAGGAGGGCCCAAAAGGCGCATGAAGTTGGCAAAGTTGTCGATGCCTCTCAAACCGGTAGACCTTTCCGGACCGTCCTCGGGATCGGGGACGGGGTCCACCAGCTCGATAATCGCGCAGTCTCCACCAGGACACATCTCGTTGGGGAAAAGCTCATTCGTAATCCCCATCTCGTTGCGGTAGGCCTCGGCGCCGAAAGTGAAAAGCGACGATTGCATTGCCTTCCAACCAAATCTACCCGCCCGAAGCTGTCCGGTCTCCTTGTCCGTCACCCAATGGACACGTCCACTGATACCATCCTCATCCAAGTCTTCCGGATCCTCCAAGGCCACCAGGATCTCGTCTGGAACCGCCTCCACCAAACCATCTCCAAACAAGGGCAGAGGCCTCCTTCTCGCCACCACGTTGACCCCTGGAGGAATGACTGCCTGGGTTTCGTGAGGAGGAATTGAGAAGAGATGGATCAGGGTGCCGCCTTCGGGCTCTTGAAAGGAGCCATCGGGGTTGAGGGTACCCGCACGGAATTCGCTGATGGTGCTGATCCCACCGATCCGCGGACTGGCGTGGCACTCAGCACAGGAGCGGCCATTGAAAATCGGGCCCAGCCCTTCCTCGGCATCTTCCACTTCCAGGAAATCCTCCAGGCCCAGCCGGAACATCTCGAACTCTCTTCCGCGGATCCCCTGGATGGGCTCGCCGTATTCTGTCCCGGAGACCGCCGGTTCCTTCTGGGCTCGCGGACGCTTCAACGGATTCTGCCCCAAAACCAGCACAGCCGCTGTAAGCAGGCAAATGCATTGTAAAACCGCTCGCATAATTCCTCCTTGGTCCCGCCCGTGGCGGTGGTCTCCAGGCCGCCGTGTATCGAGCCAAAGGCTCGAAAAGAAGAATACTTCGGCCTGGAGATCGAACCCAGGTCAACCCAGCGGAGCCAATTGAAGTTTCAGCTTAGAGCGAGGTCAGAACAAGTCACTCGACAATGATCACACCTCGCATCATCGTGTGGCCCGCGCCACAAGGCCGCGAACACTCGAAAGGGTATTTCCCAGGCTTCCGGGCATCAAAGAGGACCTTGATGCTGTCCCGTCGGCGGGCCGGGATAGTAACGTTGATGTTGGCTTTGGGAAGTCGAAATCCGTGAAAGGTATCGTCGCTGCTGAGTTCGAGCTCCAGGAGGGTCCCCTGAGCAACCTTGATGGTTGAGGGAGTGAAAGAGAAGCGCTCCGCCACGATCTTGATCTTCTTCTTCTCCGCCGGCGTCCCGGCCAACTCGGATGGACTTCCACCGACCACGGCCACCGAGAGAAGGATTGCTACCAGCGCGGCTCGTTTGAATCTCATCTATTCCTCCTTAACTTCTCTCTCCTGGAGCTCAGAACCACCATCCAATTCCAAAGTTCCAGCGGTTGAGGGACTTGATTAAGTCGCTGGCGTTCCCCATCACGTTGTAGTCGACCTTCAAAGCAATATCAGGGTGGGGAAAGTAGGTGAGGCCCAGGACGTGAGCGGCCCGGTCGAACTGCTCCAGGGGGAAGAACCCTTGAGGCATACGATACTGGGTGTCGAAACTCTCGTAACGGTAGAAACCGACCAGATCGTGGGGGAAAGTGGAGGGGACCAGACTCGACGCCCCTTCGAGATAGAAACCCCGCATCTCGCGGGCGATATTGGGGTTGATGCCGACCTGGCGGCGAATGGCTTGATTTATCTCGGCGGCATCGCCCAGATGAGTCGTGACGAATTGCCCACGACCCTCGAACCTTCCAACTCGGTAACGTCCGTCGAATTCAAACATTTTCAGACGACCATTCAGATCCCGAAAACTAAAACCGGTCTCACCTGTCCAAAAGCTAGTTCCCAGGTTGAGGCCAGACCGGGGGCGATACTCCAGGCGGCTAGTCCAGGCCAGGTTGCGACCGTTTTCCAGAAAGCCCTTCTGCCGGCCGTCACGAAATCCTTCCTCAGCCGAAAAAAAGGAGCTGTCCAGGGATCCCATGACGTAGGTCTTGTAGTGCAGACCATTGCCCAGATCCCCTACCAGTCCGGCGCCGGCTCCAAACCAGGTAGAGGGAATGATGACCGTGTCAACGAAGGGACGCTCCACGCCGTGGAAGGCCGGCGGCTCGTGCCGCTCGTTGATGATCCCAATCGGGGTCAGCACCATTCCTGCTCGGAAGTTGAACTTGGGATCGATGAGAAAATCCAGATAGGCCTGCTCCAGCTCTAGCTCACCACTCGCCTTTCCTCCCTCGACGAAGGCGTGCTCCAGTTCCAGCTCTGACCAGAACCGGATCCTTTCACCGAAGCCGTGTCCAAACAGCAGAACGAACCGATGGAAGTCCAGGGTGGTGGGGTTGATCTGATCGTGGTTGATATGCATCTCCATGTAGCCCGAGTAGGGCACATTGATGATTTCGTCGGCTGGACTGTCAGGCTGGGGGTCCACCGCAGGCGGTTCCAAAGCCGCCACGGCGACCTGCTCTTGTGTTTCCGTCGCCTCGATCTTGACCTCGGCCCTTATTGTCTGAACATCCTGGGAAAGGGAGCGTAGCTGGGAGCGTGCCTCTGGCGAGGATTCGCCCTCGGATTTAGAAACGAGCACATCGATCAATCGCTCTAGATTGGATTCCAGCCGAGCCAGTCTCTCTTCAAGCCGCTTGAGCCTGTCCTCTTCTCCGTGTTCTTCGGCCCGCAGCGGTTGCACCTGGCTGGCTAGTAAAAAGCAGGAAAGAATCCATGGGATCGCTTGATGTCTACCGCACATATTTGGCTTCCCCTTGGATATTTTCTCCCGACGAAATAAATATTTAGCCTAATCTAAATTTTAAGTCAAGGAGAAGATGCGTCAGGGGTGTAAAGAAAGAGACAGGGGGAAAGCCTCAGACCCACAAGCGATGTGTCTATTGTAGGATTGGGGGAGATTTTGCTGTCCTGCTCTTTCCTCGGAGCCTGGCCTCATGTTGCTAACGGGTCAAGTCGCTCGCGGCTCTGTTGATCGCCGTCGTTGCGGATGGTAGTCGATCGTTTGGAATTTGGTGCTGGTGATTTGGAGCTTGCGGTCAAGGGCCCGTTTGTTACAGTTCGAGCTCGCCCTGGTAGACCATGTCCTTTAGCTTGAACTTCTTGGAGATCTTTCGATCCATCAGCCGCGTGACGAACTCAACGTTCTTCTCCTCGAGCTTGATCTCGTTCTCATTGGAGAAGAAGATGTAGAACTCGACGCCAGCCTGACCGGTCTTTGCGTCCATCAATTGAGCCTGATCGCTTCCAAAGAGGATATTCTTGGCAGGAATCGGGTCACGGCCCTTGAGCTTGAGCACGGTTGCACTCTTGATCTGTTCAAACATGAAGCGCTGACGCTGTGGGTCCATTTGCGTCATCCGCGCGGGTAGTCCAGCTAGGCCAATAACGTAATGCTTCAGCTCTGGTTCCAGGAGTTTGAGTGCCTCGGGAGCTGAGTCTGCTGCATCCCCGAAACGGGCTCTGGCCACGGCCTTTTTCACCGGTTTGGCGCTATACCAACGAATCGTTAGGGTCAAGGAGGGAGGGAAACCACCAACACCACCGCGACCGCCGCCGCGACCGCCGGGAAGGCCGCCGCCGCCGCGTCCACCAACGCCACCGCCACCACCACCGCCTGCTCGTGGCCCGTCTCGACGTCCCGTTCGCATCGTAGTTCCCGTCGGGCCGCGGCTTCCCTGGGCGCTAATCGAAACCTGCTTTGACCAGGGAGATTTGTTGAGCATCTTTAGCACGTCCTTCTCCGTCCATTCGAGAAAGTCGGCTTCTTCCCAGAATTTCGCTGCCCAGGTGGGCGTTAACGCCAGCAGCAAAGTCACCCCTACTCCCAAAGCAATTTTTTTCATTTGCTCTACCTCAACACCAGGAAAGCCACACACTTTACGTTGACAAATCCGGGATGCACCCTTTTTACTACGTGCCCAGGACGCCTCTGTTTCAGTATCCTCCAAATCCCACCCGCCTAGTCCATTCTTTGTCAACTTCAGGTAGAATCAGAAGACGAATCACTCAGGCCGCTTGATTATGTTTCTCACCAGGATTCCTAGACTCTTGTTGGTGTCGGTTGTGGTGTCCTCCTATCCGACTTTCCTGGCAGGAGAGCGCGACACAGACCCCCGCTTTGAGACCGAAGTGGTTCCCATCTTTGAGGGAAATTGCTTCGCTTGCCACGGAGGTAGCCTGCAGCAGGCCGACCTCAACCTGGAATCTCGCGACAGTGTTCTGAAGGGTGGGAAATCCGGCCCGGCAGTGGTCCCGGGAAAGCCGCTCGAAAGCCTGCTGCTGGAGAAGATCAGCTCCGGATCGATGCCCCCGGGGGACAGCAACCTGAGCCCTGACCAGAACCATCTCATCCGACGATGGATCGAAGCCGGGGCACTGCGGCAGGGAGAAAAGCTAGAGTCGAGTCTCCGGTTCAAGGGAGACGTGGAGACCAGTGCACGAGAGATCGTGGTTACCATCCTGAACGTCAAATGCCTCCTCTGCCATGGTAGGCGAAACCAAGAAGGAGGGCTTGATCTGCGAACTCGTGGCTCGCTTCTGAAGGGGGGAAACTCGGGGCCTGCCATCATCCCGGGCAAGCCTGACGAGAGCCTCCTTATCAAGCGCGTTCTGTCGGAGGCGATGCCACCTCAGAAAGATCAAGCACGGCTTTCTGTGCGCCCAGTAACCTCCGCAGAACTGGCGAAGCTGCGCGCTTGGATTGCGGCCGGCGCCCCCTTCGAAGAAGAGAGACCGGAGCCAGTCGATCCTCAGACGGATTCGCTCGTCAAAGAGGAGGACCGCCGCTTCTGGTCCTTCCAGCCACCGCGGCGCGCCCAGGTTCCAGAGATAGGCCAGGGGGATGGGGGTCTCACACCAATCGACGCGTTTCTGCTGAAGAGACTTGAGGAGAAGGGCCTCTCCTTCGCACCGGAAGCCAAGCCTCTGGTCCTGATGCGGCGGGCCTACTTCGATGTGACCGGATTGCCTCCCAGCCCGGAAGAGGTCCTGGCCTACCGAGAGAATAGCGGATCCGGCGCCTACGAGCGTTTGATCGATCGCCTGCTCGACTCACCAGGATACGGCGAACACTGGGGACGCCACTGGCTGGACGCGGTGGGCTATGCGGACTCGGAAGGACAGGTCTCGGCAGATGCACTTCGTCCTAATGCCTGGCGCTACCGCGACTACGTGATCCGCTCTCTCAATGCCGACAAACCTTACAATCAGTTCTTGCTCGAGCAGATCGCAGGCGACGAACTCTTTGACTACGGTAGAAGCAGCCCACTCACGTCTGAGGAACGCGAGAAACTAGTCGCTACAGGGTTTCTGCGCATGGGTCCGGACGGCACCTACAGTACCTCACAGGCTTTCGTTCCAGAGCGCCTGCAGGTAGTGGCCGACCAGGTTCAGATTTTGACTTCCACCGTTCTTGGGCTGACCGTAGGCTGCGCACGCTGCCATGACCACAAGTACGATCCCATTCCGCAGCGTGACTATTACCGGGTGAGTGCTATTCTGCGTTCCGCATACGATCCTTACGACTGGCTTTCTCCCAGTGAGACGGCAGTCGGCCCGGAAGCCCAGTGGGATGGAAGCAACACTCGTTTTCTGAGCGGCATCGCGAAAGACGAGGTCCGGGCAGTCGAAGAGCACAATTCACCCCTTCAGGAAAAGATCAGGCGACTAGAGTTGGAGCTCGAGAACCAGGCCCGGCCGCTGCGGAAGCTGCTGCTCGAGGAAAAGTGGTCCAAAGTGCCCGAAGGGGTGAGGAAAGACGTGCGGACCGCCCTGGAAACTCTCAGCGATGAACGCACCGGCACTCAGAAGTATCTGGTGGAGAAGCTGGGGGCAGAAGTGATGATCGAGCCCGGCGAATTGGGAGAAAGATTCGAGGCATTCAAGAAACTCTCTCTCGAAACGACCGAAGCCACCGCCAAAATCAAAAAGCAACTCAAACCCGTTCCCAGGATTCGAGCTCTGTTCGATATGGGCGACCCGGTAACTCCGGTCCACATCCTTCAGCGAGGTCTGGCTAGCAGTCCGGGTAGCCAGGTCGATCCCGGAGTCCCGGCGGTACTTACGTCGGGCCTCAGACGCTACGCGGTGGAGAAGCCAACCTGGACGACCACCACCAGCGGCCGACGTCTGGGTCTGGCGAAGTGGCTCATCCAGCCCAACCATCCTCTCACTTCAAGGGTAATAGTGAACCGAATCTGGCAGCGCTACTTCAAGGTGGGGATCGTCAGGACTGAGGGAGACTTTGGTCGAGCGGGAACACCGCCCTCCCACCCCGAGCTCTTGGATTGGCTTGCCACCGAACTGGTACGCCGCCGGTGGAGCCTCAAGGCTTTACACCGTCTGATCCTGACGTCTCGTGCCTATCGCCAAAGCTCTCTCTTGAGACCCGAATCAGAAAGAGCAGATCCCGACAACATCCTGCTCTCCCGATTCCCTATGCGCCGTCTCGATGGCGATGCCATACGGGACTCGATTCTGAAGGCTTCGGGACTGCTCGATCCGATGGCGTTTGGGCCACCCGACGAAGTGGAGGTTAAACCGGATGGGGAGGTGGTCGCGACAGCGACGGGCAAAGGCTACCGTCGAAGCATCTACCTGAAGCAGCGTCGTTCGACTCCGGTGACGATACTCGACACCTTCGACGCTCCCCAGCTCCGGCCCAATTGCCTTCACCGAACCCACTCCACTGTCTCGTCCCAGGCGCTGCAAATGATGAACAGCGAAATGATCCGCAACAGCTCCCGCTACATGGCGGGGCGCGTTATCGATACCGTCGGAGAGGATGTCGCCAGGCAGGTGGAGAGGGTTTATCTGGCGGCTCTGAGCCGGCCTCCCTCGGCGTGGGAATCAGACCGGGGCGAATCTACCCTGCGAAACCTGGCGACAGCTTGGATGAAGCATCTGGAGGAGGAAGTACCTGCCGAACCCAGGCGGGCGCAAAGCCAGTGGCTGGCGCTGTCAACCCTGTCTCATACCGTCTTGAATTCGGCTGAATTCCTTTATATTGATTGAGCTGCCATGAAGATGAAACCTGACGGTGTGATTCCCAACGGTGTGATTCCCAGCGAAAACAGGCTGGGCACGCGACGCACCTTCTTCTCGCGAGTCGGGGACGGTCTTTACGGGGCCGCGCTGGCCTACTTGCTAGGCGACGAACTCTTCTCCACAAATCCCGCTTTGGCGGCTTCCCCGGAGAGTGTCCACGACCTGCGCCCACGTGAACCTCACCTGCAACCGAAGGCCACCTCCGTGATTCAATTCTTCATGAACGGCGGTCCCAGTCAGGTGGACTTGTTCGATCCCAAGCCTGCGCTGGAAAAGTACGCGGGGAAGCCGCCCGGCCGCGACCTGGCCAACGACATCGAGTTCATCAACGAGGCAGGTGGCTTCATGCCATCGCCCTTCAAGTTCGCCGCGCAGGGAAAGTCGGGGATCGAAGTTTCAGACGCGATGCCTCATCTGTCCCAACACATTGATGACATTGCGTTGATTCGATCCATGTTCACCCCACACTTCAATCACGAGCCCAGCATCTTCATGATGCAGAGCGGACGGCAGTTCTCGAACCGTCCCACGCTTGGATCCTGGGTCGTCTACGGTCTGGGAAGCGAGAACCAGAACCTGCCGGCTTACGTCGTGCTGGACGACCCCAAGGGCCTGCCCGTCAACCATATCCAGAATTGGCAATCAGGTTGGCTGCCCCCGGTCTACCAGGGCACTCGGGTACGTGCAGAGGGCTCGCCGCTGCTGAATCTCAAGGCGAAGGAGGAATTCCCGCCTCCGGTGCTCAACCTGGCGCGCGCGCTGTTATCCCGGATGGATCACGAACATCGGGATCAGCGCCCAGGTCAACCCGACCTGGGTGCCCGCATCACCAACTACGAGCTGGCGGCTCGCATGCAACTCGCCGCCAGCGACGCTCTGGATCTTTCGCAAGAGAGCCCTGCGGTGCAGGAGTTGTACGGTCTCAACCAGGAGCACACAGCATCTTATGGGCGCCGCTGCCTCATGGCCCGCCGGCTCATCGAACGAGGTGTACGAGTGGTGCAGCTCTATATCGAGGGTCAGATCTGGGACAACCACAGCGATCTGATAGGAGGGCTCAAGTACGCTTGCGCCAAGACCGACCACCCGATAGCCGGGCTGATCCAGGACCTCAAGCAGCGGGGTCTGTTCGACTCAACCTTGCTCGTCTGGGGAGGTGAGTTCGGTCGACTCCCCCTTGCACAGTCCAGAGTCGGGTCCGACTTGGGACGAGACCACGGCCCAACCGGCTTCACGGTTTGGTTAGCCGGGGGCGGTGTCAAGGGGGGAACTGTCTTCGGCTCCACCGACGATATCGGGTACAAAGCAGTTGAGAATCGGGTCAGCGTCCACGACTTCCACGCTACCATCCTGCATCAACTGGGGATGAACCATCGGGAATTGGTCTACCAACGCGACGGCCGCAAAGAGAGGCTGACCGACGAGTTTCCGGCTCGGGTTGTGAAAGAGATCCTGGCTTAGTGCTCCCTTCCATAAATACGATATGAGCTCCGTGAGGCGTGGCAGGAAATGAATGGGAGCTTTTCTCGACTAGCCTTTGTGACTGCCAAAGCCCGCCTACCTGTGTCTCTTGCACTAACCCTAGTCCTGGTGCGGCCTCTGGTCGGGTCTGAGGTGGAATCGCCCTCTTCGCTTTCCACCAACAAATCTCAGGACGCCGATTCCACCCACACTCACCACGAACACAAAGACGCCACTCCAAAGCCATCTGGGACCGAAGCCCCAAAAGGTGCCCCTGGACATCAGCGTATGCTCCAGGTCCTCCAGGAGATCTCCGTGCGGAGTAGGAAAGAGCATCCCTACATGGGAGAGGCGCGGGTCCGCAGCCTAAACAGCCAGCTAGTGGACTTGGAAGCAAGCTCCTCTGAAGTGACGACTCCGGAATATTGGGGTGACCTCAACCGCTGGCAAGTTTTGCTCGAACTCGGAACCACCGAACTGCGCCTGGGCAGCGAGCAAGCCGGTATAAAACACCTTTTGGCTGCCTACAGGCTGCTGCCCAAGGTCCAACCCCATATTCAGAAAAGCAAGGTTAACGAAACGATCTTCCAGCTTGGGATCGGATACATGCGCCTGGGCGAGACCCAGAACTGCGCCCTCCAGCACAACGCCGAGAGCTGCATTTTCCCTCTCCGCGGTGGGGGAATCCATACGCTGCGAGAAGGTTCCACCAAGGCGACCCAATACTTCACTGAGGTTCTGGAAAACTTCTCTGCGACAGATCTCTCCGGCTACAACCTTCCGGCCCGCTGGCTCCTGAACATCGCCCACATGACTCTGGATCAATATCCTGACCAGGTCCCAGAGCGGTACCATATACCGTTGTTAACTTCCGAATCCGAGGTACCGTTTCCGCACTTTCCGAACATTGCCATGAAGCTGGGCCTAGGCACTTTCAACCTGGCTGGGGGGGCGATCGTCGAAGACTTCGATAGCGACGGAGACCTGGATATCGCTACCTCGACCTGGGACACTTCGGGGCCCATGCACCTGTTCCGCAACAACGCGGACGGCACCTTCTCCGACCGCACCCAGCAGGCGGGACTCGAAGGTCTGATGGGAGGACTGAACCTCTTGCAGGCCGACTATGACAACGACGGCAATACAGACATCCTGGTACTGCGGGGTGCCTGGGCGGGTAAGAACGGCCAGGACCCAAACTCGCTCTTGCGCAACCGAGGTGACGGCACTTTCGAGGACGTGACCTTCGAAGCGGGATTGGCCGAGGTTTCCTACCCCACTCAGACGGCGGACTGGGCAGACTACGATAACGATGGCGACCTGGACCTCTTCATCGGCAACGAATCGGACAACGACTTCCAGGCTCCCTGGCAACTATTCCAGAATCAGGGCGACGGCACTTTCCGTGACGTAGCCTCAGAGGCCGGGGTGATGGGCCACGCTTTTACCAAGGGGGTCTCCTGGGGAGACTACGACGGGGATCGCTTCCCCGATCTCTACGTCTCCAACTATAGCGGGATGAACCGTCTCTACCGAAATAGGGGAAATGGAACTTTCGAGGACGTCACCTCGCGATTAGGCGTAGCCAAGCCAAGAAACAGCTTCCCAGTCTGGTTCTGGGACTACAACAACGACGGGGCTCTCGACCTGTTCGTGTCCAGCTACGGGGGACACCTCGCCCATCAGGCTGCCTATCGCCTGGGACTTGCCCCCCGCTTCGAGAGAGCCTGCCTCTACGAGGGCGACGGCCAGGGAGGCTTTCGTGAGGTGGCCGAACAGCGTGGCCTGGGCGGACCGATGCAGCCAATGGGTTCCAACTTCGGAGATCTGGACAACGACGGTTACCTGGATTTCTATCTCGGGACCGGCGATCCTTCCTTCGCTAGCATCGTCCCCAACCTCATGTTCTTGAACCAAGCCGGCCGGAGATTCTCCGACATTTCCGCGTCAGGGGGCTTCGCTCATTTGCAGAAAGGCCACAGCGTCGCTTTTGCCGACCTGGACAATGACGGGGATCTGGATGTCTTTGAACAGATGGGAGGAGCCTTTCCCGGAGACGCCTTCAGCGACGTCCTCTATGAGAATCCGGGAATGGGTAACAACTGGATGGCAGTCCAATTGGTCGGACAGCAATCCAATCGATCCGCCATCGGCGCACGAATCCGGGTACAAATTGAGGAAAACGGCGTAACGCGATCGATCTACCGCCACGTCAACAGCGGAGGCAGCTTCGGAGCCAACCCCTTGCGACAAACATTCGGGCTGGGAAAGGCAGAATCTGCCCAGCAATTGGAAATTTTCTGGCCTCGGACTGGCAAGACACAGATCCTGATGAACCCACCTTCCGCCCAGGTCATTCAGATCGTCGAAGGCAAGGAAGGCTACACGAAGTTGCCCCTGAAGCGTTTTACGTTCTAGGCTGAGACAAAAGAATACGTCGCACGTCTCCTGTCCTCCGAAGGTGCCGCCAGCGGGTGAACTACCAGCGTTGCGAAGCTAAGTCCGGCAGAGCTGCGAACGACTTGAGCCGTTAGCAAAATGAGGCCAGGTTCCGAGGAGAGAGCCGGACAACTCTTCCCCACGCAGTGACAGCACAGATCCCCAGTATCCCGAAGTTTCTTTCTCGAATGGGGCAGCACCGCTGGGGGGCCACTAATCGCAGCCTCGCACGGGGCTGAATGTCAGCAAGATCTCACACGAATAGGTCCAGCGTATCTGGGGGGAACTTATCAGTCGACTTTAGATCGGACAGTGGGAGCCACAAGAAATTCGTCAAACCGCTCGCACTCCCATAGATCAGCACGTCAGGAATCACTCCTATAGATCGGTCAAATCGATGAAGAGAACAATTGTGAGACAGGAGATGGAGATCACGGGGAGAGCTCTTTCAAGTGGGTGTGGAAGGAACTGTGGGCAAACTGTGACGACAATTCGCAAACGAACTACTCCGTGGAGGGATGTCTTAAATGCTCCTGTTTGCACAGATGATGTGCGGACTATTTTTGTCCTTTTTCTCTTGCTAACTGTTTCTAGCGGGATACAATCTCGAGTGTCCCAAGGGGTAGAACACAGCGGATATCTTGAGGCAACACCGGGTGGTCGGCAGAAGCTGCCAAGAGGCTTCGGCCAGGAAGTAGGGGACGACGGGCACGGGGCGGGTTCAAGCACTAGCGAAAGCTAGTGTGAGCTCTTTACGAGGAAGCAGACAGAGTAGACGACGCCTTTGGGCGTGGCCGCTAGGTCTGTGACTGGGTTGCTTCAGGACAAGCGGTTGTCCGTTGGGCGAGATTTTCTGACCAGGTGAGACGGTCATCCGGGGAGCCTGGGAGGGGACGAGCCTGATCGGGAAGGAATCTCAGCCTCTACTTTTCTCTCTCCCTGACATCCTCGGTCGCAATCACGATAGAGCCCAGCTACCTTCCATACGCGGCGTCCCCGATGTTATAGTCGCGTGTTCCAAAAGGGGGCGGCCATCAGACCATCCTTTCTTTTGAGCACCCAGAGTTCCGCAGAGACGGGTCTCTTGGGTAACAGATTGGGCCAAGAGGTGAATCGTGAACAAGATACCGGTAGGCGTTCTGGGCGCTACGGGAGCGGTAGGGCAGAAATTTGTGCTGTTGCTTGAGAACCATCCCTGGTTCGAGCTTCGGGAACTTGCAGCGTCCGAACGGTCGGCGGGTCATCGCTACGGAGATATCGTTTCATGGAAGCAGGCAGCTCCCTTGCCTGAGGCGGCTTCGGCACTCGAGGTAAGAACGTGTGAAGCTAACCTGGACTGCCCCATCGTTTTCTCCGGCTTGGATTCTTCGGTAGCCGGCGAAATCGAGACCGAGTTTGCAGGCAAAGGATACTGGGTCTTCTCTAATGCAAAGAATCACCGGATGGAGCCCGATGTTCCCCTCCTTATCCCGGAGCTCAACACGAATCACCTGGACATCATTCCCAGGCAGCGTAAGAACCACAACTGGAGCGGCGCCATTGTCACCAACGCCAATTGCTCGTCCATAGTGCTTGCCCTAAGTCTCGGGCCGCTACACCGGCAGTTCGGACTCGAGCTGGTCCAGGTCGTTACTTTTCAGGCAATCTCCGGAGCTGGCTACCCTGGTGTTCCGTCACTCGATATCCTGGGAAATATACTCCCATTTATCTCGGGAGAGGAAGACAAGATAGAGACGGAAACCCAGAAAATGCTAGGGGACTTGGAGAACGACTCCTTCAGGCCCGCTCAGTTTACCGTAAGCGCACAGGCAAACCGGGTGCCCGTTGAAGAAGGTCATCTGGAGTGTGTTTCCCTGCGCCTCAAAACGAAGGCTTCGATAGAGGATGTCATTGCGGCCTGGGAGGGGTTCCGAGGCCCTCCACAGGAGCTCAATCTGCCTTCGGCTCCTCTGGATCCGGTAGTTGTATTTCGGGACGAAAACCGTCCCCAGCCGCGGCTGGACGTCTGGAAGTGTGCTGGCATGAGCTCAATAGTAGGACGCACCCGTCCCTGCTCGGTTCTGGACATCAAGTACGTTGTCCTGGGACACAATACGATCCGGGGAGCGGCTGGAGCCTCCATTCTCAATGCCGAGCTCGTGCGCGAGAAAGGTCTGCTCAACTAAGGGTTCCAGTCCGGAACTGCTTCGGTTCATCATGATCGTAATGAAGTTCGGTGGCACGTCCCTACAGGACGCCGCCGCCATCCAACGCTGTATTGAAGCTGTATCCCTCCAGGGACCGCTGCCGATCGCGGTCGTCCTCTCCGCAATGGGAAAATCGACGAACCGGCTTCTGGAGATAGCCCAACTGGCCTCCTCCCAGGAACTGGAGCGGGCAAGGCGAGTCGCACAGGAACTCCACGACTATCACCTGAGCGTCTCTGGAGACCTGATTTCGGGGCCCCGCCTGAAACAGGTCAGCCTGGGGCTCGGAGTTCTTTTCGAAGAGCTGTCAGACCTTATCAAGGCAACGGTTGAAATGGGGGAGTGTCCGCCTCGAATCCTGGACTCGATTGCCTCTTTGGGAGAGCGCATGAGTACTCTTGTGTTCGCGGCGGCGCTGGGTGAGTCCGGGAGCCAGAACGCGCTCCTGGACTCCAGAGACTTCGTGCGAACCGATGATCAATTTACCCAGGCCAGGATCCTTCCCGAGATCACGGAAGAGTCCATACGCAGCCAGTTGGAACCGGTGCTGGCCGAAGGCAAGACGGCCGTCGCCCAGGGATTCATAGGATCCACTCTCGAGGGTGTCACCACGACGATCGGGCGAGGGGGGTCCGACTATACGGCTTCTCTCCTGGGAGCTGCGCTGGAAGCGAGGGACATCCAGATCTGGACGGACGTCCCGGGAGTGTTGACGGCCGATCCCCGGATTGTCCCAGGGGCATTCAAAATAAAGGCCATCTCCTTCGCCGAAGCCGCTGAGCTAGCTTACTTTGGTGCAAAGGTGCTTCACCCCAGCACTCTGCTGCCGGCCATCGACAAGAATATCCCTATCCACGTCTGCAGTTCTCGTCAGATCCGTCAGCCAGGAACCCTCATATCGACCGATTCGATCCCCTCCGAGACCTCGGTGAAATCGATTGCGTGCAAAAAGGGAATCGCCATCGTCAACATAGAGTCGTACCGGATGCTGCTGGCCCATGGCTTCCTGAGACGGATCTTCGAAGTCTTCGACAAACACGAGAAGGTCGTCGACGCGGTGGCCACAACTGAAGTCAGCGTGTCGCTTACGGTCGACACAACCGAGAAGTTGGACGCCATCATCAAGGATCTGGAGGAATTCGGAGACGTCGAGATACAGCCGAACAAAGGTATCATCTGCGCGGTGGGAGACAACCTGAGGTATACCCCGGGGATCGCTTGGAGAATCTTCCGTTCGCTCAATGACATCAACATAGAGATGATCTCCCAGGGAGCATCTCAAATTAGCGTGACTTTCCTGGTTCAGGAAGACAAAATGGAGGAAGCTGTCCGCCGCCTCCACCACGAGTTTTTCGTGGGACCTGATCCGAAGCTGTTCGAACCTGTCGGTCAGCGAGGCCCTTGATACTTGAATCCGATCCGGTGCAGTCATGAGAATCTCACTCCTTGGATACGGCAAGATGGGCAGAACCGTAGAGCGCATTGCGCAAGAACAAGGCCACCAGATCACCGAGACCATGGACATCGGTGAAAACCCCATGACCGAAGGGTTCTCCGGCTCCTGGATGGAGCAAACAGATGTTCTGATCGACTTCTCGGTAGCCGAGGCGATACCGACAAATGTACAAAATGCCGTTCGGTCGGGCCTACCCATAGTGATTGGCACCACCGGATGGTACGAGGAGATTCCCCGAGTTCGTACGCTGGTGGAAGAAGGTCAAGGGGCCTGTATCTATTCCGGTAACTTCAGTCTGGGGGTGCAGATCTTCTTCCGGCTGACCCGGGAGGCAGGGAAAATCTTTTCTCGGTTCCAGGATTTCGACCCGTTTCTGGTGGAGAGTCATCACGTTCAGAAGGTCGACGCTCCCTCCGGAACCGCGGTCACGATGCAGAATGTTCTGGAAGAATCGTATGGGAAACGCCTTCCTGTCACGAGCATACGGGCCGGCTATAATCCGGGAGTGCATACGGCGGGCTTCGATTCTCCCGTAGATACGATAACCCTGGAGCACAGGGCTCGAAGTCGTGACGGATTTGCCCGCGGCGCTGTCCTGGCGGGACAGTGGATCCAAGGGAAGAAGGGCTTCCATCAATTCGATGACGTTATCTTTGGAGACGACCATGACTGAGATCAAGGGCTGTGGAACGGCGTTGGTAACTCCATTTACAACGGAGAACAAAGTCGATTTCGATGCGTACGGACGGCTGGTGGAGTGGCAAATCGAATCAGGCATCGACTTCCTGGTTCCCTGCGGCACAACTGGAGAAAGTGTCACGCTCTCAGAAAACGAGTATCTACGGGTGATCCGTACCTGCGTCGAGACCGCCTCCAAGGCGGTTCCGGTTGTGGCGGGGGCGGGGACGAACAATACCGAACACGCCATTCATCTGGCTCGTGCCGCCCAGGAGGCGGGAGCGGACGCGATCCTCTCCGTGACCCCGTATTACAACAAGCCGACACAAGAGGGTATCTTCCAGCATTTTCGAGCCATCGTCCGGGCGATTTCCATTCCCGTGGTGTTCTACAACGTTCCAGGTCGTACCGGCACCAACATTGCCACCGAAACCCAGCATCGACTGGCAGGTGAAGACGGCATCCTGGGAGTCAAGGAAGCGAGTGGAAGCATCGACCAGATCATGGAGGTCCTGGCAGGCAGGCCATCCGGTTTTCTGGTTCTCTCCGGAGACGACAGCGTTGCTTTTGCGGTGGCCAGTATGGGCGGCGAAGGGGTGATCTCAGTCGCCAGCAATCTGATCCCAGCAGAGATGTCTCGTATGATTTCTCTCGTGTCCCAGGGTCACCTCGAGGAAGCTCGGACGTTGCACTTTCGCTACCTCAACTTGATGAACCTGAACTTCATCGAGTCGAATCCTATACCGGTCAAATATGCCCTTTCAAAAATGGGATGGATGGAGGAAATCTACCGGCTACCCCTGTGTCCCATGGCGGAGGGCAACAAAGAAAAGATGAATCTGGAACTGGAAAGACTGGACCTCGTCGGAGCTCATGTCTGAGGTAATAGAAGCCCTCTTCGAGAAGGCCGAATTCGCTGCCGAAGATCGCAAGGTCCTGGAATCCTTCCTGGACGATCTGGACTCGGGGAGGGTGCGCTCCGCCGTCAAGGTCGAGGGCCATTGGCAGGTGAACAGGTGGGTGAAAAAAGGCATCCTGGCAGGCTTCCGGATGGGAGTCCTCACCGATCTGTCTATCGATCGGTCATTCCGCTACTTCGACAAGGACACCTATCCCCTCAAGGATCTGAATCTGGACTCGCGGGTCCGGGTCGTCCCCGGTGGTTCCTCAATCCGGAGGGGATCGTACGTAGGAAGTGGCGTCACCTGCATGCCACCCATGTACATCAATACGGGAGCCTACGTCGATGAAGACACCATGGTGGATTCACATGCCCTCGTGGGATCTTGCGCTCAGATTGGCAAACGGGTTCATCTGAGTGCTGCCGCTCAAATCGGGGGTGTTCTAGAGCCGGTTGGTGCGCTGCCGGTGATCATCGAGGACGACGTCCTGGTGGGAGGAAACTGCGGCGTTTACGAGGGGAGCATCGTACGTTCCGGCGCCGTATTGGCAGCAGGCGTCGTTCTGACGCGATCCACACCCGTTTACGATCTTGTTAGAGAAACCGTTTATCGGGGAAGCGCCGAGGCTCCCCTGGAGATCCCCGAGGCGGCGGTGGTGGTATCGGGTAGCCGACCCATCCAAGCCGGCTACGGCAAGAAGCTTGATCTCTTCGTCTACACTCCTATCATCGTCAAGTACCGTGACTCAAAGACGGAGCAGTCAATCCAGCTGGAAGATCTTCTCCGTTGAAATTCTCCCCACGGATGGACGGCATCGAGATCTCGATGATCCGTCAGATCATGTCCCAAGCCCAGGGATGTGTGAATCTAGGGCTGGGTGAACCTGGCTTTCCATTTCCCGAAGTTGTCCTCGACGAGGCGCATCAGATCCTCGACGAAGGCAGAATCGGCTACACGCCCAACGCTGGACTTCCCGAGCTATGTCGCCAGATTCATGGCTATCATGGAGCGCTAGAATCCCACAAGATCTGCGTCACTAGCGGAAGCCAGGAAGCGCTTTTCGACGTCCTTTTCACCCTGGTCGGCCCCGGAGACGAGGTCCTGGTTCCTAATCCCGGCTACGTCTCCTACCCCACCGTCACCCGTCTTGCTGGCGGCGTCCCCATCTGCTACCCTCTGAAAGGTGACGACGATTTTTCCTTCTCTCCTGCGGCGCTGGAAAAGCGTATCAGCCCTCGCACCCGAGTCATCATTCTGAGCACGCCATCGAATCCGACCGGCCGTTGTTTGACACTGAAACAGCTTGAAGAAGTGAGCCGGATCGCACGGAAGAGGGACCTTGTCCTGGTCAGCGATGAGATCTACCGTGAGATTCACTATACGAAGATGCCCCCACATTCGATAACCGAGGCTAGCGAAGACGCCGTTGTCCTTTCCGGCGTGTCCAAGATGGCTAGCATGACGGGTTGGCGTCTGGGTTGGGTCCTTGGTCCGGCAGAAGTGGTGGACCGGGTAACGGTGATGCACCAGTGCAGCTCAATCTGCGCCTCTACGCTTTCCCAGAGAGCCGCCCTGAAACTGTTCACCCCAAAAGGAAGACAGGAAGTAGAGCTCCAAAGAAGTCGACATTCAGACAACTTTAGATTCGTAACCGAGTGGCTCGACCAACATCTCGAGCAGCCCTACGTCCGGCCTGAAGGGGCCTTTTATTTGATGCTTTCGGTCCACTCAGTGGACCTCGAGAGTCTCGATGTGAGCCTTGAGCTTCTCAAGGACGGGGTGGCAACGATTCCGGGTTCGGCTTTCGGTTCCGAAGGAGAAGGCTATCTGCGGGTCTCATTTGCGGGTGAGCTCTCCAGTGTCGAGGATGGCCTCTCACGGCTAAAGAAAGGTCTGGGTAGGCTGATGCTGCGAAACACCGTCTCTGTCGGAGCCAGACCTGACCACCCTGGACGGACGTCATAACTGTCCCTGGGTTTCTCTGCTTCTTGGGCCCTTGACCGTAGAATGAGGACAGATCCGATCATCACCTTCACCAGCGATTTTGGCCGCCGTGAGCCCTACGTAGGTGCTGTCCACGGCGCTATTTTGAGCGTTTGTCCCAAAGCTCGTATCGTGGACATCAGCCACGAGATCCCGCCTCACGAAATCCTGGAAGGTGCTTTTACACTGCTTGGGGCCTACTCTTGTTTTCCGGCCCACACGGTACACCTGGTAGTCGTGGACCCAAGCGTGGGTTCAAAGCGTCGAGGCATCGTCGTGTGTACCAACCGCTACCGCTTTGTCGGGCCAGACAATGGAATATTCTCGATGATCTACCAGAGAGAGGAGGTTGGGAAGGTAATCTCTATCGAGTCGGAGGCCTATTTCCGGAAGCCTGTGTCGCCGACGTTTCATGGCCGAGACATTTTCGGTCCGGTTGCCGCCCAGCTGGCGTGCGGCACTGACGTCAGCGATTTCGGACCGGAAGTAAGGGACTATCAGCAGATCGACCTCCCGTCGACTCACAAAACTGGGGAAACCAGCCTGGAAGGAGCGATCCTGCATATCGACCGCTTTGGTAATGCCATCACCAGCATCTCGCCCAAAGACCTTCGGAGTTTGCTTCCCGGTGAGACACGACCTCGCAGTTTCGCTGTCGGAGGCCAGGAGATTACGGCCCACTACCGCTACTACGCCGAGGCAGATCGGGACGAGGTCTTCTTTTTGCAGGGGAGTAGCGGATACTACGAGATAGCTGCCCAGGGCAAGTCAGCTGCGTTTCTCTTGAATCTGGCGGTAGGAGCACGGGTCGAACTCGAGGTAATCTGACTTCGTAAAATCAGCATCCTCGGGACCTGGTGCCTTCACCTTCCCTCAGCGCCTTCTCCAGGGCTTCAGCCGCAAGGTCGGCTCCGTGGAGTTTGTGTCTGGGGAGACCCTCAAGGAAATCCAGGATCGATTGCGATGTGATCTGACGGCAGGCCTCCAAGGACTTCCCCCCGCAGAGCAGAGTCACTGCGGCTGATGCGGCGATCGCGGCTGGGCAGCCATAGGTTTGAAAGCGACAAGCAACCACGACATCCTTCTCTACTTTGAGAAAGAGATCGGTAATGTCTCCACAGACAGGATTTTCCGCTCTAGCCGTGTGCGTGGCATCCTGGAGTTTCCCTCGATTGGGAAGCTCCACAATGAGCCGCTGAGCCGTTTCGCTGTACACCCCTACCCTTCCCGGTAAAGGGGCGACAGTTCCCTCATCCGCTCAACCGTCTTTGGGACGACCTTGAGGGCATAATCGATGTCCTCATCTGAGTTCATACGACTCAGGCTGAATCGGATCGCACTGTCGACGCGACTCGAGCTGATCTTCATTGCCCTCAACACATGTGAAGGTTCCAATGAGCCGGATGCACAGGCAGCCCCTGTGGAAACAGCAATTCCCTGTAGATCCAGAGAGATCAGCAGAGCTTCGCCTTCGATACCCTGAAAACTGATATTTGAAACGTGAGGCATTCGGCTGTTGACCGACCCGTTGACGATAGTATCCGGCACTGCTTCGATGATTCCGGTTTCGAGTTTATCCCGTAGCTTCCGCACTCTCAGGTCAAAATCATCCAAACCCAGCTGGCCCAACTCGCAGGCCTTTCCCAGGCCAACAACACCGGGTACATTTTCGGTGCCCCCACGTCGGTTTCGTTCATGGGAGCCGCCATGAAGTAAGGCGTCCATTGAGACACCCTGTCGGACATAGAGCGCCCCCACTCCCTTGGGAGCATGGAGTTTGTGGCCAGAAAGTGACAGCAGGCCTACGCCCAGTCGACCGACCTCAAGAGGGATCTTGCCAACTGACTGAACCGCATCGGTGTGAAAGACAATTTCCCTTTCGCGGGCAATTTGACTGATCTCTTCGACCGGCTGGATCGTTCCGATCTCGTTGTTGGCATGCATCACGGAAATCAGAATGGTCTGGTCGTCAACCGCCTCGCGAAGCTGTTCCATCTGAATCAGGCCATCGCGGTCCACCGGAACGTAGGTGACACGAAACCCTTCGCTCTCCAGCTGCTCACAGCTCCGCAAGATCGCCGGGTGCTCCACGGTTGTAGTAACGATGTGGTTGCCACGGGAACGGTGAAAGCCACAAACGCCTCGTATGGCCGTGTTGTCAGACTCAGTGCCACCACTGGTAAAAACGACTTCTTTGGGCTCAGCCTCGATCAAGCGGGCGACGTGCCGACGCGCCTCTTCTATAGAAGCACGAGCCTTCTGCCCATACTCGTGAATGGAAGAAGCATTGCCAAAGTCTTCAAGGAAATGGGGCATCACGGCCTCGAGAACCAAGGGGTCCACTCGGGTGGTTGCATTGTTATCAAGATAGACACGCCGCACGCTGAAGCATGGTACCACCCAGGTTCGAGGGAGAGCAACTAAGGTGAAACTTCAAGAATACGTCGCACGTCTGAACGTTCCACGTCTCCTGTCCTCCGAAGGTGCCGCCAATGGGTGAACTACCAGCGTTACAAAGCCAAGTCCGACAGAGCCGCGAACGACTTGAGCCGTTAGCAACATGAGGCCAAGTTCCGAGGAGAGAGCTGGACAACTCTTCCCCACGCAGTGACGTACAATCCTCCCAATCCTCAACCTAAAGGTTTCCTCCTGTACGATCCGGAGCAGCCGGGGGCGGGGCTAAGCTAAAACTTCATTCGGAACTCGCACCTCCAGGTCGCCCGATAATGCGAAACGTGAGGAAGCCTGAAGCGCGAGCGAGGGGTTGGAGGGCAGCGCAATGGGGGACGAAGGGGCCTGAGGCGCGGCAAGCAGCCAAGCCGGGGGGATTCGGGCCGTTCCCCAACCCCTCGCTTGCGCTTCAGGCTTCCATGGCTCGGGAAGTTTCGCTCTCGAATGGGGCAGCACCGCTGGGGGGCCACTGACCTGAAGCTTCGCAAATCCCTAAGATACAAAATAGGCTCCAAATCACAAGCGCTCAAACCCGTTGTCGCCTCTGGCGGACATCGGTACCCCAGGCGTGACTTGACAGCACCTGGGCCCAGTCTTATCTAAAATCTCGTGCGCACACTGAGAGGAGAGTTGAAAATTGAAAATTGCAGTTCAGGAGGTAACTAAAACCATGAATATCGTAAGAGTATATCCTTTGGAGGAATAGACAGAGCCCTGGACCGATTCTTCGACGAGCCGTTGCTTCGAGTCTTCGGAGATTCAGAGACGGAAGCTCCGGTAAGCCGTTGGGCCCCCGTAGTCGACATTTATCAGACCGACGACAAGCTGGTTTTTAAGGCCGAGCTTCCTGGTTTCGATAAGAAGGACATCGAGATCTCGGTCAAGAACGGCTACCTGGTTATCAAGGGTGAACGCAAGTTCGAGGAGAAAGAGGGACGCACCTATCATCAGGTACGCAGGCACTACGGAGAGTTCTACCGCAGCTTCCATCTACCCACGAAGGTTGACAGCGAGAGGATCTCAGCGGGCCTGGAAAAGGGTTTGCTGACCATCACCCTTCCGGTGAAGCAGGAAGCCAAACCCAAGCTGATTGAAGTCAAGGTCCACTAAACTCACTTCAGTGATCCCGCATGGGATCTCTCACCGGGGCCCGGCGGAGGCGGCGCCGGGCCACCTTCCTTCCACCGCAACCTGCCTCAAGTGCTTCCCAAGGTTCAGTCCCTCTCCACCTCTGCTAAACCACGCGATATACTAGGTCGGACGGTCAAGATGAAGGAAGAAATCTCAGGTCGGATTCGGCAGCTGGGCATCATTCCTGTGGTCGTAATCGACCGGGCGGAATATGCCTTGGATCTGGGTGAGGCCCTGGTAAGGGGTGGTCTGCCCTGTGCTGAGATCACCTTCCGCACAGAAGCTGCTGCTGAATCCATCCAGCGCCTGAGCCGGGAACAGCCTGAGATCCTGCTCGGAGCCGGTACGGTCCTCAGTGAAAACCAAGCTCGACGAGCACAGGACGCAGGAGCCCTATTCATCGTCTCTCCGGGTCTCAACATGCAGGTAGTAGACTTCTGCAGGGATCAGGGGATTGCTATCTTCCCGGGCGTCTGCACCCCAACAGAGATCGATGCAGCCCGGAACAGGGGGTTAAAGGTTGTAAAGTTCTTCCCTGCCGAACCCATTGGAGGACTGACTTACCTCAAGGCAATTGCGGCACCCTACTCAGATATTTCCTATATCCCCACCGGTGGCATCGGTTTGAGACAACTTGCAGAATACCTCGCCTTTTCCAAGGTGCTCGCATGTGGAGGTTCGTGGCTGGTCCGCAAGGAGTGGTTGGCCTCGGGCCAGTTCGATCGGGTCACCCAGGCAGCTGCGGAGGCAGTCCGCCTGGTCAAGGAAACACGGGGAGCATCGGAGTAAATGCGTCCAAGAGTCATCACCTTTGGCGAAATCATGCTCCGCCTGAAGCCGCCGGGCAAAGAGCGTCTACTCCAGTCGCCCCAGCTGGAGGCAACCTTTGGTGGAGGCGAGGCCAACGTGGCGCTAGCCTTGGCCCAGTTTGGCATCGATGTTTGTCTGGTGACTGCTTTACCCGACAATAGCCTCGGCGAGGCCTGCGTGGGTGAGCTGCAACGATGGGGAGTCGACACCTCGAAGATCCTCCGGGGCGGGCCCCGGATGGGGATCTACTTCCTGGAGGAAGGTGCAAACCAGCGCTCTTCGCGCGTGATCTACGATCGTGAATATTCTTCGCTGGCTTCGCTCGCATCGGACGACCTGAACTGGGACTCAATTCTCGACGGCGCCAACTGGCTTCACATCACCGGCATCACACCCGCCCTGAGCCAGAATCTGGCCGATCTCTGTGCGGGTGCCTTCAAGAAGGCGAAAGCGAAGGGGATCAAGGTCTCGTGCGACTACAACTACCGAAAGAAGCTGTGGAACTATGGGCGCAGTGCCCCTGAGGTAATGAGGAGGCTAGTCGAGCATGTGGACATCGGAATTGCCAACGAGGAAGATTGCCAGAAATCCCTCGGTATTGACGTCGACGTAGATGTCGAAAAGGGCCATCTCGAGGTGGATAGATATAGTGCAATTGCAGAATGCGTTCTGGAGAATTTTCCCAACCTGGAAAAACAGGCGATCACGCTGAGGGAGAGTCACAGCGCCAGTCACAACAGCTGGTCCGCGGTCCTGCATGACGGCAATCGGCTTCTGAAGAGCAGAAAGTACGAGATCACTGACATCGTGGACCGGGTAGGTGGCGGCGATGCCTTCGCAGCGGGCTTGATCTACGGCCTCTTGACCTACAACGACGACACCCGCGCGCTGGAGTTTGCGACCGCCTGCTCCTGTCTCAAGCACTCCGTGGCCGGAGACTATAACCGCGCCACCGTTCAAGAGGTGGAAGCCCTGATGGAAGGCAGCGGAAGTGGCAGGGTCCAGCGCTGACTGCTCACCCTTCGGCCGAGCCTTGCGAGCCACCTCATTTCTGGTAGAATACGATCTTTCTATCTGGGCCGGGGTAGCTCAGTCGGTAGAGCAGCGGACTGAAAATCCGCGTGTCGGCGGTTCAATTCCGTCCCCCGGCATCCCTTTTTATAAACAACTTACAGGGATTATTGTTTCTTGAAACGGCGTATATTCTCAATGTTTTCACTTTTTTGGCCACTTTTTCCGCCACCGAAATGGTCAGGGCGGTAATGCGGAGATCCCGCCAGTGCCTCATCCGCGGATGGTTGCTGTGCCGCCAAAGCAAAGAAAAAACGGCCGACAACGAACAAAGCTGCCAGCTGATGGAAGATCCAAGCTGTTCTACTGTTTTGCATCAGCCCTTTCCAACAGGGAATGCTCTTGCAAGCATATATTTACCAGGGTATAGGCACAACCACCACCACCTTGGTGAGACCTGCAGCGCGACGGCAGAGGCCCGAAGGGTACGCCACCAGACGGCTGGTCATAGAGGTCAACTAACGATTCAGAGGCTGCAGGCGCCTGGAGAAACAAAGGGAGTCCCTTGGAGCGAACGCCTGGACTTAGGGTCTGCGCAAAAATAACTTGGCATTTTGGCATCTCATCTTCCCACCATCTTCGGCCGCTCCTCAATCGCGAAATCCTCAACGTAGACCCGGCTGCGCCTGCGGTTTCGCTCAATCGCTCGCGGCCAAATCTGGTGCAAATCTGAGCGCCAGTTCTACCAAATTATTCTTGCGCAGACCCTTACCGGCTCGCTATAGAAAATCGAGCTCCCCGATCATCCGAACCAGCAACTCCATTGGCAGGCCAACGACATTGGACTCGCTGCCGGCGACGATTCGAATCCAGGCCAGCCGGTCCTGGTAGCCGAAGGCACCGGCTTTTCCCTGCCAGGCATTCGAGTCGAGGTAGGTCTCTAGCTGGTCGTCCGAAATAGGCTCTATCCGGAGCTCCGTGACATCTGTTTTGACGAGGGTTTTATCATCCGGACGTCGCCACAGGCACAGGCCGCTGAAAACATGATGTGCCCGCCCACGCAGCAGCTGGAGCATCTGAGAAGCATCCTGACGATCGGTCGGTTTACCCAGGACTCGGCCACGACATTCGACAAGAGTGTCGCAGCCTATGACAACTCCCTCGTCGACCCGACATGCCACGTCGGCGGTCTTTTGATAGGCTAGCCGAGCCACGAGTTCCTCCGCTGTCTCCTGATCAGTGGCACCATCTTCGGCACCCTCGGCCGGGAAGACGACATCAAACTCATATCCCGCCTGGGTGAGTAACCGTCGGCGACGCGGTGATTGACTAGCCAAGATCAGGTTTGCGGGCTGTTCGGGCATATTGGGGATAGATGGTGGTCAACCTGGAAAAAGGAATCAATAGGAAATCGGCAAGCTAAGCTGAAACTTCAAGAATTCGTCGCACGTCTCCTGTCCTCCGAAGGTGTCGCCAACGGGTGAACTACCAGCGTTACGAAGCCAAGTCTGACAGAGCCGCGAACGACTTGAGCCGTTAGCAACATGAACCCAGCTTCCGAGGAGAGAGCCGGACAAGATCGAGCTGCATCCGGTTGTTTCCCACCGCAGCAGGTCGGCACCGGGGCAACCGCTACTTGAGATTCCAGAAGACTCCGACAATCTCGGCCTTGCGCTTCTCCGAGGCCTGATCATCCTGATAGTAGAAGGTCAAGAAACGATCCGGCTCCAGTTCGAGGGTCTGGCTAAGGCCTACATCTGCAGTCGGGGCATCTGCGACCAGAGGCATCGGCTTACTCCAGGTCTGGCCCCATCTTTGCTAACCAGCACCGCTAGACCAAAGGGAGGGTGACGCACGGTGTACGTCATGACTACGGCTCCGCTCGACGATTCGACGGGATATCCCTGCAGTTCTACAGTACCCGTAACGCTCCGAGGAACGGACCAGGTCCTACCCTCATCCGTTGAAGTGGTGCTCAGCGTATGATCGGGCACCCGAACATAAGCATTGGCATCTTTGAACAACTTCTTGCTTTGAGCATGGGCCTCCAACTCTGCGCTTCGCATGGCGGCAAGCAGCTTCCCCGACGCCAAACGCACGACAATCGTCTGCGTACCCCTGCCAATGGTTGCAGCGTGAGACCAGCTTCTTCCGCCATCAGATGATTTGAGCAGCCAGCTAAAATCGCCTCGCTTTTCTATGGGCATGGCCTGGTCGTCGTAAATTGGAAAGTATCCGCCGTAGGCATTCATCATCAACTTGGCAGAAGACGACTCAAAGAGCCTCCCATAGGGGAAAAGCCACTCGAAGGGTGCCGGATCCAGTAGGGTGGGCCGGCTCCAGCTCCGCCCTTTGTCCTGGGACCACATCAAATAGGCCCGGGCAGTCTCGTCCTTCAAGTCCTTCCGAACGAAACCGAGCAGAACGTCATCCCCGGGTAGAGTCGCCAACATCTGAATCCGATCGTTATCGGGAGAATCAAACACCGATCGGGGTGCACTCCAGGTCAATCCATTGTCGAACGATTCGACGAGCGAAACGCTGTTGGCCCTGGCAAACCCCGTCCTGGCTCCTACCAAGAGATGCGTGGGCCCCACCCGGGTTACCTTGGGTGCATGCCCCTTAGGGCACACGACAACCCTTCGCTCAACCTCCAATTGAAGGTCAGAACTCGTCACTGCGAAAATGCTTGAGGAAAAAAGGATCCCGATGACAGTGAATAGGCTGGTGAACATGCAAACCTGGCTGAGATCTTCAAGCCTACACCGAAGCAGTTGTCGATCTGGACTGTAGCCACATCGCCCCAAGAGCACTGACGATCTTGCGCAGGGCAACCGGAGGATTGACAGGACCCTCGCCCACCAGCGATTCAGGGAAGGAGAGCCGGTAGCGCCGCCCCTGACTCCTACGCACCTCCCCGACGAGTCTGATAGTAGTCACCCCGAAGCACAAACGCAGCTTAACAGCGGAACCGAATGCCAGCTCTGGCACCTTGTCCGAACCGAACTCGATCAGCATTCCACAAAAGCCAATGTCGAGCGGACGTGGCGTCCAGACCTTCTTCTCTACTGTGAACAGTTTAACGCCAAGCCCGGTATCTTCAAGGTCGCGCAGCGGAACACAGAGGAGCCCTTGATCTGCTCCGCTCAAGACAGGTTTCGGCTGCTCGCGCCTTTTTTGTCTTACCGCCATCGGGGCGCCTCGAGTGGTGAAATGGCCGGGACCCATCCGACGTTGGCTCGCGAGTTGGCCCGATCCTCTCGTACACTCACCTTGCAAGGAAAAACGGCGTAAATCATGCTCAGGATCGGCGCGGATTACGAAGACACACTTTTTACCGTACACGAGGCCCCTGAACAGAATTTTAGATTATGGGTAGATTAGCCGCGACTCCGGGCCTCCGGAGGCGATTTCTGGATGATTTCGACGGATAAAGGTGAGATAGGTTGCTGCGTCCGATTTCTTCTCGAGGTGATAGCGGACATCTGAATCCAGGACTTCCAGGCAATCTAGTATGTCAACGGTCCGGAGTCCCATTGCGCTCCATTCAGGGTCCTGGCGCAGCCGTTCGAGTGCTTCATGCAAGGACCGCAAGAGCGCCTGTACGATCGGATTCGAGGATTCATGTTGATAGATGATCCCCTTGCGCTCGGTCTCATAGGTCTTCCTCAGGAGGGCTACTGCCTCAAACACATGCTGGTCTTGAAATGAAGTCAGATCTTCGCCGTAGGTGATAATCTGTTTCTCCAATTCTTCGATAAGCGGCTTGAATCGCTGCAGACTCTCGTACAACTTTCTCTGGCGGACGGGATCATCCTGGTGCTGCAGCTGATTAATGTATTTCTTGACGGACTGATAGGTTTGTCCTGACGTCAGGTAGGTACAGTCCGAGGGGCAGGCCACTTCTACGACTCGCTTCTCACCGCAGCATTGAGCACAGATTTCTCGCTGTTTAGCAGGGCAGAATCGCTTCCCCTTCCTCTTATCGCAGAGAATACACTTCATTGACTTTCTTCCGTTCTCGAACTCGGCAAATGATTCGATTTAGGCTTCCTCACTCTTACCGGATCTTGCTTTCCCTGAGTATAACCGATGAGACATCAGCTCTCTTTCGGAGACACCCCATCTATATCCATCCGGTTTGTAGGCGGATATAATATTGAACGGCATGGAAAAACGGTTCTTTACGCTGGAGGAGGCACGAAAGCTTCTTCCCTCAATCAACGAATGGATGGAAAAAGCAAGGTCCCTTGCAAGTTGCTTGGATCGCTATCGCGAAGCAGTTGCGAAGTTTGCCGCGAACTCTCAGATGAACCAGGGTGGACCTGAGGGAACCGCGTACTTCACAGATCTGATTCGGCTTCAGAACTACTTGGTCCAGATCCAAAACAGCGGATGCGTAGTGAAAAGTATCGAGGAGGGTCTGGTGGACTTTCCTCATCTCAAGAACGGTCGGGAAGTCTACTTGTGCTGGAAGTACGGCGAAGACGATATCCGCTTCTGGCATGAAGTTGACGGAGGATTCGGGGGACGAATTCCCATCTCGGACTGAATTAGCGAGGCACAAAGAAATGACTAAAGGCCACAACAAAGGATATTCCTTGCTCGCAGTCTTGATTCTGAGTGGGGCAATCGCCTGCTCCAAAGGCACAGAGGAACCCCAGCAAGAGATTCCCGCACCGAGTTCGAGCCCCCGGTCCAGTCTTGGAGATCTCAGCTTTGCCGCTCCTGCGGAGTGGATAAAGGGATCACCGTCCTCACCCATGCGCAGGGCTCAGTACCGTCTACCCCGAGCCGAGGGAGACGCCGAAGACGCTGAACTGGTCGTCTTCCACTTTCCTGGTCAGGGAGGCTCCGTGCAAGCCAACATGGACCGCTGGGTAGGTCAGTTCAGCAAAAAGGATGGCTCGGCCGCAGCTGATAGCTCAAAAATCTCCAAGAGGGAATCAGGCAATGTTCCCCTGACCCTACTGGACGTAGAGGGCATCTATAGTCCCTCCGGCGGGCCCATGATGCAGCGCGGGAGTCCCAAACCCAACTATCGCATGTTGGCGGCGATTGTGGAAACCTCGTCCGGCCCCTGGTTCTTCAAGCTGACCGGGCAGAAGAGCACAATAGGGAAGTGGGAAGAGAGCTTCCTCGGCTTTCTCGACTCGATCCAGCCCAACTAGGGTTTCTTGGTCGAGAAAAAGTTAACAAACTGATCAAGTTTCGTGCCTCGGCGTGATGTAGTTTCCAAAGAGACCGCTTCAGCGGTCTGGCGCGAACGCGTATTAGACCCGGCCTTTAGGGTCTGCGCAAAAAATAACTTGGCATCTCATCTTCACACCATCTTCGGCCGCTCCTCAATCGCGAAATCCTCAACGTAGACCCGGCTGCGCCTGCGGTTTCGCTCAATCGTTCACGGCCAAATCTGGTGCAGATCTGAGCGCCAATTCTACCAAGTTATTCTTGCGCAGACCCTTAGGCCGGGGTCAGTTGCGAGGCCATCCCTCCGGAGGGCCTTTCAAGGTCCTTCTCGAACCGCGGCTTTAGCCATCTTCGAGTCCTGACAGAGCCCTGCTGGTCAATAGAATAGCGCTGAGTCAGAAAGGCTTCTCTATAGGCTTTCCAGCGTCCTAGAGATCGAGGCCAATCCTGAAGGGATTGTGTATTTCAGCCCAGGGTTTCCGAACCCTGGGTTGTCGGTCCTCTCTCCCAGGAATCCACCCCAACGGGGTGCGATGAGCCGCAGTGGCTCGAACTAAGTCAAACCATGTTCGACAAACGGTGAGGCGTTTGGAAAGGAGGGAAACAAAGCGATAAGAGAGGCAAGACGCCGAAGCCTACCTGTGCGAGTCCATGCTCGTACAGAATTTCCTACTCGAGCTCCGCGACTAACCCGCGGGGGGATGCAGCCAGGGCACTCCCAACGGCTGGACCGGAAGA
Organism: Acidobacteria bacterium UBA6911; assembly: GCA_963579905.1. GTDB lineage: Bacteria > Acidobacteriota > UBA6911 > RPQK01 > JAJDTT01 > CAUZIZ01. The sequence goes on along the minus strand of CAUZIZ010000057.1, from coordinate 217 downwards.
AGGGATCGTCGCGAAGGGGCCAGGCAGGAAGACTTCGGGAGACGGCACTTCGGCGTAGAGCAGAGCGCCAACGACCGCCCTTGAGTGAAACGTCGGCGAGGTTCCTTGACCTCGTCTCCAGAGAGAACATGTGGTTATCTCTGTGGAACTGCTTTGGGTGATGCCTGTCGCCGCCTGAGGAAAATGGTTCAAGTCATGACCGGTGAATGTCCCCCGC
>CAUZIZ010000056.1:0-31222 GCA_963579905.1 Acidobacteria bacterium UBA6911 | reverse complement strand
ACTGCGTTCTCCTGATTACCTTGATCCTCGTAAACGCGGCACTTATTCAGCACCGTCGCAGGTTCCCCCACCTGGAACGCCCCTTCCGGGTGCCCTTGGTCCCACTTCTGCTTGGCCTGGGAATCCTGGCCAACTTCTACCTGCTGTCCCAGATACCGCATCTGGTTCCGGTGGTGCTGGCTCTGGGGGCACTGGGGTTGGGGTTTCTCGGCTTCATTAGCTGGAAAGGAACTGAGGTGGTGGAGGAGGCGCTGCCCGGGCAACCGTCCCGAGTTGCCCTGGAGCAGGCCGACGCCAGTGAAGGGAAATTTCGGGTGCTGGTGCCCATCGCTAATCCTGCCAATGTGAACCTGTTAATCGACTTCGCTGCAGCGATCGCTTCTCGACGGCAAGGACACATCATAGCGGTGCGGGTCGTCGTCTTGCCGGAGCAGGTGCCCCCAGAGCGGGAGGAGGATTACATCGAGCAGGAACGGCAGATCCTCGAGCTGGCCCGCCAGCGAGCTCACAAGTCCGGCGTTCCGATGACCTCTCTGGCTCGCAGCTCGACAACACGCCGAATCCTGGGGGAGGTAACCGACAAAGTAGTGGACAAGATCCGGACGGATATCATGCTGGTCAAGCTAACAGCAGACGGGTTGCCCAAGCGACTGCTCCTGCCCACGGCCAGAGGTATCCATGCCCGTGAGGCGGAGCGCTATGCCACCGATCTCGCCGCCACCTGGGGAGGTCAGCTGACCCTGTGTAGCGTCGTGCCCGTTGAGGCGCAGGAGGAGTTGATTCAATCCGAGAACGCCCGGCTGAACCAGATCCGGACTGAGATGCGGGAGTCCGATGGCTTCGATTCAGTCGAAACGCACATCGTCCGCCATCGGTCCATCAGTGAAGGCATCATTGAGGAGTCGGAGCACCACGACGGTGTGGTCGTTGGCGCCGCTGGGCAGAGTTTTTCCAAACAGATCCTGTTCGGCAGTATCCCCGAGGAAATCGCCCAGGAATCCAGCAAGACGGTCATCGTGATCAAGCACCACCACGTGGTCAAAGAGCTGTTCGGCCGGGTAATGAGCGAATGATCTGATCAAGAGTATGGTAAGTTCTTCCGTGCCATGCCTCGCTTTCGTCTCGCCTCCCTTCTTCCAGGATTCGCCCTGCTTCCCCTTGTCTTTCTTGTCCAGCTAGACCCGATACTCTGCGTCGACGTCCCCCTTCCCACGCCCCGCGAGCACTACGACTCCCCTGATCTCTCCGCCGAGAGTTTGCTTCGCCTGGCAGCGTCGATCGGAGAACTTGATCCATCACAGCAGCTCCGAATCCTGGGACTGGTCCAGTCCCAAGTCTCCGCGGATGGAAAGAATCCATCCATCGACGAGCTGATAGCGATTCTCAAGAGCATCAATTGGGACGAACATCGGGCCGACGTCCTGGAATTGTTTTTACACCGCTCCCGGGTACTGGACATCATCCCACCAGAATCCAAAGACTGGCTGCCCATCGTCCACGATTCCCTCTTGTTCTTCCTGCATCATCTCGATGAAAAACGATTGGTGCGACGTCTCTTCGATCAGGCCAAGCTGCCGACCGAAGCCGATCGGAGACAACACCTTCTAGGCTTTCTCTCCCAGACTCCGACCCTGCAAAAGATTGGTCAGATTCTCGCCAGAAACCCCTCCATTCCTGCCGACGTCCGAGCGACACTACAAGTCCTAGAGAATAGCCTGAAAACCACCCAAGCCATCGCTTCTACTTGCTTTACCTTGGAGGAGATAGGAGACGAAACCGCAAGACAATACCGGATCCAGTTTGCGGATCAGATTCTAGCAGAGGCAACGGTGGGTGCCGTTCTTCGCTGTAGCCTGGTTCTGCCTGGAGAAAAGAAGCGCACCGAGGCGGTCGTCAAGATCATCAAGCCCCAGGCTGTTTCCGCCATGCAGGAAGAACTCGCCATCTTCGATCAGCTCACCCAGTATTTTGCAACTCATCGCGAGACCTATGAGATTGGGCGATCCCCATTTTGGAAACTTTCGCAAACGTCAGAGAGGCCCTCTCCAAGAAGATCGTAATCGTCGAGGAACAGCAGAATCTGGCAAGAGCCGTACGCTACTATCGAGGCAACCGGAAAGTGCTGGTTCCGAAACTCTACTCTCTGTCGACCGATCGTGTCACCTTCATGGAGTTTGTCCACGGTGAAAAGGTCGCTGAGGCCTTTGACGGAGAGGCCCGGTCACGAGCCAAGTTGGCCCGTAGGTTATTGGATCTGTTGGCTGTCGACGTGCTTCTGGCCGAGACCGATGACGCCCTTTTCCACGGCGATCCCTACTCCGGAAATGTCTTCCACGTTCTCGACGACCCAGCGGATCCCTTTCGGTTGGCCCTACTCGACTGGGGACTGTGCGGCAGCCTTCCACACTCACAACGAGAAGCGCTGATGCAGTTGTTCCTGGGCATCTTCCTGAGGGACCCCAAACGACTTCGCAATCATGTCGGAGCCCTGATCGAGGGAGACTCGTGGAAAGCCGAATCCGAACAGAAGAGGGTCCGTCAGGTGGTTACTCAGACTCTAACCCAGATGAAGGGAAAGAGAGCGTTCGACGTCCTGGGAGAGCTGATGGAGAACCTGACCAGGGAAGGCTACAAGATCCGTTTCAACCTGGGGCTCTTCATCAAGGCGCAGATCACCATCAGTGGAATCCTTTCGGAGCTGGACCCCAAGTTGAAGCCCGATCGCTACCTGGTCAGTCAACTCTCAAACCAGGTCCTCAAAGAAATGCCCAAGCGTCTCCTCTACACCCTCTGGTTCCCTGCCTGGAACTCCCATCGATACCGCAGCATGCTCTCCAACGAGGACGTGAAGGATATACAGTTCGCTCTGATTGCGAGGGGATTCAGGAAGTTGTTCTAGATGACGGTCGCAGGTCGCGGGTTTTTTGACTAGAAGCCTTATGGAGCTAAGCTGCAACTTCAAGATTACGTCGCACGTCTCCTGTCCTCCGAAGGTGCCGCCAACGGGTGAACTACAAGCGTTACGAAACCAAGTCCGACAGAGCCGCGAACGACTTGAGCCGTTAGCAAAATGAGCCCAGGTTCCGAGGAGAGCGCCGGACAACTCTTCCCCACGGAGTGACGCACGATATCGCCTATGCTCGACCGAAGTTTCTTTCTCGAATGGGGCCAGCGCTTCCTGGGGGTGGGACTGACCTGAAACCTCGGCAAACTTGGGAGAACGTGTTCAGCGTAGAAAAGACAAAAGACAACTCAAACCCAGGGTAGCTCGCCTCGCATTGAAACCCTGGGCTACACGCATAAACTTCGGCGTAGTAAGCGATGGAGAAGTTTTCCCCTGGATCCAGCGTCAGCTGGTGGCCGAGCTAACCAGCTGAGTCTCTCAGTTGATTGCGCTATGGATTTTCAGCTATTAGCCGACGTCTAAGGGACCTGCGACTTGATGGATTAACCGGTGCGTGGTTTCATTCTTCAGCCTACCTACCACATCGAGCGGAATCGTTCGGTCATCCACCTCTACGGTCGCTTGGAGACTGGCGAGGCCTTCCTGATAAGAGACGATCGGGAAGTTCCCCACTTCTACATTGAAACGTCGGATGCCGAGCGAGCGAGTACGCTGGCGACGATCGATCTGGCTCCCTCGCCGCGCCGGACACTCGCTGGCCAGCCGGTCGCACGAGTGAATCTTTACCTACCCTCGGACACACCTCCGCTACGGGACCACTTGATCCGTCAGGGTATCCGCTGCTACGAGGCGGACGTGCGCTTTGCCATGCGCTTTCTGATCGATCGCGGAATTCGGGGTTCCCTGGAAATCAGTTCGGCCGGACGGCAGGAGCCAGGCGGTCAGGTTATTTACGGCAACCCTGAAATCCAGCCGGAACGCTGGGCTCCAGCATTGTCGGTGCTCTCGATCGACATAGAGACAGATCCGGAAGCACGCCGTCTTTTCTCCATCGCCCTGTACGGCTGTGGGGCCGCTGAGGTGCTGCTTGTCAATCCTGGCGAGGACCCGGTTCCCGAGGGCACCCGCTCCTTCCCCGGACAGGAGGAGCTGATGCGGGCATTTGCAAGGCGCATACAGGAGCTCGACCCCGACGTGCTGACCGGCTGGAACGTGGTCGACTTCGATCTGAGGGTGCTGGAGCGCCTGGCCGGGGCATCCGGAGTTGCCTTGTTGCTGGGACGAGATCAGAGGCCTCTCCGCCTCCGCCCTTCCCGATCCCCCTGGAGTTCCTTCGAGGCCTCAATCACGGGGAGGGTGGTACTCGACGGCATCCATCTACTCCGGGGATCCTTCGTCAAGATGGAGCACTACTCGCTAGATTTCGTGGCCCGCGAAGTTCTGGGTGAAGGTAAGACCCTGGGTGAAAATGGGGCTCAGACCATCCTGGACACCTATCTCCATGACCGTCGCCGGATGGTCGAGTACAACTTGAACGATGCTCACCTGGTCCTGGAGATCCTGAACCGGCTGAAGCTCATCGACCTGACGGTGGAACGGAGCCTGCTCACAGGACTTCCCCTCGATCGGGTCGCAGGCTCGGTCGCTGCCTTCGACTTCCTCTACCTGAGCCAACTGCACCGCCGGGGTATCGTGGCCCCCAGCGTGGGCTCCGAAGAGACCACCAACGCCGGATCGGATCCCGGGGGGTATGTGATCAACCCTGAACCAGGACTCTACCGGAACGTCCTGGTCTTCGACTTCGAAAGCCTCTACCCAAATCTCATTCGAACCTTCGAGATCGATCCCTTGGGATATAGGCCCGATCCCGAGCCCGGAGAAGACCTGATTGTCGCTCCCAACGGAGCCTTGTTTCGACGCCAAACCGGCGTTCTGACCGAGCTCCTAAAGGAGCTTCTTCCCCGCCGCAAAGCCGCCAAAGCCTCCGGCGATCAGGTGACCAGTCAGGCCATAAAAATCCTCATGAATTCCTTCTACGGCGTCCTCGGCACGCCGACCTGCCGCTTCCATGCACCCAAACTGGCAGGTGCCATCACCAGCTTCGGCCGCACCCTGCTGCAGTGGTCGAAGCAGCGACTCGAGTCCTACGGAGTGCAGGTCATCTATGGCGACACCGACAGCCTTTTCGTACTCTCCAACAGGGATCAGGCGCAAGAGGCTCTGGCCTTCGGTCACGACCTGGCGAGAAAGCTCAACACTGATCTGGCCAAGCACATTGGAACAACCTGGAGGGTCGAGAGTCATCTGAAGCTGCAGTTCGAGAAGCTCTACCGAAAACTCCACATCCCTACGACCCGGCAAGGTGGAGCCGGAGCCCGGAAGCGCTACGTGGGTCTGGTGGGAGAGGGCGATTCAGAGGCACTTCTTTTCACCGGCATGGAGGTCGTCCGCCGTGACTGGACCGAGCTTGCACGAAGAGTTCAAAAGGAACTCTACCGACGACTCTTCTCAGAGCAGCGCTTGGATGACTACCTGAAGCAGGTAGTGGACGACCTACGTCGGGCACGCCTCGACGACCAGTTGATCTACCACAAGGCGCTGCACAAGGAATTGAGCGACTACAGCCACAACCCGCCGCACGTGGCAGCCGCCCGCAAGATGGACCATCGATCGGGGCGCCTGATTTCCTATTACATGACCCACAACGGCCCTGAGCCGATCCAAAAGCTGGAGAGCCCGATCGACCGTGAGCACTACGTCCAGAAACAGATCCGTCCGGTGGCGGAGCCCCTGCTGAAGCTTCTTGGCCTGGACTTCGCCAAGGTCATCGGCGACGACCGTCAGCTGGAGCTTTTTTGAAAACCGATCTTGGTAGCGGTGGGCTCCAGGCCGCAGTCCGTCGGCGGCAAGGCTGGACAGAATTACTTCGGCCTGGAGGCCAAAGCTACGTCAGATAGACTTCGCGCTTGTCGTGTTGTTGTGGTAAGAACACACGAAAGTGAGCCATGGGGAAAGAAGTGCGAGGTAGGAGTCTGCGCGGTAGAAATGATCGTAGGGAGAAAGCGGGGAATCGAGGCCAGATTTTCTCGATTTCGAGGGGCATAGTTGTTCTATTCGTCGAAAAATCGGGGGAATATGGGCCGATGTTACCGTTTTCGTAGTAGATCAGTTTCTACCGCGCAGGCTCCTAGACAGCTGCTATTGGTAGCGATACTGCTCCTGGCAGGACTAACAGGGTCCTGCGGCACAGCAGAAGAGCGGCTCGAGATCAGCATAGGCGCCATGGCGCCGGGCACCTCCTGGTACGTCTTTGGCGCTACTCTGGCGAGCCTGTTGCAGGAAGCCCTCCCCGAGAATAGCCGGGTCGAGGTCATCGCCCGCGGCGGAGGCGTGGGCAATCCCATACTGGTCGACCGTGGGGACGAGACCATTGCTCTTGCTCAAACCTTTACGTCCTTCTGGGCCTATCATGGCGAGCCCGGAGTCTACCGGGGCAAGAAGCATTCAAACCTCCGGGCTCTGGTGGGAGGATTGAACTCGGTGTGGGTGACAGCCATCCTGCAGCAGGAGTTCATCGATCGCACCGGCTACGACACCCTGGAGCAGGCATTGCTCTCCGACCAACCCATTCGGGTCGTAATGAAACCTCAAGGGAGCTCGGTTCCCCTGCTGGTCGACCTCATCTTTGAGCTCTTGGGAACTAGTCGAGAACGGATCGAATCCAGAGGAGGAAGGATCATCCAGGTGACGGCCAACCAGATTCCCAGCCTGCTCAGAGATGGAGGTGCCGACCTCTACTTTGAAACCGCCCTCCGAGGACATCCAGCCGTTACCGAAGTGACTCGAACGATCGATGTCCGTTTCATCGATATGCCCGGGAACGTCTTGAGCAAACTTTCAGAGCGGGGCATACACTCGAGCTCCATGCCGCATTGGTTCAAGGGGCAGTCGGGCCCGACTCAGGCCATCGAGTTGGGGACGGTCGTGATTGCCCACCAGGCTCTCTCCTCCGATCTTGCCTACTTGATCACCAAGACGATCTGCGAAAACAAAGACCGGATGGCAAAGGCCCACAAAGCCTGGATCGATTTCGACCCGGCCCAGTCCGGTTCGGCTGAGAAGACTGGCATTCCGTTGCATCCTGGAGCCCAGCGTTATTACCGGGAAAAGGGATGGCTCTGATCCCAGGAGATCACACTCGATTCGGAGGGCTCGTTCGCTGGTTCCGCGCTCTGCTCGGGATCTTCTGGCTCGTTTTCCAGCTCTACATTATCTGGTATCCCCAAGCACCCCTGGTACAGCGCCCCCTCCACCTGATCCTGGCCCTGGTCCTGTTCTTACTCTGGAACCCGCTCAAGTCGAGAAGGCTGGGACCAGTCTGCGGAGTGCTTATCGACTCTGTCCTGACAGCGGCCGCGTGTGCCGGCGGAGCATATTACCTGCTCTCCTCTACCCGCCTGACGGAGCGCATGGAGGGGATCGATCCTGTCGGGGCCATCGATATCTGTTTCGGCATCCTGCTTCTGGCGGTGCTCCTCGAAGCCGTCCGCCGGGCCGTAGGTTGGTCGCTGTTGACGGTCCTGTTGCTCTTTCTGGGCTATGCCTTCGTGGGGAAATGGGTTCCGGGCTGGCTGAACTTTTCGGGGTTCAGTCTGGATCAGGCAGTGGAGATCCTGACGATGTCTCTAAACGGCATCCTGGGCATCACCACACAGACCTCGCTGCAGTTCGTCTTCTACTTCATCGTTTTTGGCGCGGTCTACTCTTCAATCGGAGGAGGTCAGCTCTTCATCGACATTGGGCTCAGACTCAGTGGACGGCACCGTGCGGGTGCGGCCAAGGCCGCGGTTGTTTCCAGCAGCCTCATGGGGAGCATCAGCGGAAGTGCCGTCGCGAACGTCGCGGCAACCGGTGTGTTCACCATCCCCCTGATGCGGAAAGCAGGCTACTCCAGGGAACAGGCGGCGGCAATCGAGGCCATCTCCTCCACCGGTGGACAGTTGATGCCACCAGTCATGGGGGTAGCCGCCTTTCTGCTCGCCGAGATGCTGCAGATCGACTACACCGGCGTCGCTCTGGCTGGACTCATACCCGCCCTGGCCTTTTACACCACCATTTTCGTCCAGGTTGATCTCGACGCCCGCAAGACCGGGCTAGGAACCGTCCAGGACGAAACCAAGGGAACCCAACCTCCGATCCTGGGGCGCGTCTACCTGTTGACTCCCGCCGTCGCTCTGGTACTGGTTTTGCTATCGGGATATTCGGCCACCTACGCTGCTACCGTGGCTACCGCTGCCTGCATCGTCATCGGCCTGGTCCAACCCGTGAATCGGCTCGACCTACCCCGACTGATCGGCGCTTTCTTCGAGGGAACCAGACAGGCTAGTCAGGTAGCGATACCCATATCAGCGATTGGTATCATCATTGCAGTCGCAATCCAGTCCAATCTAGCTCTCAAGTTTTCCTCGCAGCTGATCGCTGGAGGAGATGGCTCGTGGCTGGGCTCCATGCTCCTGATCATGTTAGGTTGCCTGATCATGGGTACGGGACTGCCAACCGTAGCGGCCTATAGTATCGGTGCTATTCTGTTCGTCCCGGCACTCCTTGAAATGAACATCTCGGAAATGCAGGCGCATTTCTTCGTCATGTACTACTGCGTCTTGTCCATGATCACGCCTCCGGTAGCCTTGGCTTCCTATACAGCAGCAGGGATAGCCGGAAGTCAGCCCATGCGGACAAGCTTCCTTGCTTGCCGTCTCAGCTTTGTCTCTTTCTTGATCCCTTTTGCTTTCGTTTTCGATGCGTGCCTATTGGGAGTAGGGTCCCCAGGCTGGGTTGCAATAGCCTTTCTGTCACTGTTGGCGGGCAGTGCCGGTTGGGCGGTGGCCTTGGTAGGCTATCTCAATCGACCTCTTGGTCTGGTCGAGCGTGTGTTCATCGGGGTTGGATCCGTGGTGCTGATCTTCGCACCTACGGCAACCTTGCTCTGGCTCCTGGGGCTCACGTTTCTTGTTCTTTGTGCGCTCTGGGTTTTGGTCCTGCAGCGGAAGAGTGGAGAACCAGACTGAATCGGCTGGGATCAAGCGGGAAGCAGCTTGGGTTGCCTCTACGATGATCCTCGCTAGCACCACTGACAGAGCCGTGACCGTGAGGGAGCGGGATCCGACATCTTGATGTCGGGAATGATGCCCCCTGGGGACGGAGAGACGCTCTGGTTATTGAAGTCCAAGGGGATCCGATCCATGATCAGATCCCGCTCCCTCACGGTCACGGCTCTGTCAAATGGCGACTATTGCATGATCTCGTCGCCGATGAAGTTTCAGCTGAGCCCCGCCACCGGCTGCACCGGATCGTACAGGAAAGAAACTATTCAAGCCATGAAAGCCTGCAGCGCAAGCGAGGGGTTGGGGAGGGCACGATTCCAATGAAGTTTCAACTGAGAGCTACAACCCAAGGATCCTGGCCGCAGTACCTCCCATAATCTGAGCGAGATCCTCCGGACCTAGGAAGTCGCAGTATCTCTCGACCCAATCACGCGACTGCCGATAGGTGCAGAACCTGTTCTGGAACGGCATATCGGTTCCCCAGAGGAGTTGGCCAGGGCCGATTTCCCGACACATCATCTCCAGCGTGGACCAGACCTCGCGGTAGGGAAAGTCGAACAGGTCTCCCAGGCGAACTGGAAAGCTGACCTCGAAATGGCATTTAGGATTGCGGAATGGCTCCCAGATGGCTTCCGGAAGGGTGATCTGGTCGCCGTCTACGAACACCCTCCAGGGAAAGCCGTGGGTGAGGCCGCAGATCACGTCGGGATAGCGTTCCATCCAGCGCATCAGAATCTTGAGCTGGTCGAGATAGCCCTGCTGCTGCTCCTGCCGGCTCAGCTCTTCAGTCAACTCTCTGGGGTCCGTCCCCAGCGTGAAAAACACGGGCACACCCAACCCTGAAGCGGCTTTCCAGAAGGGTCGAAAAGGACCATCGTCCCAGGGGTCACTGCCCTCCAGGTAGGCCAGTGGAGGAATGAACTTGATGGCATGGAGTCCAAAGCCGGAGATCGCCGTCTCGAGTTCCTCGATCACAGAATCGGTCTCGCTCCTCAGGCGCCACTCGTCGACTGGAGCCATGGATCGCAAGCGATCCGGATAGAGCCGCACACACTCCGCCAGGTAGGCAACATCCCGACCCAACATGGGATCAGTGTGCAGCACTGCCGCATCGACGCCAGCGTAGTCCATCTCGGCGATCAGGCTGTGGGCCGTGTACTCGAGATGCTTCAGGTTCGGGGGGTAGAACTGCTTGGTGTAATCCTCGCCGTCGACCGTCCACACGACCCGACCGCGGTCGTGGTCAACCCTGAAATCCACATCCGGTAGATCAAGCCGCTGATCGACTCCCGGAGGAGCCAGCGGCTCCGAGGAAGCAGCCGCCCCATCCCGGACTCTCCAGGCGGGTTGATGGTGTCCCGCATGCGCCATCTGGAGCCATTTCAGGTGCTCTTTTCCGCTGGAGTGCCCCGCAGGCTCATCCCCGGAGGGAAAACAATAGACGTGAGAATCAATAATCATGGTTTCGCTAGTACAAAGCTACAGACGTTATATCTATGGAACTACAAAATATCTATGGAACTACAAAAAAGGAAGCGACCGTAGGATGGGCACTCTTGCCCGTCAGTCCCCCGACGGGAAAGAGTGCCCGTGCTACTTGTCAGTCGTTGCTGATCGGCCTCTATACCAACACGTACTTCCCACCCGGCTTCAAGATCACGATGTCCGTATTTGGGATATGGTAATTGCGAGCGGCAATGGCCGTAACGTACTCGGCCGGGTGCCCTCCCTGTGAGCGTACCGGAGGATAGAAGAAGCCGAAGTGACAGGGGATTACAACCCGCGGCTGGAGTATCTGGGTGAGCAGCGCCGCGAAGCCTACGCCGAAGTTGGTGTCGTTGATGGGCAGGAGCAGATAATCGACGTCCAGATTGCACATCTCGTTCTTCCGCTCGTGATCGAACCGGTTGTCGCCGGGATGGTAGATGTTCCCATGTCGGGTCTTGATCAGGAAACCACAGGCACCCGGCGAATGATCGGAATACTGGATTTCGATGGAAAAGTTCTCGAAATCGAAGGCGGATCCATAGCGTCCTTCGACCAGCAGTCCCGCTGCGATTCCTTGCTTCAGCAGGTCTTTGTGGCAGGCCTTGGAGGCGACGATCTTGGGCTTCAGATGGGCGATCTTCTGGATCGACCTGGGGTCACAATGATCGGTGTGTTCATGGGTGAGTAAAACAACATCTGCCTTCTTCACTTCATCGGCCCGCAGAGGAAAGTGAGACGGCTGGGTATAGACCTGTTCGAGATCGTAGTGCTTCACCTCAACTTGTGGCCGACCCGTGGCTTGATACTTCTCTCTGGTTTGGACGTATTCTGGATTGTCTCCACTGAAGATTGGGTCCAGGAGAATGAAGCTTCCCTGGAGGCGAATCAAGAAACCTACATTGACCAGATACCAGATGGCATCGTAGTCGGTGTTCCCGAATGCCTCACTCGCAATGCTTCGGGAGGCCGACGGATTTCGCCTCTCCGACGGAGGATGGCCTTTAGGACTACCCTCCACTGGACCGGGACCCGCCCCCATTGCCAATCCCGCTCCTAGAAAAGTTCGACGATTCATGTCTCAGGCTCCTTCGAAGAAAAACTGATGGTTCAATCGACATTCTGACCGGGTGTCAGCATCCCACTACGAGGTATGCTACGTGCTTCATCCAAGAAGGTCGCACCTTGACCTTCCCGAGCACGCCTTTAACATAGGGAATTATCGTACTCTGGGACAACAGCATGGGACAACAGCAATCGAACCGTCAGTTTCGTCAGACTCTCTCCAGTGCCCAGCGCATCGTAGTGAAGGTGGGTTCGGGCGTGCTGGTTGGCGAGGGCCAGGAATTGGACAGGACTCGAATTGGAAGGCTGGTGGAAAGCCTGGCTCGGCTTCTGCAGAAGCAGCACCAGATCATCCTCGTTACCTCGGGTGCCGTCGCGGCAGGCGCGCCTGCCATGGGTCTCATCGGCTCTCCCAAGACCATCCCCCAAAAACAGGCGTGTGCTGCCATTGGACAGAATCTGCTGATGGCCCTCTACGAGCAGCTTTTTTCTCTCCAAGACCATCACACCGCGCAGATTCTCCTGACGCAGGACGACTTCCGGAACCGCGAGCGCTATCTGAACGCCCGCAATACTCTGGAGACCCTTCTCTCGGCACGGATTCTTCCGATCGTGAACGAGAACGACACCGTGGTCGTTGAGGAAATCAAGTTCGGGGACAATGACAACCTCTCCTCCCAGGTAGCCGCCCTGGTCCAGGCCGATCTTCTACTCATTCTGTCGACAGTGGAGGGGTTCTACGAGCCCCCTGCTCCGGGAACTTCTGAACACCCCAAGATCATCCCTACCGTCTCCCAGATCGACGACACCCATTTTGGCTACGCGCAAGATGTTGATAGTCCCTCCGGAGTCAGCACGGGCGGGATGAGATCGAAGCTCATCGCGATCGAGAAGGCGGCACACTACGGCATTCCCTCCGTTCTTGCCAGCGGGCTCAACCCAGGGGTGATCGAACGTGTGCTGGCGGGCGATGAGAAGGGTACGCTCTTCCTTCCGCTCGAGGAACGGCTGTCGGCTCGTAAGCACTGGATTTTCCACTCGCTTTCTCCCGTGGGGAGCCTCACGGTGGACAGCGGCGCCGTTCGTGCGATCCTGGAGCAGGGCAAGAGTCTCCTCGCGATTGGCATCGCATCCGTGAGCGGCAAGTTTGGCTCCGGAAACGCGGTGCGGGTGCTGGGACCCGACGGAAAGGAGATCGCTCGGGGGCTCAGCTACTATAGTTCCGCCGAAGTAGAGATCATCAAGGGCGGCAGGAGCGACGAGATTGAATCCCGGTTGGGCTACACTTACTATGACGAGGTGATCCACCGGGACAATCTGGTTCCGGTGAATCGGGGTGCAGGTCCGAGGCAATAAACATGGAATCCATACTCGAATCTCTGGAGACCGAGATCATCTCCCTGGCGGCGCGAGCCCGTAAGGCCAGCCGCGCAACGTCCTATCTGGACACCCAGACCAAAAATCGGCTGCTCTTGAGTATCGCCCAGCAGTTGGACGCACCGGACACCCGACAAGAGCTGCTGAGCGCCAACCAGAAGGACCTTGCCGCAGCCCAGAAGAAAGGTGTCAGGGGGCCACTGATGGACCGTCTCAAACTGGATGAAAAGCGGATAGCCGCCATGATTCAAGGCCTGAAGGAAGTTGCGGCTCTGCCCGATCCCGTCGGAGTGATACGCAATTCCTGGACCCGTCCCAATGGACTCGAGGTAAAAAAGGCGACTATTCCCCTGGGCGTCATCGGCATCATCTATGAGGCTCGACCCAACGTTACGATCGATGCCTTTGCTCTCTGCTTCAAGGCAGGTAACGCCACTGTGCTCAAGGGCGGATCGGAGGCAATCCACTCGAATCGTGCGTTGGTGAAGATAGTTTCCACTACTCTCGCCCCTGAGGAGCTAGGTGACGCTTGTCAGCTCGTAGACTCCACCGACCGCCAGGCGGTCAGCCTGCTGCTCCAACAGGAAGAGAACATCGATCTCATCATCCCTCGGGGAGGCGAAGGACTCATCCGGTTCGTAGCCGAAAACAGCCGCATCCCCGTAATCAAACACTACAAGGGCGTCTGCAACGTCTACGTCGACCGTGAGGCCGATCTGGGAAAGGCTGTTTCCATCGCCGAGAACGCAAAGGTTTCACGTCCTTCGGTGTGCAATGCGATGGAGACACTCCTGGTCCACAAAGCCGTTGCAGCAGAGTTCCTACCGCTCTTCCAAGAGCGCATGAGGCAATGTGGAGTTGAGATCCGAGGAGATGAAAGGACTCAGCTCTTGATTCCGGAGGCTCTTCCGGCTTCCGAAGAGGACTATCACGCCGAGTATTTGGATCTGATTCTGGCTATCCGAGTCGTCTCCGACCTGGACGAGGCAATCCGACACATCGGAGAATACGGATCAGACCACACCGAGGCCATTGTCACCGAGAATCAAACCACGGGGCAGGAGTTCCTAGATCGTGTCAACTCCTCTGTGGTACTCCTCAATGCCTCCACCAGGTTCTCCGACGGCGGTGAGCTTGGTCTGGGTGCGGAGATCGGCATCAGCACCACCCGACTACACGCTTATGGGCCTATGGGTCTTGAAAGCCTGGTTACCGAGAAGTTCGTTATCTACGGAAATGGACAGATTCGGAAGTAAGCATCGCAGATCCCCAAGATGCAACAAGTAACACGGGCACTCCTGCCCGTCGGGGAGACCAACGGGCAGGAGTGCCCGTGTTACTTGTTGCATCTTGGAACCTACCAGCCTCACAGACTCGCTATCCGCCCAATCAGAGGCCAGAAATCAAGCTGCTCCACGGCGTGGCTGCGGTAGATACCCACCGTGTCAGCGCCGTTGGCTCTTGCGCGACGCGCTGCTTCCAGCAGCAGCTTCGAGTCTTGGAAGCTTCCCACGTGGTAACAGGATAACTCGGCCACCAGTGGACAACGGCCCTTGATGATCTCCGCTGCCTGGCGAACCTGGCGTTCCACCTCGGACACATCGGAGGTGGTGCGGAACCAGAGGTGGATCTCATCCACCAGCTGCTGGTCCACCCAGAGGGGCCAGTCCTGGAAGACCTTCAGATAATCGTCCCGATCTCGTGCCACGAAGGCTACCGTCATCGGTGCTTCCGGATCTCTTTTTCTCAACTTCTCTCTCAGCTCCCGCAAGGTGCTGGTGACATAGTCAGCCCGAAACTGCACCCAACTGGGATCATGGTTGGGAAGATCGAAGGGATTCTTACCCTGTTTTTCCTGAAAGGCCTTGACCACGGGTTCTTCGTAGCCATAGACGCAAATCCCGTCATCGTCCCGGTTGGTGCTGACGAATTCGATCTGGACACCATTTCCTCCATTTCGCTCCAACATCTCCAGGTACTGATCGGCTTCGTATCTCCGAACCTCGGAAAAAGCCAGACTCATCGAAACCCTCTGACCGGGCTTCATCTCGTCGCTGGGCTCCCGACCGTGAGCCCAGAACTCCGGATGCTTCTCGGCAAAAGCACTGACCTTCTTGCTGATTCCTCCCGGGCTCCAGATGGGGCGATGCTGGTTCAGCAGCGTCTTGCTCGCACGCGAGCGTGCCGACGCGTAGTGGACAGACCAGGCATGGTTCTGCTTCATACTTCCATGCGAGTTGAAGGCCAGATAGGGATGGACCCCAATACCTTTATCCTGGGCTGCTTCCACCAGGCTTCTGGTGCCATTCCAGGGCACCAGCTCGGTCACTCCGTGCTGGGAGCACTTCTCTACAAAAGCCACCACCTTCTCCTCGTCTGAAGGTGAACTGGGATTGACAAGCCCCCCTCGATCACACCAGAGCGGAAAGCGGCGCTCCGGCTTTTGAGAACTCTTCGAAGAAGCCAACGACTCACGCAACATACCTGCCTGCCTCCTAAACCAATCGTGTGACGATATCCCCCAAGATCGAGCCCGAACATAAACCCGAAGCATACAGAAACGCTGGAAAGGTTGCTACAGAGCGCACCATGAAGAATCCGTCGCACGTCCGTGACGAAGGCGTTGCTGGGGGTAGGACGGACACTCCTGCCGGTCGAGAACACAGACGGGCAAGAGTGCCGTCCTACTGCTCTCAGCCCTAGCCGAGTAGTGCCGTATCCACGAGTCTGTTCGGTGGTCTGGTTACGGAAGCACATCGGTGATATAAGTCGTGCCTGTCCAAGCACTTCAAACGGGCGCTCAGAGATCAAAAAGGGGAGAAGCACATGCGATTGAAAAGGCTATCGTCGCTGATACTGGTTTGCAGCTGGGTCCAGGCGGCGGAAATCGAAGAAAACAAGCCGCTGGAGATTGGGTCCAGACTGGAGCTTTTCGTAGACGACTACTTGATCGAACACACGGACGGGGTCCAGCTCCAGCTGCAGGAACCAAATCCGGCAGGGAAGATCTTGACATTCGACAAACCCTGGGAGGGGACTACGAGCCTCTACCACACGGTCTTCAAGGATGGAGACATCTACCGCATGTATTACCGCGGCAGCAGCCATGAGGGCTACTCCAATCCGCGTTTCGTGGCTCCGGGAGAAACGGTGATCCCCGTACACCCGGAGGTTGGGTGCTACATCGAGAGCAAGGACGGCATCACGTGGAACCGCCCTTCCCTGGGACTGATCGAATTCGAGGGCTCCAAAAACAACAACATCGTCTGGATCGGCAAGGGAAGCCATAACTTTGCGCCCTTCAAGGACGGGAACCCCAAGGCGAAGGCTTCAGAACAGTACAAAGCCCTCGCCGGTGGCCCCCTCCTGGCCTTGAGCTCGGCCGATGCCATTCACTGGAAGAAGATGCAGGAGGAGCCCGTGATCAGCGATGGGGCCTTCGATTCCTTGAACGTCCCCTTCTGGGATCCGGTGAGACAACTCTATGTAGCCATCTATCGAGACTTTGACAGTGTTCGCACCATTAAATGTGCCACCTCGAAAGACTTCATCAACTGGACCAAAGGAGAGTGGGCTGATTACGGAGAGGCACCCCGCGAGCATCTCTACACCAACGGGACCAAACCCTACTTCCGTGCTCCCCATATCTACATGGCATTTCCCAAGCGGTTGATGCCCTGGAGGACATCCCACGACAACGCTCCCCTACCGGGCGTGTCAGAGGGGGTCTTCATGACCAGCCGAGACGGCGTGCACTGGGATCGGCGATTCATGGAAGCCTTTGTGCGGCCAGGTCGGGACCCCAAGAACTGGATGCATAGGACCAACATGATCTCGGCTGGAACCGTCCCAACGGCATCCGACGAGGTCTCCTTCTATGTCGCTCGCCACTACACCTCTCCCAGCGCCCACCTGGAACGGATGACCGTGCGGACCGATGGCTTCGCGTCAGCCCACGCCGGTTACTCTGGTGGTGAACTGATCACCAGGCCAATTGTCTTCGAAGGACTCAATCTGGTTTTGAACTTCGCCACCTCGGCAGCCGGCAGCATTCGGCTAGAGATCCAGGATATCAATGGAAATCCCGTGCCTGGCTTTGCCTTGGAGGCTTCCCCTCTGATCTGGGGAGACGAGATCGAGCACATGGTCAAGTGGGACCGAGGCCATCCCAAGGCCCGCAGCGACACCCTGAACCGAATCGCTGGTAAGCCGGTCCGGCTAAGATTCGTAATGAAGGATGCGGATCTCTACTCGCTCCGGTTCCAGTAACGAGGAAGGCGATTCGAGAAGAAGGCCGATAAGGAAGGGTCAATCCCATTGGGATTGACCTTTCCTTTGACTCTTTGAAAGACGCTAGGCAGGTGCAGCACCGATGACCGCACAGGCGAAAATAGCGGTTAGACCTGGGGCTCCCAACCCTTGGCGTACTCCCGAGACCAGTACTGCATCGCCTCCGGATCGTTCTTGATGTGACCGTTGCTGGGGTCACACGTCAGGTTGCGCCCGGTTCGATGGGCGATGTTCCCAAGGTGACACATCAGGGTGGTCTTGTGGGCCTCTGCAATTTCCGTATTTAAACTGAGAGGCTTGTCATTGCGGATTGCCGCCAGGAAGTTCTGGGCGTGTGGAATGTCGCCGTAGGTGTCCTCGGGAGACTTTTTCACCACTTCGCCATCTTTGTCGAGGATCGTGTATGAGCCTTTCGACCCCAGATCCAAGGCCCCGTTGTCCCCATAGAAGGTTATGAAACCGGGGCTGTGACGATTGCAGCTCAAGCCGGCCCAGGTGATCGAACGCTTTCCTGGAAACTCGTAGCAAACCGTATGGGTATCTGGCGTTTCCTGGTCATCGTCGAAGCAATAGCGGCCTCCGCTGGAAGTCACCCCGGTCGGGTAGTCAACTCCCATTCCCCAACGGCACAGGTCCAGGGTATGGACGCCGTTGTTCCCCAGCTCACCATTTCCCCAGTGCCAATGCCAATGCCAATTGTAGTGGATCAGATTGTCCTTGTAGGGAAACCGGGGAGCTGGACCCTGCCACATATCGTAGTCCAGATGGGACGGTGCCGCAGTCGGCTTTCCTCTTCCCAAAGTACCGCGGCCGCTGTTGTACCAGGTCCGCACCATGTAGACGCGTCCGATCACACCTTCGTGGAGTTGCTGAATAGCCTCCTGGGTCCCGGGTGAGCTCCGTCTTTGGGTCCCCATCTGGACCGCTCGATTGTATTTGCGCGCCGCCTGAACCATGAGCTCCCCCTCTCGGGGATTGTGGCTACAGGGCTTCTCGACGTAGACGTGCTTGCCGGCAGAGCAGGCTAGAATCGTACCAGGGGCATGCCAATGGTTGGGGCCTGCGTTGGCCAGGGCATCGACAGCTGGATCCTCCAGAATCCTCCTGAAGTCGGTCACCTTCTGCGGGGCCTTACCCAGCTTCTCCTCCAACATCTTGGCAACCTTGTCCAAGCGCTGGGAGTCCACATCACAGATGTATTTCAGGTGGACGTTGGGTTGACTGCCCAGGCTCATCGCCAGAGTCCTACCCCGGCTCATGCCCATGACCCCGAGCACCACCCGAGTGTTGGGGGAGTCGTACTTGGATGTGGTCTTGGCCGAAACGGCCACGCTGGAAGCAGCAGCACTCAGTGCGGCACTCCCCAGAAAACGTCGGCGATCCATAGATGTGGACATATTTGCTCCTCCTTTGGAAATTATCTACCCATTATCCTCTCTGCCGCAGAACCATTCAACCCGACCTTTGGTGTGTTACTGAACAACGAGATGATCCTGGAAAGCCTCTCGCTATTCCCCACCTCTGGCCGCTTCACTTCGGTCCAGGAAGCCCCTGGCCCCGGCTGCCAACCAAGGAGCGGTGCTGGTTAGGAAACAGCGGACTCCGGCGGCCGAATATCGGCCCACGTTTTCGTTATTGGCCAAAGTACCGGCGACGCGGCCGCGTTTCTGGATTCTCGCCAGGGTCTCGTCGATGGTCGTCTGCACCTGGGGATGGTCAAGCTGACCGATCAATCCCATGGTGGCAGCCAGGTCGCTGGGAGCCACGAAAAAAACGTCGATGTGGTCCACCTCCAGAATCTGGTCAAGGTTTTCAACCGCGACAATGTCCTCGATCAGCACGATCAGGAGCGTGTGATCATTGGCCACCGACATGTAGTCCGTCACACCAATACCCTGACGACTGGTGAACAGGCCCCTCCGGCCCAAAGGCGCGAACTTGCCCCCTTCCACCACGTTCTCCGCTTCTTCCCGGGTGTTGACATGGGGCACTACGATGCCCTGAGCTCCGCGGTCCAGGCTCCTGTAGACGAGCGACTGCTGATTGCTATTCACTCGCAAGACGGAAGTCATGCCCCACAAGTCACAGGCACGGGTCAAATCGGGGATGTCCCCGAAGTCCACGGATCCGTGCTCCGCTTCTAACCAGGCTCCGTCGAATCCGACGGGTCCGAACAGGTCAATCTCGTCTGGGCCTTCCAAACCCGAAACCAGATAGGCCATTTCACCGGAAGCCAGTTTCTGTTTCACTTTGTTGGGTCGCATGTTCACGTTGATCTCCTTCTCGTAGACGAGTGTCTTTAAAAACACTGAAGTATAACGGCAGCGGGAGGCAGCACAAAACGTCTGCGCAGAAAAGCTCGTCTTTAGAGCGCTCACCCCACCGTCAACCTCGAGGGACAATTGCTTCTCACCCCGACTTCGGGACACAATCACCAATCAACACGAAAGCTTTAAGTGCTAGGAGGGGCGAAGATGTCCAGAATGCTTATCGTCCCGGTTTTGATTCTGTGCTCAACAACTCTTTCCCTGGTCGCTGCTGACGAAAGTCTGATTCAGGCTGCACAAGCGGGCGATACCCAGACGGTTAAGGCCCTGCTGGAAAAGGGTGCCAGAGTCAAGCCCAAGAATAAACTGGGGGAAAACGCTCTGATGTGGGCTGCAGCAGCCGGGAATGCCCAGATCGTCCAGGCGCTGGTGGGCAAAGGGGCAAGGGTCAAAGACACCGACAATGCAGGCATGACGGTCCTGATGTGGGCATCCGGCCACGATGAGGTGATCGGGATTCTGAAGAAGGCCGGAGCAGAATAACAGTAATCGGCTTGTGCTAGTGCAGCGCGCCACAAGTTTTGAACCAGGGTCCCGCAGCCCCTCGTCGTCGCTGGCGTTGTTGCGCTCGACTCGGAATATAGCCCGATATGCCTCGCTCGCGACGCCTAGCCAGCGACAACGATTGACTACTGCCCCCTGGCTCAGAACTTATGGCGAGCTGCCCTAGGACTTTCTGGGGAGCAAGCCTGTCGTCCAATCCGCTATCACGCTGGCCAGTTGTCCCAGAATTTCGTGGTTGGTCTTCCCCGACTTGCGGGGAACATGAAAGGAGTGGTCCGCGGACTCCACGACATGAAGCGTCGCCCGATCTCTCAACTGCTCGCAGATGGGCCCAAGCAATGTCAGATCTGCCAGCCTGTCACGAGTTCCCTGCAAAAAGAGCATTGGCATCTCGATCTAGGGCAGATGGTCGGCCCTTCGGACCTCCGCTCTCCCCGGAGCATGCAGGGAAAATCCAAGAAAGACCAACCCCTGGACCATGGACAAACCGGACTGGGCTGCCAGCAGAGACGTCATGCGTCCGCCCATGGACTTCCCCCCTGCCAGAAGCTGGAGTTCCGGGGCCGCCTCCGAGGCGGCGGCAACCGCCGACTCAACCGTTGCCAAGAGGGTCTTCTGGGAGTCCGGAAAGCGCTTACCGCGTTCCCGATAGGGAAACCGATAGCGAAAGGTGGCAATGTCCAGTTCGAATAGGGCGACACTGATCGACTCCATGAACGCGTGCTTCATTCCCGCCCCGGCACCACGGGCCAGGAGAAGAAGCCATTTCGCCTTCTCGGGACGACACATCAAAGCCGAGACCGGCCCTGCTTTTTCGGTGGCGACGAACTGGAGAGGTATCGTGGGAGGCAGTATTTCAGGACCCATTGACTCGAGTCTCTAAAGGTCCATAATGCCATGTCCAATGGAGAACTCAAGCTGAGAGAGAAACCAGTACGCATCGCAATCATTGGCGCGGGCGCAGTCAGCGACTATCACCACGTGCCTGGAATCGGGTTGGATCCCAGGGCCAAAGTGGTCGCGATTTGCGACAAAGACACCCAGCTCGTCGCCGAACGCCAAGAGCAGTGGGGAGTGGCGAAGGGTGCCCTCGAAGTCGACGAGATCGTCGAAGATCCCGAGATTGATGCCGTCATAATCGCTACCCCTAACTTCACCCATCGATCCATTGCGATCTTAGCAGCCCAGGCGGGGAAGCACATTCTGTGCGAAAAACCGTTGGGATCGATGCGGCCGAGGCCGAGGAAATGTACCTGGCGGCCAATCGGGCAGGCGTAGTTCACATGACCGCCTTCACCTACCGCTTTGCGCCGGCGATGCGTTACCTCAAACACCTGACCAAGAGCGGAGCGCTGGGCGAGCCCCGCCACTTTCGCAGCCAACGCTTCCTCGATCTCCCTGACACCCACTGGGGATGGCGTCAATATAAAGCCTTCGCCGGGGCGGGAGACCTCTTCGATATGACGATCCATAGGTTGGAACTGGGAATGGACCTGTTGGGTCCGCTGCATTGGATCTGTGGTGCCGTCGCCCGCTTCGCCGAGCGCGATCAGACCGCCGAAGGAAAGCCCTGCCGTCCCTCTGAAGTAGATGACTGGTCAAGCATGATCGGTGAATTCAGGGAAGGCGGCGTGGGTGTCTGGGAGGGCACGACCCTGGCCAAAAGGGGTACGCCCGCCAGGGCTTTCACCACGAGTGGGCAGAGATCGACGGATCTGAGGGTTCAGCGGTGTATCAGCTCCACACTCCCAACACCATTCTGCTGGGAAAGACCGCCAGCGATTTAGCGATTACCGACGTGCCCAAAGTCTATCTGAATCCCGCGGAAAGCCCGCGTGCCCCCTCTGTGGGAGAACCGGCTACCGTTTTCCGCTACGACATCGTATGGGAGTTCGTTTCCGCGATTCTGGAGAGAAGAGAGGCTGTCCCCAGCTTCCGGCTCGGCCTTCGAGCTCAGCAGGTGGCAGATGCCGTCCTGGCCAGCCAGGCAGAGCGGCGTTGGATCGAGCTGCCTAACCTCACAGAATAGGATTTGGCACGCCTTGACAAAGCGCTTCCAAGGCACTATTCGAGAAATCATTCGGCCCACGTTCGTTATAGATTTCTTCAGAAGAGCGGAAAATGGGACGTACACTAGGCTGAAACTTTATTCGGTAGGAGATCATCCGAGAGTCGCCAATGACAGAGCCGTGCCTGCGAAGGAGCGGTACCGGCATACCGATGCCGGAAACAACCGACCAAACAGACGGTAGCCGATTGCATCCCCCTTTGCGGCATGTCCCGATCGGTGATCGGGAGCGCTCCTTTGCAGTCACGGCTCTGTCATTGGCGGTAGCGACAATCACGGCAGACGTAACCGAAGTTTCTCTCTCGAATGGGGCTGCACCGCTGGGGGGCCACTGACCAGAAAAAATCGGAAACAGTGGCTGCAGCAGAAAAGCAGGAGGAGGAAAGCGTGGCGGACGAAAAGGTGTTGTGGTCAGTGGTCCAGAACGAGATCTACAGCGACGGCTCTATCAAGGTCCGTCGCATGAGCGGACACGAGTTCCAGGAGGTCCCTGAAATCAAGAAACCCTCCACAAGAGACGGAAGCTGGGAGAGAAAATTCGCCTTTGACTACAGTCGGGAAGCACCGGGACGGCCCGACGCTTTGATCGGGCTGCCGGGCGCAGGTCAAAGCCCCGGGTACGACAGCGAACATGGTGAAAATTGGGAGCTTCCTACCGGTTTGGGTTCTCAACCGTGGATCGAGCAGTGGGAGAATATACCTCTCAGGCTACGACCTCCAGGGAGTGATTATTTTCATGGAGTTTCCCCAGATTCCTTCCGGGGATCCCAACAACACTTACACCGAAGGCGACCCGTCCCGCGTGCGCGCCGCCTCGAGGTAATGGCCTGACAGGGCAAGCAACAACCGACCTCTGATCTGGCGTCAGCCGAACCGAGGTATTGAACCGGAGAATTTCTAAGGCCGGAGGAGGAGCTTCGCCTTCGCATGTTCGGCGTTTTTCGGTTTGTGCTTCTTCAGCAGTGCCTTCCGACCCAGTGGCCTCCTGCTACTCGATCTTCGTCGACCTTACTTCCAGGATCGAGGTCTCGTCGAAGTAGGATGGCCACTCGGCTGCGACCTTCTTCATGCCTGGCTGCTCAGCCACCTTCGTCCAGGCCTCGTAGCTGTCCACTTCGATCTCCTCCAGAACGTGAAATTCGAGGGGTCCCTCCCCCGAAGAACTGATCTCCGAGACTTGGAATTTCTGGATGCCCGGCTGGGTCGAAGTAATCGGAACATCGACCTCCAGCGTCCACTTCCGGGACTGCTCTGCTGTTACGCCTTGCTTCCTGCAGTAGAGATAGACGATGCGCTCCATGGTTCCCCTTTCTTGAGTATCAGGCGCAGAGTATGGGAAATGGAGGTTGGGTTTCAACCCCTTGCCTCCTTCGCGAGCCAGTCCCGGTTGACCGAAAGTGGGGAGGATTGATACATTCCGATCTCCATCACCGCGAGTTGATGGGCGACCAGTGGGTGCAGGGGTTACGCCTCTTCCGAGGAGCACGTTGCCAATGACTGAAACCAATCGCAGCCTCCCTCCTGAGAAGTCCGGGTTGACTCGCAGGCCCGGCTGCGCCCTGGATCGTGAGTTCTATAGCTCCCGCGAGATCTTCGAACAGGATGTCGAGCGAATCTACCTGCGCCACTGGTTGTTTTCCGGACACGTGAGCCGCCTAGCTCGCAGCGGTGATTTTTTTTCTCTACTCCATGGCGGACGAGTCGGTCATCATCGTCCGCGAGCAGGAAGAGATCCACGCACTGCACAATGTCTGTCGACATCGAGGCTCGCAAATCTGCCGCGAAGCTGAGGGAACCATAAAGATGTTTGTGTGTCCCTATCACAATCACAGCTGGACCTATGGGCTGGACGGCTCGCTGTTGTCGGCCCGCCACATGGAGGACGGCTTCTGCAAGAAGAACTATTCCCTGCACCGCTGCCAGGTTCGAGTGGTCGAGGGACTTATCTTCGTCTGTCTATCTCAGGACCCTCCACCCTTCGATGAGGTTGCCCGCGATGTCGAGGACCTGTACCGACCTCACGGATGGGACAAGGCGCAGATCTGCGCTCGAGTGCAGCATCTGATCCCTGCTAATTGAAAACTGGTAGCGGAGAACTTCTACGAATACTATCACTGCGCATCCACCCACCCTGAGCTCACAGCGGTGATGTCCTATGGGTCTGCCGATGAGTCGAGACGACTCGCCGATGATCTGGCACGATACACGGAGGAGTGGGAGAGGTAGACCTGCCAATTGGGCTACCCGGTCAATTCACTAAGGCGTCCCTCGGGCGTGAAGCAGCACGGAGGACGCATCCCATACGCCGGGGGTTCTTGACCCAGAGCCGCCTGGGTCAACCGGTAGCACCATTGATGGGTTCCTATACCGAGTACGACGGCGGAGTTACGAGCATGATGTTCTTTCCAGTCCACTAGTTCACAGCCTGCAACGACCACGGGATGCTGGCCCGCTTCACGCCTGTGTCCCCCCAGGAGACCGATGTTGAACTCACCTGGCTGGTGCATCCGGAAGCGGTAGAGGAAATCGATTACGAAGTCGAAGAGGTGACTTGGCTCTGGCTCAAGACCGTCGAGGAAGATCTGCACATCTGCGCTAATAACCAGGCCGGAGTCAATAGCCGGTTCTACGAGCCGGGACCCTACAGCAAGATGGAAGGTAAGGCTGACAGATTCGTGAAGTGGTACCTGAGAGAGCTAAACACCGATCCTCTAGCTGCCCCTTGAGCGGCGCGCCCCGACCGCCCATTTCTCCCATTCACTCGAGGCGGAGGACTTTGCGGGCGTTGGTCCAGAACACATCCTCGACCTGGCGATCCGAGAGTCCAAGATTCCACAAAGCCACCTTCAAGACCCGCAGGGACTCGAGACCCATGAAAAGCGGTTTGAGCTCGCGGTAGGAGACCCTACTCCAATCGAGGGTATCTTCATAAAGCCATATGTAGCTGTCTCCGATTGCAACGCAGCGCCCCCGCAGGTGGCTGATGGGGTAGTCGGAACCCCACATCAAGCGCTCGTGACCAAAGGTCCGAACGATTGGCTCCAGGGCTCCATTGCCGGTGATGGCCGACATATCAAACCAGACGTTGGTCAATCCCTTCAAGGAATGGATTCCTTCCGCCGTGTGATGGGGATTGAAGGCCGTACCGGCATGAGCCAGGATCAGGCGCATGCCGGGGTAGGTCTCGCAGTAATAGCGAATCTTCTGCTGATTCGTAGGGTCTGCCAGAGCGCGACTCTTGACCATATGGAGCAGAACAACCAGTTCTTCTTCGTGAGCGATTCGTACGTGTTCCTCGGCCAGAAACTGCTCGATCTCTGCCTCCCAGGTCTCCACACCAGGGGCGAAGTGCTGATACACCTTCAAGCCCACCATGGAAAGCCGGCGAACCTCCTGTCGGACCTCTTCAGGATCCATGTGAGGTGAAACGATCAGAAGGGAACGGGAATCCGGATCTTTGGCAACCTGAACGGCCACGTACTCATTGGAGACACGGTAGGTCTCAGGATGCAGTCCTCCTCCGAAAAAAAGGGCGTGAGTCTCCCGTCCCGGAGTGATCCACTGGATTTCCTCCTGATATCGCTCCAGGGGCAACTTCTCGGGACCGCCCTGCAGAATGGTCGGCTTCTTCCATTGCCAAAGCTCGTAAAGGTGGGCATGGACGTCGAAAATCCGGTCGGGCACAAAACTCTCGAGCTCCCGTTCGAAGAATTCCCGATCCAGATCCGTGAGTTCCCAGGTCAGCTTCATGATTTTATCTCCAATCTGGAAAGCAATTATTCCACACCGCCCGGTCTTAGACCATGAGCATTTCGGGTTGGATAATGGCATTGAGGTTGAGGGTGGGGGGGACAGGGGTACGCTGCATGAGACCCAAGACGACGGATTCAGATCGGGACTCTTGCATCCTCACACCAGCCAACCGGTAGGTGCAGCGACCAAACCTCACTGCTAAGCGGAGCGGCGTGTCCTCCGGCGACCCAGATCCTGTCCTGGAAGACGAAAGCGGAGTGCTCGTGACGCGGCCTCCAGAGGACCTCCGACTTCAGACACGTCCAGTGCTCACCGTCCGCTGAGCACCACACATCTCCCATATTTCCCTCCTCCTGCGACCATCCACCAAGAACCCAGATCCGATTCCGGTAGACCACCGATGAAAACCAGAGCCGGGGCTCCCACGGAGCATTCTCTCTCACCAGCGTCCATTCAACACCATCTTCCGAGCACCAGACATCGTTCAGGGCGAAATGCCTGGGAACGTAGTTCCCGCCTCCAAACACCCACATCTTCCCGTCCAGCACAACGGCCTGATGAAAGGCGCGAGGCGACCAGGGCGCCTGCTCCGTCGCCAACTCCCAGGTTTCGCCGTCGGTTGAGCACCAGACATCATTTCTAAGGCTGGTGTCGTCACCAAGAAAGTAGTTCTCGATTCCACCTAGAATCCACATCTTGTCCTGGAAGGCAATGGCGCCAGCCGCCAGACGAGGAGACCAACTCGCACGGGCCGTAGCCTGTTTCCAGGAGAGACCGTCGCTAGACGACCAGACTTCGCTGCTTGCCGAACATCCAGGCAACAAACCGTTGAACCATCCTCCCATCAGCCACATTCGGTCATCGAAGACCAGCGTCATCGGCAAGTCGCTATGCTTCCAGGGTGCCTCTCGCTGGAGCTGCGTCCAATTTCTTCCGTCGCGCGAGCTCCAGACATCCCGAGGGCACGGCTCAAAGGAACTGAACCACCCGCCCAAGATCCACATCTGGTCCCTGAAGACCAATTCTCCGGAGGAATCCCGTGCCCGCCATTCCGCCTTTTCGATGATTCGAATCCAGTCCGGAGTCATGATTTCCTTCCAGGTCTAGTAGGGATCTGCAGGTACGATATGCTCACCACTGCCATCTGGGCAAATGGGAGTATGATCCACTCAAAATATAATCTCGCAATTCCTGGGGCAAAGCTCGTTTTAATAGATGCAAGGAGTGTTCGCCATGAAAGTTCCGAGAATCGTCGAAGAGCTAGAGTTGATGGACAGGATCGACCACGAGAACACGGGAGTCCTGATTTCGGAATTGCTGAGTTCACCGAATTCCCTCCCAGCTCCCGATCGAGTCGAGACCAGGAGAAGGCAGAAAAATTACTGGGCGCACTGATTGATGAATTGGAAACTCTTGGAATTGTGATCGATTTCTGCGGCCACTGGTCCGAACGTAGAGCCTACCGGTACATCCTGCAGACTGTTCTGCGCAAAAAATACGACCGCCGCCTGGTGGCGACCTCCATAGTTACCCACTTCACCACCTATCAAGATTGCCCAGAATGCGACGAGGAATTCGATCAGCAGCTGGATGAGTCTGAGAGACCCTCTTGATTGCCGTTCGGGATCTGGATTGGCACCCCATACGCGACTTCATCTAGCAATCGTGACAGTGCCATAACCGGCTGATTGACATCTGCATGCACTCCTTCGACGTGGCGCGCCTGGGGGGCATGGGCCCTGTCAGTCCCGCTCCCTGACAGTCACGTCTCTGTCACCTGGTGAAGATTTTCTGCGCTTCCTCGTGGTTGAAGCGTCAGCCTAGTTTCGCCCCTAGGAAGCACCGGCCTCATTCGAGAAAGAAACTCTGGGCTACTGGGGAGGTTGTGCTGTTGTCCGGCTCTCTCCTCGGAACCTGGGCTCAGCTTGCTAACGACTCAAGTCGTTCGCGGCTCTGCCGGACTTGGCCTCGTAATATTGCCAATCTACCCCACTTGCGACACCATTGACTTCGGCTGTTTCCGGACTGCTCACTGCTCACTATTCAAGCTTCAGCTTAAACGATCGAAGGCGATCAGGGCTTCACCAGTGCCCCATCTATTCCCCTCACTGTGGTCCAGTCGGCATTGTGGTGGTTTTCCACGAGTGGGAATTTCCGGGCAATCCTTTCGTCGATATCAATTCCCAGACCAGGACCTCCGCTGCCATACAGATAACCGCCGCGAATGCGGGCCGCACCTGGCATCATCTCGTGTACCACATCGGGAAAGCTGTTCTCCTCCTGGATTCCAAAGCTTGGGATCGACATGTCTACGTGATAGGCGGCCAATTGGTTGACAGGATCGTTATCGCCACCTTCCTGCCAAGCCGTACGCACGCCGAAGTGCTCGCACAGTGTGGCGATCTTCCTGGCTTGAGTGATGCCTCCTATCGCGCAGACTCGACAACGGATAAAATCAATCAGGCGGTCCGAAATCAGAGTGCCCCATTCCAACGGATGGGTGAAGAGCTCTCCCATCGCCATCGGAGTGTTCGTTTGTGCTCGGATGGTTCGAAAGTATTCGATCTGCTCGGGAGGAAGGATGTCTTCGACGAAGAACATCCGCGCCGGCTCCATTCGCCGAGCCAGCTGCAGCGCGGCGGTCGGCGTCAGGTGCTCGTGCACATCGTGTAAGAGCTTGATCTCCCAACCGAGCTTGTTGCGAAGATGTTCGAACAACCTCGGAATGGTTTGGATATACAGCTCTTCGTCAAATGCCCTGCCCTGGTAACCCGATTCGGGCCGGCTGCCTTCACCAGGAGGAATAAAGCCACCGCCGCCATAGGATCCGAGCTGGACGCGTACGTGGCGAAAGCCCTTCTCCATCCAACTCTGAGCACTCTCTACGCAGGCTTCCTGAGTGGGCCCGCCGGCATGGGAATACAGGGGTACTGCGTCGCGCACCTTTCCGCCCAGAAGTTGGTAGACAGGCATGTTGGCGCGCTTGCCCTTGATGTCCCACAGAGCCATGTCGAGCGCTGCCTGGACAACGTTGGTGAGGGTGCCATTGCGCCAGTAGGACCGGGTGTGCGTCGACTGCCAGAGGTCTTCGATCCGATCCGCGTCCTTTCCGATCCAAAACGGAGCTAGATGCTTTTCGATCGCCGCCTTGACGGACCAGGAGAGGAAGGCGTTGTTGGCAGACCCCAGCCCGTGTAACCCCGGTTCGCTGGTGATCACCTTGACGAAAATCCAGGAGCGGTTGGCTGTCGGACTGGTGGCAATAACCTTGACGTCCTCAATCTCCAATGGAGGGAGTCCTCGAATGGCCTGCGCGTAGACCCGTTGGGCCCACCAGGGCGTAAGCAATAGACGACCGAGAAAGTCACGACGCTGAAGCATGGTAGTCACCTCCGCTATCTGCACGGCCTTTCGTTGGTGGCGACTCCCAGCCTATCGGTGGCTGCCTAAAAGATCAAGATGCCAATCAAGGCCTGGAACTAGTGTATAATAGTGTCTAATAGCGAGATTTTCATGCTTCTGACTCGGTACGGCTGACAGGGTCCAAACCCATGACTACTAGCCATTCACAGAAAGTGTTCGCCATGGTTTTGGTGGTGCTGGTGCTGGTGCTGGCTTCCCTGCCCGGCCAAGCTGAAGCCAGTCCGAAACCGGATCACTTTGCAGACTTGTCCGACGAATACTTGAAGCACACTCGGCCGCTGATCCAGGAATTCTGCGTGAATTGCCATTCCACGGAAAAGAAGACGGGTGAGTTGGATCTGGAACGTTTCGCCAACATAGCAGCGGTGCGTCAGGGTACACAGAATTGGCTCAAGGTTGCCGAAATGCTCGACAACGGCGAGATGCCTCCCAAGTACTCAAAACAACTGACTCCGGAACAGAGGAAAAAGCTGCGTTCGTGGGTCCAGCGCTATCTGGATGCTGCGGCATTGGCCGATGCCGGCGATCCTGGTTTGGTCGTCCTGCGCCGACTCAACAACGCCGAATATACGCACACAATCCGCGATCTGACAGGCGTCCCACTGGATCCAGCGCGGGAGTTTCCGACGGACAGTGCCGCCGGTGAAGGGTTCACCAACACCGGCAGCTCCCTCGTCATGTCGCCAGGTCTGCTCAGGAAGTATCTAGATGCAGGCAAAGGGATTGCCCAGCATGCAGTACTGTTGCCCGATGGGTTTCGTTTCTCGGCGCAGGCGACGCGACGCGACTGGACAGACGAGATCCTGGACCAGATTCGTGGCTTTTATCGGGAGTTCGTGGACCCGGCAGATTTCGGAGTCGGTTCCGCGGTTGGGAACGTCAACGTCCACGCCGACACCCGAATCGGACTCGCCGGACTGCTGCCGCTGGAGAAGTATCTTGCAGCAACTCTCGCCGAACGAAAGGCGCTCACCGAAGGCAAGAAAAAGATTGCGGATGTCGCCCGCGATCGGCGACTCAATAGCAAGTATCTCGCCACTCTCTGGTCGAGCCTCACAGAATCTAACCAATCGCTCCTGTTGGATGATCTCGCAACCCGCTGGCGAAGAGCACGCCCCCAGGACGCCGCTGATCTTGCCGCTCACGTGGCTGATTGGCAGCAGGGACTGTGGAGCTTCGGCCCTGTCGGTCTGATCGGACGAAAAGGGGGCCCATCCCGATGGATGGAGCCGGTCACTCCCTTGCAAACGGAGCAGACCCTGTCTTTCGTGATTCCAAAGTCGGGAGAGGGTCAACCAGAAGCAGAGGTGGTCCTGTCGCTGGTGTCGGGCGATGCTGGAGACGGAAGCGAGCAGGACTTCGTCGTCTGGCAACAACCTCGCTTCGTGGCTGAAGGGCATCCGGATATCCTGCTTCGCGACATCCGGAGTGTCGCTCTCAGTTCCGACCTGGTTCGGCCCTCCGAGTCGTCGAACGGTGGCAAAGAGTGGGGTCTGGCGGCGGAGATTTTCGGGAAACATCCCAACGGGAGTGCCATCGACCCAGCTTCGCTCTGTGTTCGCGCTCCCTCCGTCGTCTCAATTCGTCTACCTGGAAATCTGCTAGCCGGTCGAACGCTGGTCACGACCGCGATGCTGGAGCAGCAAACGGGTCGCGGGGGGAGCGTCCAGGTCCAGTTGGTCGGAGGGACCCCGGTTGCCAGTTCAGGACTGCTTCCTAGTGAGGTAGTGGTGGCCTTCTCGCGCGTAACCCAGGTGTTCTCAGATGATCGAAAGGTCTCGTTCAAGCGGCCGATCCTGGTTGGTCCAAACAGCACCAAGGGCAAATTAATCGGGTCGGCGTTGGATGAGTTTCGGCAGCTGTTTCCGGCCGCACTCTGCTTCAACCAGATTGTGCCGGTAGACGAGGTGCTCACCCTTGC
>CAUZIZ010000055.1:0-31885 GCA_963579905.1 Acidobacteria bacterium UBA6911 | reverse complement strand
CTCGATCGGCAAGCAACTGACTCCCTCGCGCATCTCACTGATGAACTGTTGGTCAAGGCTCTTGGCCTCCACCCGATCCCAGCGATCTCGATATCCCCTCTTGCTCACAGCTCCTCCCCCGGCACTAGGACGGCCGCGCGTTGTTTGTGGGGTCTGGAAGATGCAGGTCAGCCAAGGGAAAGATCATCACGTCGCGGTGCGCTCTTTGGCCTTCAAGTGGCTGCGCATAATCTACCGCTGCTGGAAGAACCGGGTCCCCTACGACGACGCTATTTATGTGGCTTCTTTGAAGGCGAACAACGCCCCTTTGCTGGCCTTCTTGTAGAGAGCAATCAAGCTGTGGAAAAAAGACTTGACTTCAAACCTCAGATGTCTGAGCTACACGCATTAACGCCTTCGGCGTAGGTGATGGACCGCCTGAAGTGAGAAGAAGCTGCTTCCTCGAATGGGGCCAGGGCTCCTCAGAGGCGCGCCTGACCTGGCCTATTCCTGCACTGCCTGGAAGAAGCCTTCGGCAGCCCAGTTGTGGAACCAGCTCCTCAGGGATACCGCCAATTCCTGATCATCCGCATCTAAGATCTCGGCTGCACACTCAATAGCCTGACCGATCGTTTGTCCTGCCTGCAGCGACTCCAACAGCCGATACTGGGGCTCACTCAGCTCATACCGCCTCACCACGTATTCCCGGCGGCTGATGGCCACAAACTGTCTCCGCGCTTCGGGCAGAGGAATCTTCTCGCCTTCTCTAGCACGGCGAGCCTCAGTGTAGTAGTCGTTGATGGGATAGCTGAACTGCAGCAACTTCAGACACACGGCGAGCTTCAGACGCGCCTGCGGCCATTGCTCTGGAGCGATTGCCTGAAGACTCTCGTAGTCTAAGGGATCTTCCTGCTCCAGCCCAGGCCCATCAAAGACCTGACCAATCACCCACTCCAGACGGGCCAGGTCGATCAGGAAATCCGGCCAGTCAGGGCCAAGCGGTTCGGTCCCACTACTCCTTGGGCGCGTCTCATCGAGATAGCGGGCGAAACCCTCTCCAAGCCGATTGAGGGTATAACTGCGTGAAGGATAGGTCTGCAGATACCCAAAGGCGAACTCATTGAAGGTGTCCTCACCAAGCGCGTGTTTGAGGACCGTAAACGACTCTCCCAGGCACTCCAAGAGCCGGGCATAGTAGGCATTGGCGTAGACCGATAGGCGTTCCGAAGCGCCGAAACGCCTGGTCGAGCGCACTACCTTCTCAAGCTCATCTCGCTTGAGGCAGATTAGCTCCTGGGCCTGAGCGGAATCGACACCTTCGCCCACACCGGAGGGATGACTGACAACCGCTTGAAACCAGCGCTGAACGACGTCCAGGTCGTGGGGCCGGGTAGGATCCGAAGAATCGTCCTCGGGTGAGGGCATCTCACCGAACCTCAGGGACGATGTGATGCAGCGGGTGGGGAACCCAGGACGCGTCCCGGCGCCCGTGTTCGGCAGACGCCCCCTGCGGCATGGGTTGAGCCGGAACCAGATCCTCTTCAGCCAACGGACCTGGCTTCTGGAGACGTTCGCCCATGAATTTCTTGGCCTTGAGAACCTCGGCATGAACCTCTGGGAAGGGGGGAATCCTCGCATCCCACTCCAGTAACGTCGAAACACCTCCAGTCAACCCGTGGGCCTGCTGGTAGAGCTCCCAAACCGGTGGAATGACGTAGTTATCGTGGGTGTCTATGAGATGAGTCTCGTAGTTGCTGTGGCCGGCCAGATGAAACTGAACCACGCGATCATGGGGGACCGAGTCGATGAACTCCACCGGATCCAGTTCGTGATTGAAACTGGAAACATAGGTATTATTCACGTCCAGGAGCAGTCCACAGTCGGCCTCCTCAGCCATCCGGGCAATAAACTCCCACTCACTCAAGGTCGACTCGGAGAACATGAGATAGGTGCTGGGATTCTCCAGAACGAGCGGCCGCTCCAGGAAGTCCTGGACTATCCGCACGCGCTCTACCACATGTTTCAGTGTCTCTTCGGTGAAGGGAATGGGAAGTAGGTCATGGGTGTTTCGCCCCGCCACCCCGGTCCAGCAGAGATGGTCCGACACCCAAAGCGCCTTGATGTCCTTGGCCAGGGCCCTGAGCTTTGAAAGATACTCGAAGTCCAGGGGGTCGGTGGAACCAATCGACAGAGAGACCCCATGCATGACCACCGGATAACGTTCACAGATCTGCTCGAGAACGTAGCGAGGTCTCCCTCCGGAATCCATGAAGTTTTCCGAAATGACCTCGAACCAGTCCACCTGTGGCTTATGCTCGAGAATATAGGAGAAGTGGGTGGTCCTCAGCCCGACACCGAGGCCCAGGTTGGGATGTCCGAGCCGTGAAACTGGCATGGATTTCTTCGGTTGAGACACACTCCCGCCTTCATCGCACCGTCATGTTTGAAACACGACGCCACGACGAGAGCGATTCAGATTCCGGGGCAATTCAGATTCGAATACCCACGGGTAGGATGCAGCTAGGCGCTTATCCTGCCGGCGGAGCGTCGGCGACTGCCTTGCCCATGCCCTTCATCTTTTCTTCGAACTGCGTCCGAGCCTTGCCCCACGCATGGTCCTGAAGCGGTACGGCGCAGCCGCCCTGCCCGCTGCAGGCATTGGCACCCGGGGTCTCACCACATCCACCCTGTCCCTTACACTCGTTGGAACCCTTGCAGGAGTGCGATGCAGAGGTGGCACATCCGCCCGAACCGGCGCAGGTATTTTCGCCGCCGGCACCTTGGCCCTTACAGGCGTTCAATCCGCGACAGACGTGTTTCTCCGCAGCCTCCGTGGGTGGCTTTGCGGCTGGGGGTGCCTCGCTCGCCGCGGGCGCCCCTTCCGCTGGCTTCTCAGCCGGTCCACAGTTGGCAAAAACCACGCCGCCGATGACACCGCCCAGAGCGGCCATCGATAGCTTGTGAAAGTCGCGTCTATTTAGATCTTTGGGGTCCATGTAGCTTCCTCCTTTGAAGTGTTACTAGAAGATGCGGACCGGATATCCCAGCATCGAACCCGATTCCATCACTGTAACAAGACTCTATTGGACCCCAAAGCATCACATTTAGCAAGCCACAGTTAGACCTGGCGCCATTTTAATCGAGACCTGAACGATGAAAGGCTCCAGCTAAGACGGTTCAGTCTTGACCGATACTGTAGAGAAATCGGTTGGAACGCAGCAGTAACTTACCCTTGTCCACGGCTGGACTGGCGTTAAAGACGCTAGAATCGGATTCCAGTCGGTTGTGGGCCAATTGTTCGAATTCCAACTTGGCCGACAATACGAAGGTACCCGCTTCACGAGAAACAACGTACAACTTGCCAGCAGCCAGCACGGCAGACGCGTAGACCTGGCGGGCGCCTGACAATCGCTTCTGGAAAACGACCTTGCCAGTCTTTGCATCCACACAATAGGCGATACCGCGATCATTCACCCAGTAGAGGTGGCCCTCATGGATGAGTGGTGATGTGACATAGGAACCCACATTCGCAGTCCAGAGCACATGAGTCTTGGTAACATCGCCCTTGCCGCCCGCCCGAACCGCGATCGCTTTGCCGCGCCGGCCACCAATGGCATAGACAATCCCGTCTTCAGCGATCACGCTGGGACAGATCGGTTGTCCTTGATCGGTCGTCGCATACCACCGCAGCTTTCCAGTCTCGGGGTTGAGGCCCCAGACCTCGTCCGTCACTGCGACCACGAGGTCCTTTCGGCCACCCTCAGCCTCAACCAGGATCGGCGTACTCCAGGAACCCCCGAAGCCGGAAAATGGGGCCTTCCAGACTTCGTGACCGGTACGCTTGTCCAGGCCGACGATGGCGGCACCCTCAATCGATGCATTCACGATCAGAAGATCCTGAAAGAGGATAGGACTGGCACCCGAGCCGAATCTCATCCGGTCGAGATTCGATCCGACGTCAGCATGCCAAAGCTGCTTACCCTCGAGGTCAAACGCAAACACGCCCGTCTTCCCAAAGAAAACGTAAACGCGCTCGCCGTCCGAGGTTGGAGTGCTCGAGGAGTAACCATGGGATGAGGTTCCTGGAGCCCTGAAGGGAGACTCAGGGAGTTTGGGCTGAACCGGTTTCTGCCACAGGATTCGCCCGCTCGTCCGATCGATACAAATCACGTGGAGCACCAGATCTTTCTGCTCACCGGCATCAATATCGGGGGCTAGGTCACCGTACCCGGAGTAGGCGGCAATGAATATCTGGTCACCGATCACGATCGGGCTGGAGGAGCCAGGGCCCGGAAGCTTCGTCTTCCAGATCACCCCCTTTTCGTCGCTCCAAGCCGTCGGTAGGGCCGTTTCCGTGCTCACCGCAGATCCGTTGGGTCCGCGGAAACGAGACCATTTGTCACCTCCGAGGCAAGCACCACCAATTGCCAACAGTCCCGCCACTCCATAAGCGAGGAGCTGATTCATGCCAAATCCCTCCGATCACGCGCATTGAACCGCGCTGATTCGAACATCATTATCGGGGTGAGAAAAACGATGAGATCATGGTTCCGAGGGAGGACGGACACGGGGCTCATCCCCACCACCACGGCGTCCTCCGAAACCGCCTCTCCCTCCTCGAGAGCCACCAAACAAGCTAGCTCGGTCCACCTCGAATGCCGCACCCTTCAGCCGCTTGAACTCCGAGTCCTGCTGCTCGGTCAGGACGGCCAACGCCTGGGACTTGGTCTTCGCCTGCATCTCTCGCATCTGGGCGAAGAGTTCGCGACGATTCTCGCGTGAGTCTCCCTGGAACATCTCCCGCTGCGCCTCCCCCTGCTTTTCAAAAATGACCCGGATCTGATCTTGCTGCTTTTCCGAAAGCTCCAATTTCTGGACCATATCTGCCTCGGTCAAGGCACGGGCTCCCCAAAATTGAAGCATGATCTGGTCGAGACGTTCAGCCTGTTCGTGACTGAGAACATCTTCGATTTGCTTCGTCGCCTTCAGGTTCAGCTCCTGCTGCAGACTCCGCAACTCGGCCATTCGCTGATCCCGCTCCTCTCCAGAAAGGTCACGCAGCCCGGATCTCAGTCCGCGGAGCTCCTCTTGGATCGATCCTGTCGCCGCTTCGATCTTTTCCTTCTGTTGAGGGGTCACAACAAGTTCCTTCTGGACCTGCTCGGAGCGAATCAGGGTCGACTTGTCCAAACCCCGGCCAAAGCCGCCTCCACGTCCGAATCCGGGTCTGCCACCGAATCCAGGTCCGGACCTCTGACGGTCCTGAGCCTGGGCCTCTGACCAGGAAATATTGACAATCAAAACTCCGACGAAAAACAAGAAGAGGTTCAGCGAAAGACGACGGTAGCTCATCACATCCTCCTTGTGACACTCCCATTACGTGGCGACAGCGCCGATGTTTCGCTCGATTCCAAGTTCGGGGGTCGTGCCTCTGTTTGGGATCTGGTTCTTGGAACTTGGGCCCTTCCGATTCTGGCCTAAGGTCTTGTGAAAAAATCCCTTAGTCCAGAATCGGCGTCACTACCCTGGCAGGTTCTACTCCCGTCAGCCGCTTGTCGAGTCCCTGATGCCGGAAGCTGAACTGTTCGTGATTGATGCCGAACAGATGAAGTAGCGTTGCCTGGAAGTCCCTAACGTGCACGGGATCACGCACGATGTTGTAGGAAAACTCATCTGTCTCCCCATAGACGGTACCCCCTTTGACGCCTCCCCCGGCCATCCACAGGCTAAAGCAGCGTGGATGGTGGTCCCGTCCGTAGGTTTCGTCCGTCAGTGTCCCCTGACAGTAGATGGTGCGGCCAAACTCCCCACCCCAGATGACGACGGTATCCTCCAAAAGTCCTCGCTGCTTCAAGTCCTGAACCAGTCCCCAGCAGCCCTGATCGACATCCTTGCACTGAGTCGGTAATACCTGGGGAACCTCTCGGTGCACGTCCCAACCCCGGTGGTAGATCTGGACGAAACGCACGTCCCGTTCTACCAGGCGCCGAGCCATGAGGCAGCTGTGGGCAAACGTCCCTGGATTTTTCGCATCCTCACCGTAGAGTTCGTAGGTACTCGCAGATTCCTTGGAAAGATCGGTCAGCTCGGGCACTGACGCCTGCATTCGGAAAGCCATCTCGTACTGCTGGATCCTCGACAGAGTCTCGGGGTCACCGATTCGTTCGTGCTGAACCCGGTTCATCTCCCCCAGGGCATCCAGCATCCGGCGGCGCAGCTCGCTAGGGACACCTTCCGGATTATTGATGTAGAGGACCGGGTCTACCCCAGCACGCAAAGCAACACCCGCAAACCGGGAGGAAAGAAAACCGGAGTTCCACAGTCTAGCGGAGATCGCCTGAACGTTGGCCTTCGGATGAGTATGACTGGCGTTCAGGACCACGAACGTAGGGAGATCGCGGTTCATGCTCCCGAGGCCGTAGGCAGCCCACGAGCCGATACAGGGTCGGCCGGGAATCTGCTGGCCGGTCTGAATGAAAGTAATCGCGGGCTCGTGGTTGATCGCCTCGGTGTGCATGGACCGAATGATCGCCAGATCGTCCACCATGCGGGCCGTGTAAGGCAGCAGCTCGGAGACCCAAGCGCCGTTCTCTCCATGCTGTTTGAACTTGAAGGACGAAGGCACAATCGGGAAGCGATCCTGGCCCGACGTCATGGTTGTCAGGCGCTGGCCTTTACGGACGGAATCGGGGAGATCCTTGTCCAGCCATTTCTTCATTGTCGGCTTGTAATCGAAGGTTTCCATCTGGGGGGGTGCACCCACCATGTGCAGATAAATGGCGCGTTTGGCCTTGGGCGCAAAGTGGGGCAGGTTGGGCAATCCCCCGCCGTCATGGAGTTTCACAACTGCCCGAGCAACCGACTCGTCGCCTACCAGGGTCGCAAGGGCGGCCACCCCGAGACCGCGAGCACCTCGTGCAAAAAACTGGCGCCGCGTCTCGACGCCAACGGCTTCGTCGGCAAGCCTGGAAGCTGAAATCCATCTTCGGCTCATTTGTTCAACACCTCGTCAAGATTCATGAGCTGGTTGGCCACCATGGTCAGCGCAGCGAACTCGACCTTGGAAAGACTCCCGTCCGGCTCGGAATCACCCACGGTCAAGACCTGTCCCAATTGATCCGGATTATCCTGGTAGAAGCGCGAATAATCGTGGTAGGAACGCCCTACGATTTCCTGTTCCTTCGCCTGCAGATGACGGGAAAGGAGATGAGAGGCCAAGAAGTCCAGGCGCCGCTCCAGGGGGCTCTCTGCTTGCATGGCTCGCTGGGCCAGATGTCGAGCGGCCTCGAAGAACTGCGGGCCATTCATCGTGAGCAAGGCCTGCAGAGGCGTATTGGTACGCTCGCGCTGGACCGTACACTCCTCACGTGTCGGCGCGTTGAAAATCGTCATGGCAGGTGGCGGAGCCGACCGCTTCCAGAAGGTGTAGAGGCTCCTCCGATAAAGCTTCTCGCCCAAGTCCTGCTTATAGAACCGGGTGTTGCTACCGTCCATAGCGACCGCTTCCCACACCCCTTCGGGCTGATAGGGCTTCACACTGGGCCCACCAATCTTCGATACCAGAAGACCACTGGCAGCAAGCGCGTAGTCGCGAACCACTTCCCCGTCCAAGCGGAATCTCGGACCCCGAGACAAAAGACGATTATCAGGATCCAGCTCGAGTTTCTTCTCGGTGTTGGCAGCCGACTGCCGGTAGGTGGCCGATCCCAGCATCAAGCGAAACAGGTGCTTGACATCCCAACCGGAGTCGCGAAATTCGACCGCCAGCCAATCCACCAGTTCGGGATGAGATGGGGCCTCACCCTGCGAACCAAAGTCACCGGCCGTCCCCACCAGTCCGGTGCCAAACACCTCCTGCCAGAAGCGATTTGCCGTGACCCGAGCCGTCAGCGGATTCGAATCGTGTATCAACCACTTAGCCAGCCCCAGGCGATTTCGGGGCACGGAATCAGGCATCGGTGGGAGCACGCTGGGAGTGGCGGGAGGAACCTGGTCCTTCGGCTGGTCGTACATGCCTCGAAAAAGGATGTGTGCCATCGGATCTGAGTCCCGCTTCTCCTCCTGCACGTGAGTTATCGCACTGCGCCGAAGAATCGCCCTTTGCTGTGTCAGCAGCGTTTCCAGTTCAGTGGCCGCGTCTCGGAAACCAGGGTCGTGACGAACCAGGTAATAGAGTTTGAGGGCTTCTCGCTCCTCCTTCGAAAGATCGGCGACCGACTTCCCCTCGCTGCCCAGGATCGGGCCCCAGATTGCCAGCAGCCGGACCTCGTACTCCGTGAGCGCCCGATTGAAAACCCTCAGATCCTGGATGGCTCCTTCGAAATTACCGGCGTTCCTACCTCCCTCTCGATCGCGAGTACCCACCAAGAGGGGAGAGTTCACCTGAATCGATCCCTCCAAGGTTCGAGTCGCTCTACCAATGCTCTCGGTGGTCAGGATCTGTCCATCCAGGTAAAGAGTGAACCCTGCGCGCTGGCGGAGGCCATCGTAGGTCACGGCAACATGATGCCACTGATCGGGCATCAGCATCCGCTCACCGGTGCCAGCGAGACCAATC
Organism: Acidobacteria bacterium UBA6911; assembly: GCA_963579905.1. Taxonomy (GTDB): domain Bacteria; phylum Acidobacteriota; class UBA6911; order RPQK01; family JAJDTT01; genus CAUZIZ01. The sequence continues at coordinate 23,349 of CAUZIZ010000055.1, read as the reverse complement.
GATCTCCCATCTTGCACACTCAAGGAGATCTGCGGCTGACCGTTTCGCTGATCCCAAACCCAACCTCGCTGCTCTTCTGGATCGAACTGACTGACGATCACACTATTTATCTGCTCGCCGCACAGACGGATCTTCGAGACAATCGTAAAAGGTTTGTCCCCCGACAAACCCTTGAACTCCGGGATTTCCAGAAACGCTTTCTCTGTCAGTCCAAGGACAGGAGTCTCTTGCTGGGTTGTCACTGATGCGCCAGGCGGCAATTCAAGTGACACCACTTCTCTTTCGATCCGCATTTCTGGAGCACCATTCAAGCGAAGTGACAGTGTCTCGGACTCGTCGAAGCGATCGGCATCGATGGACTGCCGACTCCCGCTCCTCAACCATTCTTCGAAGTCGTGCGTAGACTTGGCCTCATCGTCTGAAGCCCTTCGGCGAGCCGCCGGAAGCGCCTCCCTCAGCTCTTTCCAGCGCTCGCGGTCGCCTCTGGCCGGCACAACGACAAAAGGCGGCGTATCGAAAATGTTCTTGTCCAGGGGGTGCTGAGTGGTATTCCGAAAGAACGCGGCCAGGGAGTAGAAGTCACGCTGACTGATGGGATCGAACTTGTGGTCGTGGCAGGTGGCACAGCCCACTGTGAGGCCCAGCCAGACGGTCCCGGTCGTGTCGACCCGTTCTTTGGCATACATCGCGCGGACCTCGTCGGCAATCACCCCACCCTCGTTGGTCGTCGTGTTGCACCTGTGAAAGCCGCTAGCGATGATCTGGCTCTCGGTCGGGTTTGGAAGGAGATCGCCCCCTATCTGCTCGATGGTGAACTGGTCGAAAGGGAGATTTCGGTTGAACGCCTCGATGACCCAGTCCCGATAGGGCCAGATCTCTCGATAGTTGTCGATGTGAAGACCATGGGTGTCGGCGTAGCGGGCGGCATCAAGCCAATAGCGGGCTCGGTGCTCTCCATATGCTGCAGAGCCCATCAGCCGATCCACCAGGTTCTCGTATGCATCTTCCGAGTCGTCGGACAGAAAGGCTTTCACCTGATCGGGCGAGGGCGGCAGTCCGGTGGCATCGAGCGAAACTCGCCGTGCCAGCGTCCGCCGATCTGCCTCAGGGGCCGGCTGCAGTCCCTTAGCCTCAAGGCGCGCCAGGACAAAGTCGTCGATCGGGTTGCGAACCCACGCCTTGCGCTGTGTTGACGGCAGATTGGGACGAACCGGTGGCACGAATGCCCAGTGTTCCTCCCAGGAGGCGCCCTGATCGATCCAGCAGCGAATCAGATCGATCTGCTCACTCTTGAGCTCTTTGTGGGAATACTTGGGAGGCATACGGCGAGAAGCATCCTCGTGGATAATCCGCTGATAGATCATGCTGTTGCCCGAATCTCCGGGAGCGATCAGTGCACCCGAGATCCGAGACTGGAAGACGGTCTCGCGCAGGTCGAGGCGCAGGCCGGCCATTCGCGCCTTGGCATCGGGCCCGTGACACTGAAAACAGGCATCCGAAAGGATCGGCCGAATCTGGCGCTGAAAGTCCACCTTGCCATCTTCGGGCGCCGAAGACCCAAGCGTCGGGCCAAGAAAAAAGAAAAGAAAAGCGAAGAAACCGCAACAGGAATATTTCATGGGTTATCCGTTGTCCTATTCTAGACTTCGTCCCGGCTGGCATGCAATCGTGTAGTGGTGGTCTCCGGGCCGCCGCAAATCGAGGCAAAGGCTTGAAGGAAGAAAAATACTTCGTTCTGGAGACCGAAGGCTACGTCCGGCGGGTTGTAACAAATCAAGTAGTCTCAGTCGGAGGAAGGCGTGTTCAAATCGACTCTATTCTCGACTCTCGGCATTCTGGTTCTAGGAGCGGCGATGCTTTGCCCCAACTGGATGTTGGCTCATGGTGAGGATCCGGGACCGGTTAATCTCCCCTCCATTTCCGAAAAGACAGAGGGCATGGACCACCTTGAAGGATATTTCAACCTTCATTGGGATCGCCGAAACGGACGGCTGTTCTGGGAGATGGACAAGCTAGATACCGAGTTCCTCTATCAAGTTTCCCTCGCCTCCGGGCTGGGCAGTAACCCAGTGGGGCTGGATCGCGGCCGGCTGGCGGGCACCTACGTTTTCGTCGCCCAGCGGATCGGACCCAGGATTCTACTGCTGCAGCGTAACTACCGATACCGGGCCCTGAGCAATAGCCCAGAAGAGATCAGAGCGGTTCGTGAATCCTTCGCCCCCTCGGTCCACTGGGGCTTCGAAGTCGCAGCCGAGAACGTTGACGGAGCCGTCCTCGTCGACGCTACCGAATTCTTCCTTCAGGACAGAGCTGGCACTGCCCAGCAGATGGAGAAATCAGGGCAAGGAAAGTTCGAGCTAGACCCTAACCGCAGCGCTTTCTTTCTACCCCGGACCAAGGCCTTCCCCCGCAATACCGAGATCGAGACGATGCTCACCTTCACCAGCCCCAAACCCGGTCCCCTGGTCCAGTCGGTTGCAGCCAGTGGCGAGGCGGTCACCCTGCGGCAGCATCACTCCCTGGTAAAGCTTCCAGACCCTGGCTACACTCCGCGGCGCCTGGACCCACGCATTGGCATCAACGGTCCTACTATTCAGGACTATGCTACTGCCATCGATGAGGACCTGCGGGTCCACTGGGTCGCCCGCCATCGCCTTCGGAAGAAGGATCCTTCCCTGCCCCGCTCAGAAGCTGTCGCGCCCCTGGTGTACTACATCGACCGGGGGATCCCCGAGCCGATCCAGAGCGCTGTGATCGAGAGTAGCAGGTGGTGGAACGACGCCTTCGAAGCGGCCGGCTACATCGACGCCTTCCGGGTCGAGCTCCTGCCCGCGGAGGCAGATCCGCTGGATATCCGCTACAACGTCGTCTATTGGAACCACCGGTCAACCCGAGGATGGTCCTACGGCGACACGGTTGTCGACCCGCGAACCGGGGAAATCATCAAGGGTAATGTCAACCTCGGAAGCCTGCGACTGAAACAGGACCACCTTCTGGGTACGGGTCTCATCCCACCTTATTCTGGGGGCACCTCCCAATATAGTCCCTGCGGACTCAGCGCCGCCCCTGGCTTCGAGTATCTGGCTCAGGTTACGCCCGAAGCCGATGCAGTGAAGATGGCCCTGGCCCGAGTGCGCCAGCTTACGGCTCACGAGATCGGGCACACACTCGGCTTCCCCCACAATTATCTGGCCAGCTCCTACGGCCGTGCCAGCGTCATGGATTATCCCGCTCCCCTGATAGGGATCGGTGCAGACGAAAAGCTCGATTTTTCTGACGCCTACGCCGCGGAGATCGGAGCGTACGACAAACTGGCAGTTGAGTGGCTCTATCAGGACTTTCCAGAGGGTACCGACGAGGCAGAGGCCCTGAATTCCCTGGTCGAGGAAGGACTCAGCCGGGGCATCGAGTTCATGGGCCACATCGACAACCACTTTGTCGGTGCCGCTCATCCCACTGCCTCGGTCTGGGACAATGGATCCGATCTGGTTGCTGGGCTCAAGCACGAAATCGAGGTTCGCCGTCTCGCCCTCCAGAGCTTTGGTCCAGAGGCCATTCGCAAAGGCGACCCACTTTCCGCGCTGGAGACCGTCCTGGTACCTCTCTATCTCCACCACCGCTTTCAACTGAATTCTGCGGCACAAAGCCTGGGAGGAGCCGACTACCATTACGCGCTGAGGGGCGACGGTCGGACGCCTCAAAGAATCGTGCCCGGAACCAAGCAACGCGAGGCACTCGAGACTATTCTCTCGACCCTCACCGTGGACTTTCTGGCACTCCCTGAGCGAATCTTGCAGATGATTGCTCCAGCTGCGTTCAGAAGAGGAGAAGGGGAGAGATTCGAAAGATATACCGGTCTGACCTTCGATTCCCTGGCTGCCGCGGAGTCGGCAGCCCATTTTTCACTAGCTGCAATCCTGCATCCGCGCAGAATCGCTCGTCTGGTGGAGTTCGGCAGCCGTAGCCGCGAGTACCCGGATCTAGGCGACGTCGTAGACCGTCTCATCGAGGCAACCTGGAAGGCCCCACCGCCGGATGAGCTCTACCCGGCTCAGATACAGGAGGTCATCCAGCAGGCTGTGATTGAGGAGCTGTTGACCCAGGCCGGTGATGTCCACAACCGATCCCAGGTCCGGGCCATCCTCACCGATCGGCTCTTGCAATTGGCGAACAGCTTGGAATCTCTTTCGCAGCTCACTCCACACCAGGCCCAGACAGTCGCGGACATCCGAAGGTGGGAAAATCGGCCTGAGGGAGATGGCCGTGGCGTTCAACCGCTAGGCCTGCCACCGGGAAGTCCAATCGGCACGAAGTCCCGCTGAGCGCTTAGTCCCTGAAGTTGGCACACATAGCTTCGGTCCGCAGGCCGAAGCATCCGTCTTCATATTGAACTCTGTCCCCAGTAAGTAGGTTAGTCCCACGATTGAAGACATGGGAAATTGTGCTGCTGTCCGGCTCTGTCCTCGGAACTTGGCCTCAGATTGCTAGCGAGTCAAGTCGTTCGCGGCTTTGCCGGACTTGTCTTCAGATTGTTGATACCGGGTTCATGTTCCTCTGCGGCGCTCAGACGTTCGGATGTTCCGACGAATAGTTCAAGTTTCAGCTTAGTCCCGCTCCCAGGAAGCCCTGGCCCCATTCAAGAAAGAAACTTGGAGTCCCGGCCGTGGGTTCGGTCTCCAGGCCGCCGTGTATCGAGCCAAAGGCTCGAAAAGAAGAATACCTCGGCCTGGAGACCGAACCCACGTCGACCCGCCGGAGCCAAATGAAGTTTCAAGTCAGCCGATAGCTGATCTCTGTCCCCAGTAGTAGATAGCCCAAGAAGATCAAGCGATCTTCGACCAGGACCTTATCGATTCGAAATGGCGATCGCGAGCGCAGAGGGTGACCTGCAGCAGATAGGAAGGCTATGACAGCTATTTGCTTAGAAGCGCACGCAACCGCTGCCCAATGATGGCGGGGTCCTCATCCCGGAGACATTGAGGTGAGAAAATCAGAATCCCCTCGCGGACGCGCGAGGGGTTGGCCTGGATGCTGGGCCGGGACTCCTGGAGCGCTCTGAGAAGGGACATCGCGGAGAGGCCCTCATCTTGCAGCAGCTTTAGCTCGACCTGGGGTACCTCGGAGCCCTCCGGCTGCTCAACCAGGGAAAGCTCTCCCCGACCCAAGACTCCAGCCGACTCGACTAGAGCTCCCAGGAGCCGCATCCATTCCGCCTTGCGGATCGCGGGGTCCTGGTCGACGAAAAGACGAATTGCCGTCAACAGCCCCACGATCTCCTCCTTGCCCACCTTGCAGGGTCTTCCGATCCCGTTGTGCGGAATGCCAGGGAGCTGGCCTCTGTCGATGAGGTGATCCGATGGCTGCCAGAGCTCGTCCACGACATCGAGATCCAGATGCTGAAGTGCGGCAGAGGAAATGAAATCCTTCCGGCCGCAGAGAATCCCCGTGCTCTGGGGTCCACGAATGGCCTTCCCTCCGCTGAAGGCCACAAGGTCGGCTCCTTGGTCGATGAACTTCTTCAGATTCGACGCCGGTGGCAGCTGCCCGGCGGCGTCCACCAGAACGGGAACCTCACGGGACCGGCACACCTGCACCACCTCTTCGAGTGATGGCAAGGCTCGCAGTGTGGCCACATAGTAGACGGCCGCCGTCCTTTCGGTAATGGCATCAGCGATCTCCCAGGCTTCGGCATCCCGCACCCCTGCTCCGCTGAAGCGGTCTGGCAGCCCCACCTCGATCAAACGGATCCCAACCGAGCGGACCGCGTGATCGTAGGAGTTGCGCTGGCTGCGCACTATGATGACTTCGTTCTTCATCCCCCGCGTGTCGGGGAGCTGGCTCATGCGGCTGGGATCTAATCCTGCTACACAGGCAGCGGTACCAAGTAAGAGAGCGGCAGCAGCTCCCGAGGTCACATATCCCGCCTCGGCTCCCGTGATTTCGGCAATGATCTGGCTGGCACGCGCTTGAAGCTCCGTCATGTCCACACAATACTGCGAAGCCTCCTTCATGGCTTCTGTGACCTCGGCCGGAAGGAGAGATCCGCTGAGACGAGTGGCCGGTCCGGTGGCGTTGATGAGGGTTGGAACTCCGAGGCGTTTGTAAATAGAGTCCATGGATTTCAGGGACCCAGCTGGGACGAATGTTCCGGGAAGGATAAAGGTTTCCGGATTGGATCGGTATGCACCGGAAAATAGCAGTCTCGCTCACGTCGTGCCGCCGCCCACTTACTGCAACGACACGACGAGAAACAAACTAGACTCTGAACAGTCCGGGACGGAACAGCCGCTCTTAGGCTGCTTGAATCGTCCGCTTCTTCGGATCGAACACCATCTTGTGTCCACTCCAAAGGGAGTCGGTAGCCATGATGCAGGCGATCGAGTGCCCGTACCCGGCCTCGGGCGGGCAGATGACGGCGTCTTTATCCTGCTTGCGCACGGCGTCAAGCCAGTTTGCCATGTGGGGGAAACGATCATTTGCCATGGATCCGGGCTCGGGCGCTATGTACTCGGCGCGCTTGACGGCCTCGTCTGAGTGGACACCATCTCCGGAAACCTTCCATGGAGATTCGTCCCAGAGCGGCGACTTCTCGAACTCCAGGGTCCCCTTGGTGCCCTGGATTCGGTAGCCGGTTCCCGATCCGTTGATCAGGCAGCATCCGTAGCTTCCCAGAAACCTCTTGTCTCCGGTGCCGTATTCGAAGAGGGCCTCGACCGTGTCCGGATTCTCTCGGTAGTCGTTGAACTTGTAGATGCCGCCCTCGGCTCGCGCCGACAGCGGGTAGGGTTGGCCGGACAGGAAGTGCAGGGTGTCAATATCGTGGCTCATCCACTGATCGAAGATGCCGCTGGAGAACTCTTTAAACAGACGAAAGGACCTGAAGATCCGGGGATCGAAGGGGCGATCCGGCTTACCCAAAAGGAACTCCTTCCAGTCCAGATCCTCTTCACGGCACCTGGCCAACTGCTCCGGAGTGCGACGCCACCGGTAGGGGCTGTACTCGTCCTCTCTCAGGCTGAATCGGACGATGTCCCCGATGCGGCCCTCGTCCATGATCCGCTTGGCCGCAAGGCACTTGGGGTGGATTCTCCCCTGGGTCCCGCACTGAACTACCCGTCCCGACTTTTTTACCGCATCCAGGGCGGCATTGGTTTCGGAGAGCACATTGCCCATGGGCTTCTCGCAGTAGGCGTCCTTACCCGCCTCCACCACCATCTTGAGCATCTTGGCGTGCTGATGATCCGCCGTGGCGATAATGACGGCATCGATGCTGTCATCTGCCAGAAGCTGATCGATGTGGTGATAGATCCTGGGCGCGCTGCCATACTCCTGCTTCAGGATGTCGGCTGCCTTTTCCCGGCTTTTTTTCCAGATATCGCAGGCAGCCACCACGCGGACGTTGTAGGCATCAGCATGCTCGAGGCACTTCTTCATGAGGAACCTGCCCCGACCACCAGGACCCAGAACCGCGACCTGGATGGTATCGTTGATGTCCTTGCCCGGTCTGCCCAGACCCGAACCGGTCAGCCCTGCCAGAATCATTCCAGAACCGGCTGAGGCTCCCAAGAAACCGCGACGGTCTATGTGCTGCTTTGCCATGATAGAGTCTCCTTAAGAATTGTGAAGCTTTAGAAATCGAGTGTATGCGCATCAACCAGCCGAGTCAACCCTGCAAAAATGAGATAGGCCGAGACGTGCTTCAGTTTTCGGGTCCGATCGTCCTTGCCCGTGCGGATAGAGTCCCGACGGGGGCCATAAGACAAGGGAAAAGTCAGGAATACGGGTAAGAGCCAGAAAGTTTCCGCTTGGCTGTGAGATCATGACCGCATGGATGCTACCTATAGGGATCGCGGCAGAATATCGAGGATCCTCTCACAGCCAGTCCGAAGTCAGATTCGGATCGTGTTCTTACTGGCAGCTGTCCTTGGAGGCTGCTCAGCCGAAGAGGTCCAGAGCACAAGAGATTCTGGGGCAGCTGGGGATGCATCTGGCCCCGTTCGCTTCTCGGAGCACCTCATCATGGGCGACTACGCCTATCCCTATGGCATCTGGGCTTCGGATCTGGATGGGGACGGAGATCTGGATCTGACCAGTGCCGACTACACTCCCCACAACGACCTCTACTGGTTCGAGAATGATGGTTCGGGCCAGTTCAACCGCCACTTCATCCAGAAGGACGACCCCGAAAGGTTGGAGCGTCACATGGTGGGGGATATCAATCGCGACAACCGTCCCGACGTGGTTATCGTGAAGAATCTATACGGGCACCTGCTCTGGTTTCAAAACCCTGGTGGGACAAAGATCCACGACCTCTGGCAGCGACATGTCATCACCACCAAGTTGGCCGGCGCCTACAGTGTGGCTCTTTCGGATCTGGACGCCGATGGGGATCTGGATGTAGCCGCCTCTTCCTGGAGGATGGGCAACCAATTCGCCTGGTTTGAAAACCCCGGGACCGCTTGCAAGCCTTCGGATGACCTCACCCAGCTTTGCTACGAGAAAGACCAGGAATGGCCCAAGCATCTGATTGAGGCCAACATATCCGAGACCCGGTGTATCCGGATTGCCGACGTGGACGGGGATGGCGATAGCGATATTTTCGGGACGGCAGCCGGGGCTGGCCTGGTGCTCTGGTATGAGAACAGCGGAGATCCCAAAGCCAAGCCCTGGGGACGGCACATCATTGACTCACCCTTTCGCCCCAGTCACGGAGATCCGGTCGACATGGACGGGGACGGGGACCCCGACTTCGTTCTGGCCCTGGGAATGGGACAGAGTCCGGCCAGGAAGCCCGGCGGACAGGTTGTCTGGTACGAAAACGACATCTCGGCGGGAAAAGGCCCCTGGACCCGGCACCTGATTTTAGAATCACTCCCCAGCGCCTTCGAGGCGGTGGCCGGAGACATCGACGGTGACGGCGACGTCGACGTCGCGGTAGCTGCCTGGGGAGACTCAGGCCAGGTGTTATGGCTGGAGAATTCCGGAGATCCGACGGGTCAGTGGTCGCACCACCCTTTGAAGACCTCCTGGCCCATGGCTAACATGCTGCTGTTGGCGGATCTGGATGGAGACCAGGATCTGGATGTGGCGGCCGTAGCCGAACACGGAAGCTACGAGTTCAGGTGGTGGCGCAACGAGGGGCGCTCCCCAGAAAAATCCGACTGACTACACTCGCTCCCGCGTTGTTTCGCTTACCCGGCACAGAGCTTCGCCAGGTCTCGATGGTAGGCAAAGAGGGCAGGAGTCCCACCGGTGTGCAGAAAGACAACGGTGTGGTCCGCGGTCAAGCGTCCCTGGCGAATATCGTGGATCAGGCCCGCCATGGCCTTTCCGGTGTAGACGGGGTCCAGGAGAAGTCCCTCGTTCTGGGCGAGGAGACTTATCGCCTCCAGACTTCCTGGCGTAGACAAGCCGTAGCCTTCACCAATGAAGTCCGCAGTCAGGTTGATTTCCTCGGGACTGGGATAGGACTCCAGTCCCAACATTTCGGTGGCTCCCTTGGCAAAGCCGGCCATGTAGGCGGCCGTGTCGAAAGGCCACTGAATCGGCATGATGGCCTTCAGAGTTGCCTCCCAGCCCAGCAGCTTCTTTCCCAGAAATATACCCGCTCCAGTAGACCCGGCAGAGGAAAAATAGAGGGCGTCGGCGGTCAAGTCACGGTCTTTGAGCTGTTCGAGCAGCTCCACGACTGCCAAGGTATAGCTGACAGTGGCGGCGGCTCGTGCCCGCGGGTCAGCTACCGTGAAAACCTTCCGTCCCTGGCGCCTGAGCGTCTCAGTCTTCTCCTCCAGTCGATGCCATATGGCAGGGCCCATGGGATCGTCAGTGCGCTCTATATGAGCCCCCACCAGATGATCGAGCAGAAGGTTCCCTTGAAGCTCATCGTCGCTGTCCTGAGTGGTCAAGACGAGATAGCATTCCAGCCCCAGCTTCGCCGCCGCTGCGGCCGTCTGCCTGCAATTGTTGGACTGAACACCTGCTCCCCAGACCAGCGTGTCCGCACCCTCTTCCAGGGCACACCCCAGGACAAACTCATTGTGGCGCGTCTTGTTCCCACCAAAGGCAAGGCCGGTACAGTCGTCCCGCTTGACCAGTATCCGAGGGCCGCCCAGATGGGCGCTCAAACGCGGCATTTCCTCCAGCGGAGTCGGTAGGTGCGCCAGACTGACCCGTGGCAAACGATCGATTCTGTCCCGGATCTCTCTGAGGCTGCTCTTTGCCGCGATTTCCCCTGTATTCCCCACCAGCTCAGTCTAGACAGGTGACAACGAGCGGTCAAGGAAGCCCCCCCGGCAGGTATCGACCAAGGGAGGCAAAGAAGCGACACCCTCTTTCGGCCTTGCTCCTGCCTCCAACCCATCCGTAGAAGTTCTATCGCCCTTGAGATAGAGTCATGAGAGTCAGACACACGAATTCCGATGTGCGGGGTAGACTCACCGAGAACAAGAAAGGGTTCAAGCAGCGATACGCCCGCTGAAGACGGCACCATTCAAGAAGGAGAGATCAGCATGACTGGACAGGATAAGGTTGCGATCGTTACCGGGGCGGGAACAGGCATTGGAAAGTACACGACGCTCGCTCTTCTGAGGGAAGGCTACTCCGTCACTCTGGCCGGTCGTCGGAAGGAACCCCTGGAAGTGACTATCGAGGAGGCAGGAACATCGGGTGAACGTGCTTTGGCTGTGCCCACAGACGTGGGCAAGCCTGAGTCCGTCCAAGCGTTATTTTCCAGAACGAAGGAGAGGTTTGGCCGGCTCGACCTACTCTTCAACAATGCGGGTTTCGGGGCACCAGCCAAGCTGCTGGAGGATCTCAGCTACGAAGACTGGCAGTCTGTCGTAGACACCAACTTGACCGGCTCCTTTCTGTGTACCCAGGAAGCCTTCAAGCTGATGAAGAGCCAGGCTCCACCAGGGGGACGGATCATCAACAACGGCTCGGTCTCGGCCCAGGTCCCGCGCCCAAACTCTTCTCCCTATACGGCCACCAAGCATGCTATTTCGGGGCTGACCAAATCGACCGCGCTCGATGGCCGCAAGTACGACATCGCCTGTGGGCAGATCGACATCGGAAACGCCGCCACCGAGATGACCGAGCGTATGAAGGAGGGTGTTCTCCAGCCCACCGGAGAAGTCATGGTCGAACCCACCTTCAGAGCGGATGATGTAGCACGAGCCGTGCTGCACATGGCAGCTCTGCCGCTGGATACGAACGTCCTCTCCATCACGATCATGGCAACCAAGATGCCTCTGGTGGGAAGAGGGTAGTTCACCCACAGCAACAACGTGGCGGTGGCTTCCAAGCCGCCGTATTTTCTTTCGAGCCTCTGGCTCGAGGTACGGCGGCTTGGAGGCCACCCCTACCTTCGGTCTTCGGGCCCAGAAGAAGGGTTCAGGCTCAGTCCAGCTGTAGTTCTACCGCGGACAGGATGGGCCAGATCCCGCCGGCCGGGGACGTGAACACGGCGCGGTACTGGAGCCAGCCATGGGCCTCCTGGACCCCTCCTATCGAGGTGCCCGAGGTCTGGTAAAACGATCCCTTTCCCCCGGGGCCCTGCCACTCTTTCGAATCGAGTGCCTGCCGGCTGGCCGCCGTCCGAATCTGGAACTTCAATTGAGCGCCATGCGGTTCTTCTCCCTCCCAAAGAAGGCGCGACGGCCGACCGCTCTCGGGAAGCTGAACAGGAGAAGACAGGTACTCCTCCTCAAGCTTCCGTGTGTAGAGATTTCCTGGATCCGTCATCTGGCTGTAATGGGGGCCGAAGTTGGGCACTTCCGAACGCCGATCCCGGTGAAAGCCCTCCGGCCCATTCCAGTAGATATAGCTGTCGATGGTGTGGTCTCCATCCTTCATGTGGTTGTGTACCACGATTTCCGGATACCCGTCCCGGTTCAGATCCACCGTCTGGATCCCCGACGAAGACTCAGCCGGAAGATCGGTCCGATTGGTCTTGCTGTAGGTGCCTCCCTCACCGCCCCAGTAGATGAAAATAGGAAGAGAACGCGTCCGTTCCGACATGTAGTTAGAGAAAACAAGGTCTAGATTGCCGTCCCGGTTGAGGTCCGCAACGCCGCACTCAATGGGCTGATGTCCCTCGAGCTCGACCTTGCCCTCCTGCGTCGGTGTTCCTTCCGGCGTTCCCCACAGCAGATAAGTTTTTGATGTCCTCACTCGAGTAACGGGATCAAAACTCCCCACCAATATGAAATCCAGATTGCCATCAGAGTTGAGGTCGGCCAACTCCAGATTTCCGGCAGGGAGAACCTCGCTCCAACTTCGCTCCTCAGAAAATCCGGCAGATCCGCCCCAGAAGATCTGGTAGATCCCGTACCAGCTTCCGGGAAACACTAGATCCAGATATCCATCGTGGTTCAGATCCGCAACCCGGTTGTTGGTACACCTCTGGTTCTTCAGAGGCAGGGAGGTGCGCTGGGAGTCCGAGTAGCCGTCTTCACTTCCCCAGAGGATCGTCCCCAACCGTTGCCCCCTTCCGTGGGTAAAGATCAGATCCAGATAGCCGTCCCGGTTCAAATCGGCGGCGCTGGTCCCATTGGCTCCGGGAACGGCTAAATCCTGCTTCCGCTCCGGGGACAGCCCTTCCTGACTGCCCCAGTAGAGGTAACTGACATCGATGTAGGAGTTGGTCAATACCAGTTCGTTGAAGCCGTCGTCATTCAGGTCTGCCACTGCTACGGCATAGGCCCCTTCGCCAGGCAGGGCCGTCATGGAGGCAGGGGAGTAGAAGTGATGCGGATTGCCCCAGTAGATATTGTTCTGTACCTTGCCGTGGTACTTCCCGCTGACTCGATTGACCAGCACCACCTCCTGGTTTCCATCGGAATTCAGATCGGCGACGTTCACACTGGTGGCGTCAAAGCTCTGGAGATCGGTACGCAGATAGGGTGCGAATCCGGTCGGGCTGCCCCAATAGATGTAAGAAGGCACGTCATTGATCGTGCCATTGTGGGAGTTGGCAAAGACCAGATCCTTGTGCCCGTCGCGGTTCAGGTCACCCACGGCGACACCCGAGGCTGCGAGCGTGGGAAGCTCGGTCCTGCGCTCAGGAGAAAATCCCTTGTCTCCGCCCCAGTAGAGATACGAAGCGGGGAGCGACGGGAGATCTACCACCGAAGCGTTCGAGATGACCAGATCCAGATGTCCGTTTCCGTCCAGGTCGGCAATGGCAACATCGGTGGGTCCGAGGGCATCCAGGGTTAGCTTGCGCTTCTGGGTCAACCCGTCCTTACTCCCGAAAAAGACGTAAACACCTTTGCCTGCTGGTTCCTCTTCTCCCTTGGAGGAGGTTGCCACGACGTCGGCATAACCGTCCTTGTCCAGGTCGCCGGAGGCAACACTGCTGGGAGTCGGAACCGGCACTTGATGAGTTCTACCCCCATCGTATTCGCCTGCCGCACCCAGAAAAATCTGAACACCTTGAGCCTGAGGGCTGTTGTTGATGAAGATGAGGTCCACATCGCCATCCCCATTGACGTCGCCGGCAGCCACGTCCCTGGCTCCTTGAGTTGGAATCAGCCCCGGGTTGTCTGGATCGAAACCATTGGAACTTCCCCAGTAGATATAGGACGAAAGGTCAACCTTGGGAGAAATCTTCTCAGCACCCGCCTCGACACCCTGGTTGGCGAAAACCAACTCGAGGTAGCCATCGGAGTTCAGATCCAGAGCAACCACCCCCGCAGCCCACCTGGTGGGCAGTTCGGTGCGACTTCGCGGATGGTAGCCCTCCTGACTTCCCCAATAGACATAAGCGGTTCGTACACCGGGATAGTTGTGGATGTAGTTGCAGAAAACCAGTTCCGGATACCCATCCTGGTTCAGGTCGGCCACGGCGGATCGCCCCCCGCCAAAAGAGGGGAGGCGCGTCACCTGGTTGCTACCGTCCATGAGTCCGTAGACGACCTGAGCCAAGGGGCGCTTTTCCCATAGCTCCGGCAGCAGAGACTTCGGTCCCTTGGGGGTTCCCCAGTAGACCAGGGCGTCCACCACACTCATGTTGTCATGAGAATTACTCATGACCAGATCCACGTGGCCGTCGCGGTTCAGATCCCACTGATTGATGACCTGTATCCGACCTTTCTTGGAAACATACAGGTTCGCACCCGTATCTCCCAGGGCTCCCTCGCTGAATCCCTTGAAGCCTTCATGCCGCACCGCACCATCCCCCGCCGAGGCGATCGGTCCTGAAATACAAAAAAGAACTGCTGCTGTTATGAGGTATCGCTTCACGACCTTACCTGCCCTTCCTCTCTCACAATCAATCTGATCTGAGACATTGCCAACGCGACCGAAGATCCATCCCCCAACTAGCGTGCCGGCGGCTCCGCCTCATGCACACGCTGTGCGAAACCAAGAACTTCCCAAGAGGAGTTCGAAATCTGAGTTTGGCTCCTCAGGTAGGACTCGAACCTACAACCCTCCGGTTAACAGATCGTTCCTGGAGATGAACTCTAAGCCTTTCCAAAACAGTAGGTTGAGTCCGATTCCCTTACTGTTGAAGGACTTTTACTCGCTAGACTCCTGTCAATTATTTCAACTATTTCTGTCATTCGGTACCAATAGTGGCCGCTAAGGTGGCACACTGACCGGCACAGCTTCAATGCACAATGAAGCACTCTCTTCGACTCATGAGAAAACTGAAGGCCCAGAAGCCCTGAGGAATTGTCGAACGAAATCATTTCGTACCTAGAAATGTGTATGCGTCGCCGGGAAGGTGTCAGCCTACAGCGCGGCATGAATTTCGGATTCGGCGGCCACTCTGTGATCCTGATGTCGCTCCGTCAAAATGCTCCGTACAACGACCGTTTTGAAGATGACGGCCAGACTCTCGGGTCATCTCGACACCTACCTTGGAATTGTCGTCGGGTACAAGGGCCAGGACTCTCGATAGCGTCTTCGATCATGAATCTCTGAGCCTCAGCTATCTGAGTCGTCTTTTCAGCGACGCGTGCGTCCTCCAGTAAGGACGCCATCTACGTGTGGCGGTCTTATTGCCTTTGCAGTGAATGCATATCCGCCCGTATGAACCTTGCCCACCAGAGAGGGTCTGATCAAAAAACTGACTTAAAAGTTGGACAGCTTTACAGCGTGAACAAACCTTGCTCTTACCATCTGCTAATGACTGTTGCTGCTGTCGGTGCTCTTCAATCAACTTGGGTGTTTCTATATCCGCGATAGATTGATCGACAATTTTCCGAAGCCTTTCGTCTAATGTCCGAACAGGATCAGAGCCCTTATTAAAACGATTGATCCGCAAAAAACGATAGCCGTAGCTCTCAAGTATCTTCTGACGCTCAACATCCTCAGACTTCATATAAGCCTCACAGTTTGAGGCGTCTACTTCCGGGAGATTCTCAAAATGCTCTTTCAAGCCATCGTACTCGATAATGATCTGTGCATCTTTCTTGGGTCCGCGCACTTTGAGAAGAAAGTCGACTCTGTAAGCAGGGTGTGTGTAGGTTGGGTCGAGTTGCTTCAGGTACTGTCCTAGCTCAAATTGGGCATCGATTTCAACGTTCTCTCCAAGTTGGTCAATAAGTGGCGCTTCACGAAGCCAATGTAAAACCTCAGCCTCCATTGGCGATGAGGGGTCCGTATCACTGATGTCGGGACCCTTTCTGCCTTCCTCGAGGGTGCTATAAAAATGAGAAAGTGCGGTTCCAATTGAACCTGAAAATTCATTAATAGGTTTTGAATGGAAGAAACACACTCTCTCTTTGGCACGACTAAAACCTACGTTTAGTCGTTGCAATCTCAAGACATCTTCAACATCTCCCGAGTTTTCCATATCCTTTGCGAATATGTAATTCAGTTTGTCGCGGTTTTCGGTCGCAACCATACTGTAGAGGATGGTATGGGCCTCCTCGCCCTGACAGGTGTCAAAGGTGAACACTCGTAACTTAAGCTTGTCTATAAGATTTGATGAATCCGTACGTTTCTGTATGCTGTTCCATATATGGCGCTGCTGCTCCGTATGCGGCGTAATCACGCAGACGTCTGGCGGCTCTTCCATTTTGGACAGTTCCCCCAATTCTTTTATGATAGCGGCTGTTTCTGGACCATTGATATTGCCCTGCAGCTCAAGCAAGCCGTCATTTTCTACCTCGGCGAATTGAATAACATCGTCAATCGGCTTTCCGCGGATTTTTACTGCTTGGAGAGCGCCCTCATAAAAATATTCAGAGGAGAACCCAATCAAATCCGGATAGCCACGAAAGTGTTTGCGAAGCATGATTTTTAAATTAGCGATGTGATCGATAAAATCGAGAACACTTGTTTTGATGTCGAACATCTTAATCTGATTGAGCATCGCCTCATTCGGATGTTCCTCATCTCGGAATTTCTCCAAAACAAGGCTCTTGTAATTTTGGTTTGTTGCTATTGAAGCATTCACGGTCTTGACGTTTGAGAATTGGTTTCTGTCACCAAGAACCAAAACTTTCTTAGCCCGAACGAATGATGGCAACGCTTGCGCGATTGAGACTTGGCTGGCCTCATCAATTATCACTATGTCGAAAAGGCCATGTTCCAGGGGAACATATTCTGCGTAATCGCGAATGCCTGAGATGATTATTGGGAAGGCTTCCTGTAAGACTTCAAAAAGGTCTTTGGGGAATTTCTGCTTTTTTCGAATAATTGTTTTGATTTGGGCAGCAACGTTTTTTCTAGTATTGGCAAAATTAACAACCCGGCCATCAATCGTATCTGCCAGACGTCGGGTTTGCAGTTGCTCAAGCTTTTCCAATTCAGCCGAATAATCCATTTCTGGAACCGCTTCAAATGTCCTCGTAATCTCATTTATGTGTTCGCAATGTAAGGCGACCTTTTCCAGACGAGTCCTTACCGGTGAGCTTGAGCCCTCGGCGTAGTCTTCCAAATTCTCCAGGGTAATTCCTATAGCTTCAAAGTCATCGTCTTGATCTTGTTCTAGCGATGATCGGAGTGTGTCGATTGCGTTCTGTGTTGAATTTATGTCCTCGGAATTAATGGTAATGTTCCGAAGATATTGAAAAAGCGCGAGATTTAATTCCGAGGGCTTTGAGATTCTCGCCAACTTAAGATCGGAAATTGCAGCACGGATACCCTCCTCAGCCTTCTGAAGTCTGTCAAAGTGCTTATGGGCATCAATAGCCGAGACACACTCAAATTCAGAGCCGAATTGGCGATCAATGTCCCGCGCTCGGCTTTTGGAAAACAAAAAGCCAAACAGGGGAGAGCGGCAGTTTTGGTACTCGCGTATTAATTGACCCAAGCGGGAAAGGCTACCGACTGAAAAGCCTTTAAAGAACCGCATCGCATGCGTAGTTTTCACTTTTTCCGCACCAGAGTTAATCCGCTGCTGAATCTCAAGCAGATCATCTAAAGAATCGATAGTGAGCGGTTCCCCCAAAACATCAAGAAGGACTCTTATTTCAGAGTTCCCGGTGAAGTCGCCAATCTGCTTTGCCGCAAGGATTCCGCCCGTCAAGCACGGATCGGAAAAAGCGCCTTCCGCATCGTCCAGGACTTCTTCAAACTCTCTTTCATTTCTTTGCGACTGGGCAATTTCCTGGATAGCGATTGCTTTTGATGTCGTATCAACTTCTTCGATATCTGTTTTGATTGAGTTCTCTTTTTGTGCAATCGCCTTATCAAGATCAGAGGATTGTCTAAGGGCCACTTGGTGGCTTTGTTTTAACTGCTGAATCGTTTTAGGAGCCAGGATTTTCGTATATGTGCTGCCCTGCTTGCCGAGCCGGAGAATCGGATCTTGCACCCTTTCACTTAGCCGCACGGTTTTTAGAGTCTGTCGAATTTTGTTTTCGACAACATCGAGAGCCTCCTTTTTGTCTGACAAGACCAGAACATTTTTGTGGTTCAGAATGGCATCAAACACGCAAGCCGTAATTGTGTGCGATTTTCCAGTCCCAGGAGGTCCCTCCACAGCAATGAAGCGGCACCCATCAGAGTTGAGTCCTCTAAGTATTTTTCTTTGTTCCTCATTGAGCGGTACGGGCGATTCGTAAACCAGTCGATCGGGTAGAGGCAATTCACCCCATTCTTTATCGATAGTATCCTCAAATGACTGGCTCTCCGAAAACATAAAGTTCTTAACCAAAGCAATGAAGTCATCAGCGGCTTCTGACTCGCTATCTAAGATTTGCAACAACTCTTCATAATCGTTGAGCAGAGACTCATCTGACTGGTCAAAAGCTGCAAAATGCAAACTGTTATCGATGACGATCTGGGATCGTGAACTTTTTTGCGATCCGAAATCGGTCAAATCAATCGACCCATTGAGAGATAGTGTTGCAGTCAGATCGTCAAGGAGGGTTTGGATTACTGTTAGAAACCTGTCGCCCTGCGACAAGTAAATGATCCGCTCCGGCAACGGGAGAGATACATGATGGCCGATGTCTCGGGAAATTTCACCTGAAGCAAAATCAATTGCCTTTTTGTTAATGAAGAGGTGAGGGTCCGCCCGAACTGTAAAAGTAGATGCAGATAAGCTGACCTCGACAGGAAAATAAAAGAGAGGGTAGCGGCTTTGTCCAAATCTTACCGCGCAGGCATAGATATAGATTTGGAAATTATCCTTAAGCTTGAGGGTGGAGCGAAGTTCGGTTAATTCTTGAAAAAAATCGCCCGTAGTCAAATTCTCAAAATACGAGACGAAACTTCGCCTGATGGGGACGGGGTCGCAGGCATCGTCAATGAGTTCGTCTACCCGATCAAATTGATTGTCGACGATAGCTTCTGCAATTGCGGAAGCCATTGGTTCGGAAATTTGCTCAATGAGACGCTCGCCAAGTTCTTCCTCAAGATTGTAAACATTTTCGTAGCCATCACTTCCTTGGTTCTCAAAGAAAGTGTCAAGTTGATCAATCAGAGGGCTTACAGCAGTCCTCAACAGGTCAGTTTTAAGATGGTTTAAAATGTGGTCTGAGTATCTTTCCGGATCACTTGATAGATCCTTGCGACTTTCACGAGCGGTTACCTTCGCATCATCTTTAATTCGCGATAATTCCTCTTCAGTAATGGCCCCAATCTGTCTTTGGATGACCTCGAATAAATTCTTACTTAGGCGCGATCTATATTTATCCCGTCGGACAATGATTTCGAGGGAAAGATCAGAACCCAAAGGCTGTGCAAGCTTCTTCCAAATGTCACGGTAAAGTTCAGGGTATTTTGCTAGTGATACTCCAGTAAGAATACCCGTTCGATCACGCGAAGAAATTGAGCGTTTGGGTGCTCGGGACTTTTTAAAGTCGTGTCTAAAAAGTCTCGAAAGTAGCTACAAATCGATCTAACCCAGGTCGGAGGTTCGGTAAACTTGTTCAAAGTAGCGCTCCCCAACAACAGTTGGTAATGACAAGAGACTCATCTCTTTCCTCGTCGTCTTGCCCCTTTACAGCCAAGTAGGTCGGCCACTCCATTGGCGACATTCTCACCCGGTGCTCAGGAAGTCGATAACTCGTGATGACTTTTCGGACAACTTCTCAAAGAACACAAGAAACTAGCCCGCATTTCTCATCGCTGGTCTACTGCGCCGCCGCAATCATCCGCCCTGGCTGTGTTACGCTCGGTCGGCCTCCTCGACGTACTGTCAAAGTACGACTGCGGTGGCCTCGGTCGCAAGCCTTGCCAGGACGGCCCTTGCAGCGCCTCGCTACGACAAGCGATGAGAAATCCGGGCTAGGTACATAGAGAACAGAGTAGCGGCCACAGCCAGTAAAAAACCGCTCCGAATGTCCAGACGGTAATCGCGGCAAATATACAGAACCTCTGCCAGGGGAATCCCCTCGCATCGGGCAGACAGCAGTATTCATCCTTTAAAATTTTGGGCCATGCCCCTCCGCTAGGAGGGATACTGCAAACATGATTTAGATTTAGTCCTTCTTTGGGAAATTTGGGGTCTACTAGTTTTGCAAGCAGGCTGGATGCGGCAGATACTCGACGCGATGCCATTCCGCGCTCCTGAAATTCTAGCCAAACGAAAAGCCATACAAGAACACCTGTGATGACAATCATGAGGACCAGCCCGGAACTATAGGTAGGGCGTGCTGGTAGCTGGCTCATCGCGGCGAGGAGGGCCGACAGATAGAGGGCAGTGGCCACCCATGCAGTTCGCTCCTTCCCGCGGCGGTACTCCTCTTGGTAGTCGCGTAACCCCCTGAGATAGCGAATCAGATTCTCTCTCTCGTCCATCAACCACTCCTTTTCCTATAAAATCGCTTCAGCGCTCCGGCCTCAATGGCTTCCTGCTCTTTCTTGTCCAGAAGAGCTGCGATCTCCTCAATGCTCCAGGCGTGATCGGAGACACCGGCCTCCATCGCTGGCGTCACTCGAAGACTGCGATGGATGCGAGCGAAGTTGTAGTACATGAAGTGAAGACTCACGGCGTGGGCCAGGTTCTCGACCTTCTTGCTGAAAGCATTGGTCAACCGAGTGAATCGGCGCATGCTCATTCTCATGTTCAAGTTCTGTCTTTCCACGATGCTGGTTGAAACATGATCCGGGTCCGGGTCGCCCATGAAGGGCTGGTGCGTTACTCCGATACACTTGGCTGGACTGTAACGCTTGTCCGGTTCGGGATCTGCGCCATACAGCTTGTGGAGCATAGAGTAATCGATATCCGCACCAAAGGCACCCTCTACGGCCTCCAGGCACATCTTGTGCCCGTCTGTGGTCAGCTGAATTCGTAAACGAGCAAATCAACGAGCGTCTGAAATCTGCTCTCGCTGGCACGGAGGGTACCCAACTAGACACCAATACTCCGGAATCCGCTCCGACGGACGAGACGCTCGGAGATACGGAGGGTGAGAAGAAAATTGTCACCACCGTGGAGGAACTGGAAGCCTACTCCATAGTGAAGGCGATTCTCCGAGAGGTCGTAGATCCAAAGCGAGTCGCCCAAAGAGACAAAAGGTCCTACTTTAGCGTGCTGCTGGATGACAACAACCGAAAACCGCTCTGTCGCCTCTGGTTCAATTCAGGCCAGAAGTACGTTGGTCTTTTCGACAAAGACAAGAAGGAAGAGCGGGTCGCGATTGACGGCTTAGATGAGATCTTCGACCTTGCCGATCGGCTGAAGGCGACAGTTGCTTCGTACAACTGAACTGGCTCCCTGCTGCCCGTCCCTAAACTCCAGAAACCTCAGCCCCCTCAGGCTCACCAGGATCTCATGGTCCAGCTGACGTGTGATTCCCTGCCAGGCTGGTCCAGATGACCAACTTCGTCATTGGTTCGGGATTGAGTTGGCAACGTATTTAGAGCCGACCGGAAAGGGTTCGAGTCCCTGTGTCGCACTGGGTGGCCCTGTGTCACTTTTGTCGTCGCATTTGGACGATCTCAACCGGACTCAACGAGGAACAGGCAACAGGTCACCCTTTTGTGATTGGTGCAGCCCTATCCCTGTGCCAGATTTGTGCCAACTTTCAGTAGAAACAATAGAAATCAGTCGGCCTCGGCAGAAACATGCGACCAAGGCCAACCAGGCTCTGAAGTCTACATTTCCAGCAAGATAGGGCGAGATCCACGTGGGATAAAGATGGTAGCCCCAACGGGAGTCGAACCCGTGTTACCGCCTTGAGAGGGCAAATGAGCAGTTTCACGTAACTAGTTTAAAATCATATAGATAATTGATTCTATTAGAGTTAGGTCGATTCCTCCATTTCTACTATTTCCCTCATTTCAACGTATTTTACCCTGTTTCGGCCACCAAATGGGCACCAGATGGCCACCAAGTTCAACCGGAGTCCACTCCAGAGTTCATTCCGCTCTCTACGCCCAGATCGTCGAGCGAGTGCACGACTGATTCAAGATACCCGGGCGACAGATGCGAGTACCGCGCCGTCATCTTCGGATCCTTGTGGCCGAGGAGTTCTTGAACCGCCCGCTGAGGCTGCCCCTTCATCGTAAGGTAGGAAGCGAAATGGTGACGGAGATCATGCAGGCGAAAATCCTTAATGCCTACTCTTGAGCAGGCCTTTTTGAAGGCGACTGAAACCTTTGCTGGCTTGATAGGCTTGCCATCTTGTTCACGAAACAGATAGGGTGAATCTACACGAGGCGGTAGGCTCTCGATGACCTCCCAGACCGTTCTGTTCATGGGAATAGCCTTCCGTTCGTTGTTCTTGGTCTCCTCAAGAACAATAAGGCGCTGCCTTCGATCGATGTTTGATATTCGCAAGCTCAAGATCTCAGAGCGGCGCATGCCGGTATTCATGTCGATCAGTACGATTGGCCTGAGCCACGCAGGGCAGGCGTTCAACAGCGTTGGGATCTGTTCCAGCTCTAGGTAACGGACTCGTCCTGGTAGAGTCTTCAGGGGCTTTACGTCAGCAATCTGATTGGTTCGGATCTTTCCCCACTCGACCGCCTTCATGACGATGTGCTTCAGGAGCCACAACTCCTTATTAATCGTGGCCGGAGCTTTACCTTGGTCGATGCGCTGACCTCGATAGTCCTCAACCTGCTCTCTGGAAATCTGGTTGAGGGGGGTCCTGCCAAAAACGGGAATGAGCTGTTTCTGGATGATGCCCTCTTCCCTCTCATAGCTGCCTAGGCTTCGACTAGTTCTTGAGTAGCTCAGATATTGTTGCTTGATCTCTGAAAGATAGTAGTCAGACTCTGGGAAGATGCCGTCGAATTTCTGCCTCCGGATGTCGGTCATCCGCGATTGCAGGGCTTCTGCGGCCTCGCGCTCATTATAACCCACTCGCTCTCGCTTCCGGATGCCCTCAGCGTAGTAGTCCACGTACCAAACCTTCCGGCCTTTTCGGTCATTCTTGTGAAAGATGCTTCCCACGACAACGCTCCCTTCCCGCGATCCAGGTAGTGTATTGGGGTCAATACCAGTGGCCTTCGCTTTAGGGCAATGTTAACCAGAGACCCTGACCGCCCAGGAGCAGCTCCCCAGTGCGAAGGAAGAGATCAGTGAGGCAGTTGCAATTGCCATGGGTGTTGGGGCTGCTTCGGTTGTAGATCAGACGGACCACGTCGCGGAAAAGCTGCAGACACGACATTTCGAATAATAACGATGTCGATGGATGTCACAGGATAGCGAAGCGGCATGTCCTCGCCGCTACAAACACCTCAGACTGAGACGATTGGGGGAAGTGGGCCTACACCACAAAAGGGGTCCTGGTTAGGGGGGAGGTTTCCGTTCCCAGGACCCCTTTGCATGGAACACATAGGTTAGTGTGTTAGATGTCTGCGGCTCTGGGAAAGTTCGATCTGAGGATCAAAAAAAGTTCGAAAAATTGTGACCGGGAATGAATCATTTAGAGCTCGGGCGGATCTTGCTCGAAAGGATGGGAGATTTTGTCTTTTTCCACCTGGGTGTCGACGCCA
>CAUZIZ010000054.1:0-33115 GCA_963579905.1 Acidobacteria bacterium UBA6911 | reverse complement strand
CCCCATAGGCCTGCGATAACTCCGTAATTCCTTAGTCCCCCTCCAGATGTTCGGTCATCAGTTTCACTCGTGCGCTCATTACATACGTCTCTTTCCATGACATGACTCCTCTTGTAACCTATGTGCCCGGGAGAAACTGTTACCTATGTGCCCGGAACATACCCTGGGAAAGGCTCATCTGCTAGGGTCGGATCTGATCGTTCACGTTTCCAGCTTCGCGGCCTTGATTGGCATTCGGGGATCTACCTTGACCCCCGATTCTCCTCCGACGAAGCCGCCGGGCGCATACTTTCGCTTTAAGGCCGACTCGGATCTGGTAGCTCGTAGCTTCCAGGAAGCGGGAGCCCCCGTGGTGATCACCTACCCCGGATCGGTCTGGGGACCCCATAACTCCCATCTTGGAGAGAGCACTCAAATAGCCAGGAATATTCTTCGAGGCCTATGGCTAGTAACCCCAAACAGGCGAGTCCCCATCAGCGACGTTCGCGACGTCGCCAGATTGCACGCTGCCATCATGCAGAAAGGGCAAGGACCGCGTCGCTACATTTGCCCTTCCCACGACGTGTCCCCTCAAGAAATCGTGAATAGCCTTGCCCGGACCACCAAACGCAGACTGACGACGATCGCGGTTCCTCCCTAGACACTCCACTGGCCAATGAGGCTGACCGACGGGATCCAGCGAGTCCTGCCTCTTCGCCTACCTGTCAACTTTCAGGCTGTCTACGTGGCGTGTCTCGATCACCGCTTGGATAGCTCGTTCACTCAGGAGAAGCTTGGAATCAAGCCTCGAGATCTGGACGAGACCTTGATCGACACTATCCAATGGATGGTTGAGAAGGGTTGCCTCAGTCGAAGACTAGCGGGTTCTCTCGGACGCTGAGGCGGTTATTTCGCTTGCCAGCGTGATCAAGGACGTCAAAAAAGCAACGCTACCGACAAAAGTTTGACTCCAGTCTCTCGTTGGTCTCTCACCCGTGGGACCGGGCACTGTATAATCCCACTGCGGCGGCAAGCCGAAAGAGTAGGAAAAGGTTTAGGTTCTACGAACCGTAAGAGCACTCTATGATTCAGGTTAGTCCGGCCCCCAGGGAGCCCTGGCCCCATTCGAGAACGAAACTTAGATCGAGGATAGGCGATATCGTGCGTCACTGCGTGGGGAAGGGTTGTCCAGCTCTCTCCTCAGAACTTGGCCTCATGTTGCTAACGGGTTAAGTCGTTCGCGGCTCTGTCGGATCGCCGAGGGTTGATGGTGGGCGATCGTTTGGAACTTGATGCTTGTGATTTGGAGCTTGTTTGTATCTTGTATCTTGCACCTTGGATTTCCGATGCTTCAGCTTAGTGGAGCCCCCAGCCGCGCTGGATCATTCACGAGAAAACTTCCAAGGCGGAGCTGCCAGCTTCGACCCCTGATCAGGGCCCGCTACCTCACGGTCACGGCTCTGTCAACTAGCGATTCTTCATGATTACCTCGCCATTCGAAGTTCCCTTCGTAACCGTTCGCCACGCCTTCCCGGGAGCACAGACGTGTAACGCTCAGACGTTCAGACGTTCCGAAGAATCGTTCAAGTTCCAGCATAGTAGGGCCTCCGTCGCTGGTAGGCCTTTCCGGCCAGCCTCGCCTGGGTTTTCGCGGCGACTGGCATTGTCTATTGTTCTGCTCTTGCTCACCGGCCCTCTGTTCGCGGGAGTCCCGCTGAGCATTGAAGGGAACGGGGTCATTCTCAAATGGGACTCGTCCATGCCAATCGTCTACAAAATCGACCCCGGCACGCTGGGAACCCGGGACCACGAAGACGGAGCGCAGCTGGTCCGCGATGCCTTCGGCCATTGGGAAGCAGTTGAAACCAGTGAGATCGGTTTCGAGGACGGCGGCAAGCTGGACGTGGACGTAGATGAGACCAACTACCTGCCCTTCCTCGCCAACCCGCAGCCGGCCATATCCGTCATCTTCGATGCTGACGGGGAAATTACCGATGACCTGCTGGGAATCGGGTCTAGCAACAACGTCCTGGGTTTTGCCTCGCCCAGCTTTCCAGTCAATGGTCTCTACACCTCCGGTATCGCCGTTCTGAACGGACTCAACGCCGGGCGGCCCAGCCTGGCTCAGACAATCGCCCACGAGCTGGGACATCTGATTGGCCTGGATCATACCCTGGTCAACCGTCAGATCTTTGCCTTGGAAGCGGGTCGTTTTCTGCCTTTGATGTATCCGATTTCTGTCAGCGGTCAAACCCCTGATCCCAAAAGAGATAATATCGCCTGGATTTCGTGGCTCTATCCAACGCCCAGCTTTCAAACTACATTCGGGACAATTACTGGGCACGTCTTGCGCCGTTCCGACCTCCCCTTTCCGGGGGCCCACGTCGTTGCCGTGAAGCTGGAAGCCGGTCCTGAGGAACTGCCCGTAGAGTCGCGCTTGGAGGTCGTCTCCTCGGTTTCGGATTTCCTGCTGCAGGCTGACGGAAAGTTCGAAATTTCCGGTCTGACTCCGGGGGAGTATTTCGTTTTCTTCGAGCCGATCGGCCCCTTTTTCACAGAAGGGAGCGGCGGCGGGCCGATTGACCACCGTTTCCTGGATTTCCCCAAGGATTTCTACAATGGTGACAGCGAATCCGGTTTGGCGGCTATCGATGATCCCGGAGAAAGGATTCCCTTGACGGTTTCCGCGGTTGACAGCGTGGACGGCATTGAACTGATTTCCAACAACACCCGTCCGGAGGACCGGACCGATCGTCTCGACACCCTGGATGACGACGACAGCGTCCTCTACGAGTTTCCAGGAGGGTTCGTCTTCCCTTTTTCCGGCAAGGTCTTCGGATCAGTTCACGTCAACAGCGATGGCAACCTGCCCTTCCTGTACGGCGATGCCACCTCGACCCCACGGGATCTAGGTCGGATCCTCGCGTTGTTTGGAGACTTGGCCTTGCCTCGAATTTCCCCTTTGTTCACCGATCTCAACGCCAGCCAGGGTGGGGAGATCGGAGCGATTCCGTTACCCGGACAGATCACCTTCGAATGGGACCAAGTGCCCGATTTTCCCCTCTCAGAGGAGGGTCTTCCATCCGGAAACTCTTTCTCCGTCACCCTGTTCTCGACCGGGGATATCAAGTTTCAATACGAGGACATTCAAGTTACGCTTGAGGTCGATGGAGTACAGGTCGTGGCGGGTGTCTTCCCAGCATTCTTCGCCAATGGGCAAGGAGTATCCCAGAATTTGAGCGCGCTCGAGGAGGCCATCCCGCTCGACGGTGCGCCGGTCTATGAGTCCTTTGTAGGTGAGTCCTTCGCTCTCTCTGGCACGGAGATCCTCCTGCACGCGGCCACCACACCCTTCTACTTTCCCTTCTATCGAGACGTTGATCGGAGGCTATATCCATATTGAGTCCGAGGGCGGCTCCATTGTGCTCCAACAGCTTTTCGTCAACTCTTTACTGGGCTTTCTTTCAGCGGTACCACCTAGAATTATCAGGTAGAACGGCGCAGGACCGGGTCTTGACACCGTTTCTCAAGTCCGGCAGAGGAAAGAAGACAAAAATGATCGTCGGTGTTCCCAGCGAGATCAAACCAGACGAGTATAGGGTCGCGATGCTGCCCGTGGGCGCTCACCTTCTGTCACAGGATGGGCACCAGGTGCTTATCCAAAAAGGTGCTGGATTGGGCAGCGGCTTCGATGACGACGCCTATGCAGATGTCGGAGCGGAGATGGTCGAAACCGCCCAGGAAATCTTCGAACGGTCAGAGCTAGTGATCAAGGTCAAGGAACCCCAGGAAGAGGAGATTTCACGACTACGCAAGGGACAAACTGTCTTTTGCTACTTCCATTTCGCCGCCTCGCGTGAGCTCACAGCTTCCTGTCTGGAAAGTGGTATCACCGCGATCGCCTACGAAACTCTGAAGGATGATCGGGGCCGGCTACCACTTCTGACACCCATGAGCGAGATCGCCGGCAAGATGTCCATCCAGGAAGGGGCCAAGTACCTCGAGAAACCCATGATGGGACGGGGGATCCTACTCGGCGGGGTCGCAGGAGTCGAGCCTGCCGAGGTGCTCATTCTGGGTGCCGGTGTGGTAGGGGCCAACGCCGCCCGGGTGGCCGCGGGGCTGGATGCCAAGGTGACGATCATGGACATCGATCTCGACCGCCTCCGGTATTTGGACGAGGTAATGCCGAAGAACGTGACCACGGTCTACTCCGATCCCCATGCGGTGGAGCGCTACGCAATCGGTGCAGATCTCGTCATCGGTGCCGTTCTCATTCCAGGCGGACGGGCCCCCTTGCTGATCCAGCGAGGGCTCTTGAAGAGCATGAAAAGCGGGGCTGTCATAGTAGATGTGGCGGTAGATCAGGGAGGATGCATCGAAACCAGCTCTCCAACTACCCACCAGCAGCCTACCTTCATCATCGACGGCGTGGTGCACTACTGTGTCGCCAACATGCCAGGAGCGGTTGGCCGCACCAGTAGCTATGCGCTCTGCAACGCCACACTCCCCTACTGCCGGGAGCTGGCGAGGCATGGAGTCGATTCGTTCGCGGCACTGAGCGAGGGTCGGGCTGCGGCTTTGAACACCCGCGTGGGGAAGATCGTGAACCCGGCAGTGGCCGCATCACTCCCCGATTTTCCGAACTGTGCGCTTTAGAGCAAACGAAGCGAAGGCTCCCCTGTGACTTATGTGCGAGCGCTTCGTTGGTCATAATGGGACGATACTTTTGACCGCTTCTGACCTACTCTGGTATTGTACATATGTACAAGAAAAGGGGCGACCGGTGGAAGTCGTAATCGATCCTTCCGCGATTCTTGCCGTTTTGCTACACGAGCCTGAGCGAGATTCCCTCATAACAACTACGAAGCGAGCTGACCTGATCGCTCCAGCGTCGCTACCGTGGGAAATCGGGAATGCACTAATTGCTGGATTGCGGCGGCAACGACTGCGGCTAGATGACGTCCAGGCCGCCTGGACATCGTATGAGGAGATTCCATTGCGCTTGGTAGATGTGGACATGGGGCGAGCTCTTGATGCCGCCGCCGAGCACGGACTCTATGCTTATGATGCCTATATCTTGGAAACTGCTCTTTCTCGTCGGCTTCCCGTGCTAACGCTAGACAAAACGCTCAGCCGAGCGGCGGGGCAGGCCGGCGTTGCTGTATTGGAGATTTGACTGGTGAAAACCTTCACGTATACCGAGGCTCGGCAGAAACTGGCTGCTCTACTCGATCGGGCCCGCCGGGAGGGTCGCGTTCAAATCCGACGTCGCGACGGACAGCTCTTCGTACTCCAGCCAGTTAAGCCGGAGGGTTCGCCGTTGGATGTTCCGGGTGTGCGCGTCCGTCTACGACGAGGAGAGGTACGGGATTGGTTAGCCGAATCGCGAGAGCAATCCGCCGATCGTCTCTTGTCCAAAGGGCTGTCTAACGGTGAGGATGCAGCCGACGAGGTCGCGCAGGAAGATATCGCGGTAAGAGTGTGGCGCGACCTCGCGGCTGATCCTCACCGTTAGACGGACATTGAGAAGAACTCACACGGGAGGATCGAATGAATCTAACCAACGCGCTGATACCATCATGTTCTGAGCCGTTATGGACAACATGAACTTGGGCATCGCAATCGGTGTGTCGCTGGGCAGTGGAATTGGAGTAAAGCCTCACGAGGAGAAGAGCGACGTCACGCCCAGATTGGCACCTCCCCAATTTTCCTCTACCTTGCCGGACGTCAACAGGCGCCCATCCGGACGATAGACGATAAAAAGACCGGATCACAGGAGAGCTTACTTATATGAGACGACTATTCACCCTCGCCTCAATTTCAGTCCTCATCCTTATCGCGGCCGTCTCCACCGTCTTCCCTACCGTGCTCTGGTCCCTTGTCATCGTCGGCCCTATCATCCTGATCGGGTTCTATGACATGGTCCAGAAAAGCCACGCCGTGCTGCGCAATTTCCCCGTCGCCGGCCACTTCCGCTACCTTTTCGAGGCCATCCGTCCTGAAATCGCTCAGTACTTCATCGAGTCCGACACCAACGGCGTCCCCTTCAGCCGCGAACAGCGTTCCGCCGTCTACCAGCGCGCCAAGGGTGTGCTCGACACCGTCCCCTTCGGTACCAAGCATGACATCTACGAAGTCGGCTACGAATGGGTCAACCACTCCCTCCGGCCCCTACACCTGGACCCTCTGGATCTGCGCATCACCATCGGCGGCCCGGACTGCACGCAGCCTTACTCCGCCAGCATCTTGAACATCTCCGCCATGAGTTATGGCTCTTTGAGCAAGAACGCGGTTCGCGCCCTGAACCTGGGAGCCAAAATGGACGGCTTCGTCCACAACACCGGCGAGGGCGGCATCAGCCCCTATCATCTTGAAAACGGCGGCGACCTCACCTGGCAGATCGGCACTGCCTACTTCGGCTGCCGCACCCCCGAAGGCGACTTCTGTCCGGAGACCTTCAAAGAACGCGTCTCCGTCCCCAATGTCAAAATGGTCGAAATCAAGCTCTCCCAGGGCGCCAAGCCCGGCCACGGCGGCATCTTGCCTGCCGCCAAGCTCACTCCCGAAATCGCCGAAATCCGCAACGTGCCCCTAGGACAGGACGTCCTTTCTCCGTCCGCCCACACCGCGTTCAGCACCCCCATCGAACTGCTGGAATTCGTTGTTAGACTACGCGACCTTTCAGGGGGGAAACCCATCGGCTTCAAGCTCTGCGTGGGCAAGCGCCGGGAATTCCTCGCCATTACCAAGGCCATGGTCCAGACCGGCATTACTCCAGACTTTATCACCGTAGATGGCGGCGAGGGCGGCACCGGGGCCGCACCCCTAGAGTTCACCAACCACCTGGGCGCACCTTTGATGGAGAGCCTCATCTTCGTCCACAATAGCCTCGTCGGCTATTCGATCCGGGACCGCATCCGTGTTCTCTCCAGCGGCAAGATCACCTCTGCCTTCCACCTGATCAAGCACCTGGCCCTCGGCGCGGATGCCTGCAACTCCGCCCGGGCCATGATGATGGCCGTCGGCTGCATCCAGGCCCTCAAGTGCAACTCCAACCACTGCCCCGTGGGCGTCACCACTCAGCGGCCCGAGCTGGTGGCCGGCTTGGTGGTCTCCGACAAAAGCCAGCGCGTTGCCAGGTACCACAGCGAAATGATCAAGTCGACCAGCGAATTCCTGGGTGCAATGGGCATCTCCGAGCCGGCAGACCTCCACCCCTGGCACATCATGCGGCGCACCGCAGCCACCGAGACCAAACACTACGGCGAGATTCACGAATTTCTACAGGACGGACAACTGCTCAATGAACAAGACCTGCCGGCCTCCTTCAAACGCGCCGCCCTGGCCGCCTCACCCGAATCCTTCACCCACTCAAGTCCCGATTGAGATCTATTGGCTTCGAGGGAACCCTGGCGGTAATCGCCCCGCCCTCTCTACTCTGACCTAAGCTGAAACTTCAAGAATACGTCTCACGTCGAAACGTCTGAACGTCGCACGTCTCCTGTCCTCCGAAGGTGCCGCCAACGGGTGAACTACCAGAGTTACGAAGCCCAGTCCGACAGAGCCGCGAACGACTTGAGCCGTTAGCAAGATGCGCCCAGGTTCCGAGGAGAGAGCCGGACAACTCTTCCCCACGCAGTGACGTACAAATCCCCAGTAGCCGGAAGTTTCTTTCTCGAATGGGGCAGCGTAGCGGGGGTGGGACTGACCTGAAACTTCATCGGCTAGGAGGTCGTGCAAGAGTCGACAGTTGACAGAACCGTGATCTTCGTAGGATGGGCACTCTTGCCCGTCACTTTCATCGACGGGCAGGAGTGCCCATCCTACAACGGACAGAGTGCTATCGATGTTCGTGGTTCGAGACAACCCAAAGTTTCTTTCTCGAATGAGCCCAGTGCTTTCTGGGGGCGGGACTGACCTTGTTCGGCGACGGCTAATCAATCTTGAAACGGAGATCGAAGATCACCTTCGTGACCTTCTCCGGATGCCGATCAATCAAGTCGTACGCCTCGGGAGCCTTTTCCAAGGGGAAGCGGTGACTGATCAGATCGTCCACCTGCAATTTCCCACGGTGGAGCAGACTGATGATGGTCTTGTTGACGCGGACGAAGTCCCACTTCCGATGGCAGAGCCCCTCCGCTGTTGGAAACTCGGGCGCCAGCCGATAGCCTCCGCTGCGCGAGTGAAGGATCTGGCCGGCGCTTCGGCAAAAGTCCTCCCCCAGGAGAAGATCCTCGGCGGGTCCGTCGTACATCCCCAAGGCGACCACCCTGGGGAAGGGAGTCCCGCAGTGCAGAGCCAGATTGATCCCTCCGCTCTTTCCGGACGCATCAAAACAGATATCGGCTCCGGTCCCGCCTAGGATGTTCTTGACCTCTTGACCGACGTCGCCATTCTTGGGATTGAGGACATGGTCAGCCCCCAGTTCCCGAGAGACCTGGAGTCGGCTGTCCATCAGGTCAACTGCGATGACCGGATCCGCTCCAGAGAGCTTGCACAGCTGCAGAGTCAGTAGGCCCACAACTCCCTGTCCCACTACCACGGCACTCTCACCCAGTCGAACGGGGGCCAGCAGAACTCCGTCCAGTGCCACCGTTCCCAAAGCTACGAATACGTACCTTTCGTAACTGCCGTCATGTGGTTCGGGAAGGGGCAGAAAGTAGGTATCGGTAGACCGATTCATCCCGTCGATGCTGAAAAGGGCGGTCTCTCGATGATTGGCACAGCAACCCACCACCTGACCGATCTCAAACCCAGTGACCTCATCGCCGATTGCCACAATCTCTGCCACGTCCTCGTAGCCATAGGTGAAGGGGTAGGACATCGACTGTCCTTCCGTCACGAAACCATCCGGATCGACCTGTTTGTGATGCCAGATCGCGTGTCCCCGATAGTGGGACATCTCCGTACCATGGCTGATAGCGGAATAGTGCAACCGTACCTTGACCTCACGAGGGCCAGGCGGGCGATCCTGGTAAGAGTTCAGCTCAACTCGTCCGGGGGCAACCAACCTCACTTCTTGGGGCATCCAAATCCTCACCTTGGAATCTGGCCGGACAGCTGTCAGCCGCGGCCGTTCAAGGCGCTGCTGGCATTGCGATAGTCTGGTCTGGGTCGATCATCAGGCCAAGATTCTAGAGTAATCCAAACCACAAGACCACCCCGGAACAAAGGCTGCCTTCGTTGACGGATCCCTACTCCGATGTTACGATCGGTGGCCAAGGCGCAGAAAAGGACTCCAAGAATGCTCCGGTTGGACGGCCCTCAGTCGGTTCCCTTCTGCGACGGCTCGAGCCGCCGCGATTTCCTTCATGCGGGCTCCCTTGCCTTCCTTTGGATTAACGCTTTCGGACCTCATTTCGCTCAAGGCCCGAGGAACGGTCCGCTCAGAGAAGGACATCAACTGCATTTTTCTCTTCCTGGTCGGCGGGCCCTCACAGATTGATACCTGGGATCTGAAGCCCGACGCTCCGGCAGAGATACGTGGACCCTATAAGCCTATTCCTACCAACGTCTCCGGTATTCGGATCTCCGAGCTGTTTCCCCGAATGGCAAAGCAGGCCGATAAATATGCCTTGGTTCGATCCTTCCACCATCAGATCAACGCGCACCCTTTGGCCCATCACGTCGTCCTGACGGGAAGGCCCTTCTCGCCCGGGATCAGCCATCCCAATATGGGCTGTGCCGCTCAGTCTCTGATCGGCTCTCGATCTGATCTGCCTTCCCATATCATGCTCCCGGTCGCCCTGCGATCACGGATGGGTCAATCTGCAGGCTTTCTGGGAAAGACCAACGATCCTTTCCTCATCGATTCCGACCCCTCGACTCCCGATTTCCGGGTTCGCGATCTGGTGCCTCCCGAATACATCTCAGCAACGCGAGTGCAGCGGGCAGACAATTTCCGCAAGCCAGTCGATTCCTCGTTTCAGAGGTTCGAGCAGGGCAACCCCGACACCAAACTCATGAGCTCGAGTTTCAGCCAGGCCTACCGCATCGTCTCTTCGTCAGAGGCGCGGGAGGCTTTCGATATCCATCAAGAGCCGGAGAAGCTGCGGGACCGCTATGGCCGAAATCGATTCGGCCAGAGTTGCTTGTTGGCTAGACGATTGGTGGAACGAAGCGTCCGCTTCGTCACGATCAACATGTTCGATGACTTCGGTGGGGCGAGCACCTGGGACATCCACGGGTCCTCACCCTTTAGCCCAATCTCGGCCTTGGACAGCCTGGGCCCGATGTTCGACAATGGCTTCACCTCCTTGATTGAAGATCTCAGTAATCGGGGCCTCCTGGACCAGACGCTGGTGGTCGCGATGGGTGAGTTCGGCCGTACACCCAAGATCAATCCCGCTGGTGGCCGCGATCATTGGCCTTTCTGTGCGACCATCTTGTTTGCTGGCGGAGGAGTCGTAGGCGGCCAGGTGGTGGAATCCTCCGATCAAACTGCGGCCGAGCCTAGAGACCGGCCGGTGGGACCACAAGAAGTGCTGGCGACCATCTACCAAGCCTTGGGGATCAATCTGCACACCGAACTCTTGGGCCCGCAGAATCGTCCGGTGCCTATCGTCGATATCGGCGTTGAGCCCATCTCGGAACTGTTTGGCGGATGATTCTGACACTTGTCCTGGCCAGTATCCTGGTCGCAGCCGAAGATCCACCCGAGTTGCGAGTGCTTCCGCCAACCAGTCAGCTTGTCCGGACCCCACTCCTCCCAACAGTTGATCGTCATCGAGCGGACGGAACGACGAGGATCGATAGGAGAACTGACAGCGCGAGCAGGTTTCACTTCCTCTCAACCAGAAGTAGCGAGCGTCGACACCCGGGGAAGGGTCGTCGCCAACTCAGACGGGCGCGCAATCGTGACGGCGAAGCTTCTCGGTGGCCGGGAAGCGAGTGCAGAGATTGAGGTTAGAGAAGGGGGTAAGGTCTTCTCCTGGAGCTTCCGCAACCATGTTCTGTCTGTCATAACCAAGGCTGGATGTAACTCCGGTCCGTGCCACGGCTCGGCAACAGGCCAGAATCACTTCAAATTGAGTCTGCGAGGTTATGCTCCCGAGGCGGATCACGAAACTCTGATGCATGAGGCACTCGGCCGTCGAGTACTGCCGCTGGCGCCTGCCCATAGTTTGCTGCTGTTGAAACCCACTCTGACGCTTCCTCACGGAGGAGGCAAACGGATCGCTGTTGACTCTGAGGAATACCAGATCCTATCAGAGTGGATTGCAGCCGGGGGGCCGCCCCCGGATAGGAGCGACCCCCGGGTCGAAAGGCTGGAGATCTTGCCCCCTCACGTGACGCTTGGACGCGGAGGTGAGCATCAGCTCCTGGTACAAGCCTTTTTTTCTGACGGCCACGTCGAAAAGATGTCACCCGTTGGGTCAAGTACAGCAGCAGCGACGCTGGGACGATCCAGGTTGGCCCGCTGGGGAAGGTCAAAGCCGAAGCCGAAGGCGAGGCAGCGGTCTCCGTTTGGTATCTGAACCGGGTCTCCTCCAGCAGGATTACCGTGCCCTTTCGCCAGGTGACTGATCCAAGCCCCTATCTCGAGGCGCCACGCCATGGCAGCATCGATAACCTGGTCCTGGGAAAGTTACAGGAGTTGGGACTGCTGCCGCCGGCGGCGGCTGGCGACTCCCACTTCGTCCGCAGGGCCTACCTGGACGCCATCGGTCTACTACCCAGCGTAAAGGAAACAAAATCCTTCACCGCTGACACCTCTCCTGATAAGCGAGAAAAGTTAATCGATTCCTTGCTGGCTCGATCGGATTTCGTGGACTTCTGGGCGTACAAGTGGTCCGATCTGCTCCTGGTCTCCAGCTCCAGGTTGTCGCCTCCAGCAACCCGCGCTTTCTACAACTGGATCCGTGGCGCGGTCGCAGAGAACCGTCCCTGGGATCAGTTGGTGCGCCAGTTGGTCACGGCTCTGGGAAGCAACCTCGAAAACGGAGCGGCCAACTACTATGTCCTTCACGACGAGGCTACCAAGGTTGCCGAAAACGTCACCTTGACCTTTATGGGCCTGGCGATCGCCTGTGCCCGATGCCATGACCACCCCCTCGACCGCTGGACCCAAGACGACTACTACTCTCTCTCCAACTATTTCTCGAGGGTCGGCCGAAAGAGCGGCGACGCCGGACAGACAATCCTGTTCCGAGCTAGCACCGGCGACGTGACTCATCCTCGGTTGGGGGCCCCGCTGCCGCCACGGCCCTTGGGAGCCAGGATGGCTGCGTCGGCATCCGGTCGAGATCGCCGCCAAGGCTTCGCCGAATGGCTCACATCTGGAGAAAATCCCTATTTCGCCCGGTCCATGGTCAACAGGATCTGGTACCACTTCATGGGAAGGGGACTGGTGGATCCAGTAGACGACCTCAGGGATACGAATCCTGCCTCCAACGAAGCACTGCTCAAGATGCTCGCCGCCGACTTTGTGCGCGCCCACTTCGATGTGAAGGAGTTGATTCGTATCATCATGAATTCTGCCGCATATCAATCCAGCTCTCGGGGACGGCAGGAGGATCTTCCGGACAAAAAATACTATTCTCGCTTCGTCTTGCGCCGCCTGCCCGCCGAGGTAATCCTCGACATCATCTCACAAGTGACAGGCACGTCTACGGAGTTCCCAGGATATCCTCCGAACACCCGCTCGCTTCAACTTCCTGACAGCCAAGTCAGGTCCTATTTCCTGTCCGTCTTCGGCCGGCCGAAGCGCACCATCAATAGTGATGCCGAGCGAGTCAAGGACGTAACGGTCAGTCAGGCTCTTCACCTGATCAACAGCGAGGCCCTACATCGGAAACTCCGCAATCCCAAGGGTGCGCTTGCGAGACTCCTGAAAAGGGGACTTCCGGATCGGAAAATCGTAAGCGAGATTTTTTGGATGGCCCTCAGCCGAGGCCCCGAAGACGAGGAGTTGGATCGCATCCTGACGGCCATAACAAGAGCTCAAGAAGGTGTTCGAGTCCATCCTGACTCCACGCGACTACGGCGGGAAATCTTGGAGGATTTCTTCACTGGCGTTTTGATGAGCAAGGAATTTTTATTCAATCACTGAGGCCAGGGCGGTGGATGATCGTGCTTCGAAGTGAAACTTCCCTTGGGTTTCAGGTCTTCCAGCAGTGGCGCGGCCTTCCAGGCCGTGAGGATGGAGCCTGTGGCCCGACGGGTCGGCCATCACGGGCAGGGATGCCCGTGCCACTGCAGGGTATTGAAGTTTCCTTCTCGAATGGTATCAGTGATAGTCGTTAGCCTTCCTGCCATCGAAATGCGTGAAAAGGACGATCACATTCTCTATCTCAAGCGGCTAAGGGGGCGACTGACCAGGAAGCTGGGCTGCCTGACCTTGAGCTGCCTTGGGTTAGGAAGTCTGGCAACAGCAGCGAGCGAGTTCTCGCCCGCTCCCTTCGTCTATCTCGTCCACCCGATCGGCTCCGAACGGGGCACTTCCCGTGTGATCACCGTCGAGGGGATCAACCTGGAAGACACGTCCAAGCTCCTTTTCAGTCAGCAGAGTGTGAAGGCGCGAATTCTCGAGGTTCAGGAAACTCCAAACAAGCCCTACAGGACGCCCCGGCAGCTGGTTCGAGTCGAGCTTGAAGTTGGGGCACAGGTCGAGCCTGGGATCCATGGTTTTCGTTTGAGGACACCTCACGGAACCAGCAACTGGGTCCCATTCGCGATCGGACGGCTGCGGCAAGTCGACGAGACCGAGCCCAACAACTCGCTGCTCGAGGCTCAGGCGATCCCCTTGCCTGCGACGGTGGACGGGTCCTTGGCCAAATCGGGGGCGGCCGACTATTTTCGCTTCCAGGTCCCGGCCGGTAAGGAGCTGATCTTCGAGGTAACCGCAGACAGGCTGGGTTCGAGGTTGGACTCCGTCCTCACACTTAACGACGAGCACGGCCGGGAACTAGTACGGAACGACAATTCACAGCCGGGGACCTCGGACTCGTTTTTCGCCTATCGATTCAAGGTGTCTGGAGAATACTACCTCCGCATCGCCGATCGGGCCGATAGAGGGGGAAAGCTTTTCGGCTATCGCCTGACACTTGGACGACTCCCCTATCTGACCCAGGTCTTTCCCCTGGGAACACAGAGGGGCACCGTCACCAGAGTTCGGGTCAAAGGCCACAACCTGGACGGGGCCACCGAAGCCCAGTTGGACGGACATCTCGAAGCAGATGAGAACGGCGTCCTACCCCTCAGAATCCAAACCGCTTTCGGACCAACCATCAACACTCTGAAAACGTCCGTCGGGACGTTCCCAGAGCTGCTGGAGCAAGAACCCAACGATGAGATTACCACGGGCCAAAAGATAGAAGTCCCCACAACTGTCAACGGTCTAGTCGGATCCCCCGGTGACCGGGATCTATTTCGTTTCCGTGCCCATCAGGGCCAAGTGCTGGCCTTCGAGGTGACAGCCCGGAGGCTGAGTTCCTTTCTTGATTCCAGCATCGAGATCCTCGACCATCTTGGAAATCCGGTCCCACGGGCTGTGCTCCAGGCTCTGTCAGAGGACACCCACGACCTCGGCCTTGGTTCGCGGAACCTACCGCTGGGCAGGTTTGAATCTACTCGGAATACCCGCTTCTATCCCCTCGACTTCGTGCTGCTGGGGGGACGGGAGCTGGTGCGACTGGAAAGGGCCATGCGCCGAATCGACCATTTTTCGGTGGCTCAAGGAATTCTGGGACAAAGACTGAGCTGGCTTGGAACAACACCTCAGATCCATCCCCGTAACGGCAGCACCCACAAGGTCCGCATCCTGCCGGCGGGAACCGAAGTTACACCCGGTCCCTTTCCGTCCTTCTCCCTCCCCTTCCGAAACGACGACGGAGGACCTCCCTACGGCAAGGACTCCTATCTGCTCTTCACCGCCCCCAGAGAAGGTGACTATCTGGTTTCCCTGAGTGACCTTCAGAACCTGGGAGGGAGGCGCTATCCCTACCGTCTCACGATTCGTCCTGCCAGTCCCGACTATCGCCTGTTCCTGGACGATGGATTCATTCTGTACGTGGATGGCAGGACCACAGGCGCCCGAAACCCGAACGTGCCACGGGGAGGCAGCGTGCCGCTTACCGTCTCGGCTGCTCGCATCGATGGCTTCGACGACCCCATCCGAGTCGAAGTGCGGGGGCTGCCTCCAGGCCTTCGCTCCACCACTGGAACCATCCGGGTGGACGAGTTCGTAACGACGATAGTTCTGACTGCGGACAACAAGGCACCGATCACTCGGAGACCGCAGCCCTTGAGCGTAATCGGTCACGCTCACATCGGGGGGACAGAGGTACTTCGGACCGCTAGTGACCCCAGAGAAGGGCTGCCCTTGGTAACTGCGACTCCGGCCGCCCTGATCCGGCCCACGGTCAGACCAGGACAGCTCACAATCCGTCCGGGAGAAAGCGTCCAACTCGAGGTTCAGATTGAGCGCCGCGGAGACTTCCTGGAAGATGTCCCGTTCGTTTTCCAGAACAGGCCAGCCGGCATCTACGTGGAGAACTCGGGATCTTCCGGGATCGTTATCTCTCGCGGCGAAACCCGCCGAACGATCACCCTCACCGCGGATCCCTGGTTGAAGAACCTCAGCTTTCCCATGATCGCGTTGGGGCGAATCAAGAGCGAGGCAGCCCGGAGGCGGAGGAGTGGGGCGAAGGACGAATCGGTTGATTATGCTTCGGAGCCAGTCGTTGTGAGGATCGTGAGTAGTGGAGTAGTGGAGTAGTAAAGTGGCTAGTGAGCGTTCTTACCGATTCAAGAAACTCAGACCCTACTTCACTACTCGCTGCTCACTGCTCACTGCTCACTGCTTCACTGCTTCACTACTGAGAAGCGAGAGTACGATCGAGGCACTCCAAGGTAAACTCGATGTCCTCTTCCGTGTGGGCCGCAGAAATTGAAATTTGCTTCGTCGCTACGGGAAAGAAGTAGGCCCCTCGTTCGACGATCTCACGGCGCATATCTAGATCCTTTCCGAAGTCGTGATTCGAGGCCAGATCGTGCCAATCGACGGGCTCGTGATCCATGAAATACAGGCAGAGGGCTGATCCTTGCCTGGCAACCGTCCCAGTGATGCCGTGGACCTGGAGGATTGACTCGATGCCCTGCTGCGCCTTTTGCCCCAGCCTCTCGAGGTGCTTGTAGACTCTCCCGTCATCCTCTAGCAAGCGCTCTATGGTGGCGATGGCGGCGGC
Organism: Acidobacteria bacterium UBA6911; assembly: GCA_963579905.1. Taxonomy (GTDB): domain Bacteria; phylum Acidobacteriota; class UBA6911; order RPQK01; family JAJDTT01; genus CAUZIZ01. Next base: position 16,946 of record CAUZIZ010000054.1, on the reverse strand, counting down.
GACCGATAGCGGGTGTCCGTTGTAAGTCCCAGCAAGGAGTGGACGCTTGGACGGATCCGGATCCGCATAGCGATCCATCAACTCCAGCTTGCCCCCGAGGGCCGACATCGGATAACCATTGGCAATCGCCTTCGCGAAGACCACCAGGTCGGGCTTGACCCCGCTGATTTGACTATATCCACCTACGGAATAGCGAAAGCCGGTCTTGACCTCGTCGAAAATCAGAACGAAACCCTTCTCGTCTGCCAGCTCGCGCAAGCCAGCGAGATACCCGGGCTGGGGCTTGAGAATCCCAATGTTCTGGAGAATCGGTTCGGTGATCAGGGCAGCCACCGGATAGCGGTCGCAGACGTAGCGAACCGAGTCAAGATCGTTAAAGTTGACGATGTGTATGAGCTGTTGGTGAGAAACGGGGGCACCAGGCCCCAGAGCGACATATCTATATTCGCCAGGGGAAACCCGAGGGCCAATCTGATCAAGTGGCGTCAGGACATTGCAGCCTACGTCGTTATCGGAACCGTTGAATCCACCCTGCATGACGATCACGTGGTCCCGCTCGGTGGCCGCCCGAGCAAGCCGGATCGCTCCCCGAGTCCCCTCTGATCCGGCGTTGCAGAGTTGGACACTCTCGATGGCTGGGACATGCGTGCACAATAGCTCCGCGAGTTGTCCCTCAAGCTGATTGGTTCCGCTCCCGAAGAGGCTCACCTTGTCCTTGATTACCTTTTCCACCGCCTGATTGACATAGGCATCGTTGTGGCCCAGGACGTAGGGCGCGAAAGCGGCGTGGTAATCGATGTATCGGTTACCGTCGACATCCCACATATAGGCTCCTTCGGCTTTGGCAAAGACGATCTCCGGGTCTGCCTTCCGCGCCGTCGAAACCACACCTCCGGGAATGTACTTCTTATTCCGTTCAAGGATCTCAGCCGATTTCGGCCGGGATAACTCAGCAATCTTCATGGGTCCTCTCCAAGATTTTCAAGATACAAGATTAGTTTACTCTCGCCAGACCTTCTCCAGAAGATCCAGCACATTCAGCCCGAGAATCTTTTGAACGTCCCCTTCCGAATAACCTCGGTCCAACAGGCCTGCCGTAATGTTGGGGGCTTCGTCGGAACGAGTGATCCCCTCTGGCAGATGGACAGGAAACGGTATGGGATAGACGGTAGAGTTTTTGAGTTTGCCCGCCATCAGCCAATGGAACCACCCCTCGGAGTGATTCTCGGTGAAGTCCAGTCCGATCGAGACGTGATCGATCCCAGCCAGATCCACCCAATACTCGATGGCATCCAGGAAATCCTCGATGGTCGAGTCGTACCCTCTCTTCAGGAAATCCGGGAAGATATTGGAGCCCACGAGCCCACCCCTGGCCACCAGTGCCTTGACCTGCTCGTCGGTCTTGTTCCGTGGGTGATCCTGCTGCGTCCTGGGATTGGTGTGACTGAACCAGACCGGTTGCTCCGAGACTTCGATGGCATCCATGGTGGTACGGTATCCCACGTGGGAAAGATCGACGATCATGCCCAAACGATTCATCTCCTTGATCAGATCGACACCAAACTGGCTCAGACCCACGTCCTGCCGTTCATAGCAGCCGGCACCCACAAAATTCAGATCATTGTAGGTTATCTGGATGACTCGGACACCAAGGCGGTAGAAAATCTCTACCAGATCCAGATCGTCCTCGATGGGGGAGGAGTTCTGGAAACCGAAGATGATTCCTACCCGGTTCTCGCGCTTAGCGGTATGGATGTCGGCAATTGAGGTTACGGGTCGTATATAGCGACTGTGCGTTTCGAAATCCCGGTAGAAGGAGCTGATATTTCGCAGGGTCCCTCGAGCCCCTTCCCAGACAGCAACGGTGGCATTGATCGCCGTGAATCCGCCCTTCCACAGGTGACGATAGACGTCTTCATCACCCCAGCGGCTGACATTCAAACCGTCGATTACCATCGACCGCCGGTGCAGATCTTGCGCTTCTGGGCTCACTTTCATCGGGCCATCCTCCGTAATCGCCACAATCTATCAATGCTAAACAAGAACGTACCCCGGCTCAAGGAAATAAAAAACTAGGAAAAGTGGCTCCAGGAGTCCATACGCGGTTGCGGAGGCAGGGAAAAGGCGCTTCCGGTTTTTGCCGAAAGAGCGACTGCTTCACAGAACTCCATGTACCGGATTCCCTCTTCGAAGTCCGGCAGAACAGGGGTTCCCTCCCGAATACCTCGGATGAAGCGGGCATCGGTATCCTGGAAGCACTCCTCTTCGGGGGGAATCGGTATGGAAGTGAGTTCGGGATTGCTCAAGGAGGCACCTCGGATCTCATCTGCGAAGAGATCGTAGAACAGAGTCCCGCTCGAACCGTAAATCTCGATCGCCTGCTTCGGAGGGCAGGCGACATGACCCGAAAAATGATAGCTGGCGCTGGCGCCACACTTCAGCCGGGCTGCGACAACTACCGAGTCCGGGACACCTGCCTCGACCGAGTCTCCCGTCTTCGTCTGCCGCTTTGGCTGGCGGATGGTGGTAAGGGCCGCCACTTCGACCGATGGACCCAGCCAGCGGTTCACCACCTCGTTCCACATCCCCAAAGTGAGCATGTTCACGCCCACCACATCCGAGTCCCAGATGAAGGCATCCCATCCTTCGCCAAACCACGCCATCCCGTTAACGCGGACCTCATGGACCCTACCCACAAACTGCTCCTCGTGAAGCAGCCGCTGCATCACCCGGTCCCCTTTGAGGCCGGGACGGGGCGGGTAGAGGGCCGTGACCAGGTCTGATTTCCGGGCAGCGGAGAGCATCTGCTGCGCCTCCCCGAGGTTCCTGGCCATCCGAGCCTGGCAAAGCACATGCTTTCCGGCATCCAGGGCCCTCAGGGTCGCGGACAAATGTAGAACGGGAGGCGTCGCAATGATGACTGCATCCAACTCAGACGAGTTCGTGATTTCCTGCCAGGAGTCCGCCGTCGCGGGAATCCCGAACTGTGCTGCCACAGCGGTAGCTTTATCCGGATCGCGCGACCAGATGACCGAGGTCTCTACTCCAGAAATCTTCTTGAGGGCGGGAAGATGCCGATTGGTCGCTGCCCCGCCCGCCCCGATGATTCCGATACGTAGATTCTGCATAGTCCCCCTTCTTTCCTCCCTTTTCCGAGTACGAAATCCTAGTGAACAGGCAAACTACCACACCAGCAAAGACAAAATCGTCTTCGTTGCCGTTTCGTGCGGGCTAGGATCCGTAGGACAGGGGATTGTAAAAAGGGGCGAAGGCAAGGATCAAAGCAGTGACAAAGGACTGTTTTCCGGTCAGGATATCGTCGGTCAGGATTTCTCGGAGATCTTGTCTCCGTTCGATGCCCTTGCTGTGAGTGAAACGGTCAATTACGATCTCGAGCTCTATTCCCCGGTCGATCACGGGGTCGGCAAGTCGGGCAGGAATGGGCATGCCCCCTCCGTGTCCAAAATGTCCCTTGTGCCCGTCCGAGACATAGGCCCAACTCTCGAGAAAGACCTGCCTGCGGGGACCTGCTGAACCGACGACGTTGAATCCTCCTACCAACCCGATGTAGAAATCCGCTTCGCCTCGCTCTCGTTTGAGCTGAAGGGTTAGATTTTCCACACGGGTCTGGGCCGACATCATGAGTTCGGCAGCAGAAAAGGGAGTGCCTGTTTCATCCCTTGAAACGTCGTAACAGAGAAACTCGGCTCTCTCGTCGGAATCGGGTTGAAGCCTGCCGGACAGCAACTCCCACGCCTCTTTGACTGCGGCGATCTCCGGTTCTCGGGTGCTGCCGACAGCTACTCGCATATCGATTTTGATTCTAGCGCCAGGATCTGACAGAAAGAAATTTTTAAGAAACAAGAAACAAGATACAAACAGGTCCTAACTCCCAAGCATCAAAACGCTTTGCCCATCTGGACGATCTCCGGATCCAGTACACGCTCGTCTACAGCTCGACCAATTCCGTTCGAGACGGCAGGCAAGGGAAGTTTCGCCGCCAACTTGATCAGTCTGTGAGCTTTTCGTCGACCAAGGGGCTCTAGTACAGCACGGCTTAAGATCCACACCGATCGAGTTCTCGCAGACCACGGGCTCTCTACCCTCCCCGAGGGACACAGAAACAGTCCAGGATGAGGCGTCCGGAGCAGTCCGAACCAGACTCCATCGTCCCAGATCCAGGCACGCACCCGAGGACACGATCCAATCACCGGCATCCACGATGGCACCCTCCAGGTCCGCTCCTTGAAGATCCGCCCCTCGCACTCGTGCACCCCGGAGGTCGGCTCCCCGCAGCGAAGACTCCCTGAGTCGGGCGCCCTCGAGTCGAGCCCTGCGAAGGCAAGCACCCGAAAGATTCGCCCGAAACAAGCCGGCTTTGCGCAGATCTGCCCCTTCCAGGTCCGCTCTCTGCAGATCTGCCTCGTTGAGGACGGCTCCGCGAAGATCGCTCCCCAGCAGGACGGCTTGCTCGAGCACCGCTCGACTGAGGTCGACCCGGTGGAGATCGGCTCCCGTCAGATCGGCCCCGTAAAGCCTTACCCCTCGCAGGACGGCGGAAAAGAGACCCTCTCCCTCGAGGTACTCCCTGCTCTGGTAAACCTGGGAGAAGGTCTTTCCCTCCATCCGGGATAGGAGATCCTCACCGGCGATGCGGGCGCCTCTCAGATTGGCATGCGAGAAGTCCCCCCTGCGAATCTCTTCTGACATGTCCCGGGAGGATTCCAGAAGGAGTAGAAGCCGGTGGCCCCGCTCCAGACCCAGCTGTCCGGCCTCAGCCGTCCGGCCGTCCCTGCTAGCGGCGGCGAGAAGTGTGAGCAGGCAGGCTGCACCCAGGACAACAGCGGCCATCCTGGTTGCCAGAGGCGAGCGCACTTAGACCTCCGAGAGCCGCTGGTCCGAATCTCCAAAGTGCTCCAGATCGACTCCAGTCAGGTCCCGTACGGAGTAGTTGTATTCGGCATTGCTGAGCCGGCGAAGCAGGACTCGTCCCGGGTCCCCGGCACGGGCCAGAGCAACGGCATCCAGAAGACGCCGGACCCACCGGACGGCCTCGCTTCGAGCCTCCTCGCTAGGCTGGGGGGCCACTTCGGGCGGCATCTGCTCACTGGAGAGCATCTCCAGGACTTTCTGCCAGGTGGGTAAATCGCCCCGCACCTGCCGGAGGGTGGAAAACCGCTCCAGGTCGAGCTCTCCCATCCTCTTCTCAGTGGAATGGCAGCCCAGACAATTCTGCTCCAGGAGCGAGCGAACGGCGGCGGCATACTCCCCCGCCAGCTGGTTGAAGGTTTCCTCCGCCCCCCTGGTTCCCACCAGTAGGCTAGCCAGGGTTGCGGCGAGGAAAATCCCACTAGCTCCCTATGCCCGGAATCTCTTCCCCATTCCGAGTCGTTGTGCCTTGGTGTTATAAAGAATCCGTCCATTCTACAGCTGCATTCCCCAGTCGACAAGGCTCGTCAGGCCAACGTATGAAGGGGGAACTGGAGGGGGCCAGAAGCCCTCTATGGAAAAGGGATATTCAAGCGGCCGGGCTGGTGGCGCTGAAGTGAGTAATTCCATCCAGGCGGAGATGCAACCTGACGGAAGGAGAGAGTGATGGCGGAACAGGATCGGCCGAACTTACTCGTGATCATGTCGGATGAACACGCTCCGATGTTCAGTGGAGCGTACGGACACTCGCTGCTTCAAACACCGCACCTGGATCGTTTGGCGTCGGAGGGGGTCCTCTTGGAGAATGCCTACTGCAATTCACCTCTATGTGCGCCGTCTCGCATGTCATTCATGACGGGGCGCTACATTCACGAGATTGAGACCTGGGACAACACTTCGCCTCTGGGGTCGGATCGAGTGACGTGGGCTCATATGATGCGGGCCGTCGACTACGATGTGGTTCTCTCCGGCAAACAACACTTCGTCGGGCCGGACAAATTACACGGTTTCCGGGAGCAGCTGACCCGGGATATCCATGGCGAGCATTATCACCCGGTCTTTCCCTGGTCCAATGGGACCCGCACTGCACCGAATCCCTGGCCGGGGATAAGCCATGCGGAGCCGGGAACAACTCTTGAAATCGAAGTCGACGACGAGGCTGAAGAGGCTGCCTTGACCTACCTTCGCGACCCGGCCAGGAAAAAGCAGCCATCGGTGCTCAACGCCTCCTTCATCGCGCCCCACTTTCCTCTGGTAGTTCCTCAGAAATACTGGGACCTCTATCCTTTGGATACGATCGATTTGCCCAACATTCCTTCCGGGCATCTGGAGAATTTGCATCCGGTCTATCAAAGGATGCGGAGGATGTTCGGTATGATCGACTTCCCGGAGTATCAGACCCGCCGCGCCCGAGCCGGCTACTATGGTTTGATCTCCTATCTCGATGACAAGATTGGGCGGCTGATCGAAGCATTGGAGGAGACCGCCCAGCGCGAAAATACGATTGTGATTTACGTGAGTGACCACGGCGAGATGGCGGGTGAGCACGGGATGTGGCGCAAGTCCAACTTCTACGAGCAGTCATCCCGGATTCCCATGATCATCTCCTGGCCGGGGGTGCTTCCCCACGGTCGCAGGATTGCCGAGGTGGTTTCTTTGGTCGACCTGGTGGCGACGATGATCGAGGTGACGGGCGCTCCCTGTCCTTCGCCAATCGATGGCGATAGTCTGCTCAATCTGGCCCGCGGAGAGGAAACCGATTGGAAGGATGAAGCTTTCTCTGAGTACTTGGCTCACGGCGTGGCTCGACCCATGGCAATGCTGCGTCGGGGGCGGTACAAGCTAAACTACAGCCTGGGCGATCCGCCGGAACTGTATGATCTGCAGGAGGATCTAGGAGAGTTTAGCGATCTCGGGCAAGATCCGGAGTACGCCAATATTCGCGAGGATCTTCGTCAGCGATTGCTATCCCATTGGGATCCCGTTGATCTGGAGCGCCGGGTTCGAAAGAGCCAGGAGGAGCGCGTATTGATCCGGGCGGCGGAGACAGGAGAGTTTGCTCAAGCCGATCAGGACAGATGGTACGCCGAAGAAGGGACGATCACGAAGGAATAGGGGCGGCATCCCAGCTCAGCGATGGCCAGTCTCCGCTTGTCCAAGCCGGGTCAGACCTCGACGACGTTTTTGGGGTTCCCCTCCAGGAAGGATGAGACGTTGCTGACGACGATATCGAGAATGCGTTTCGCAGCTCCGGGCGTGTTCCACGCCACGTGCGGGGTCTCCACGACGTTGTCCAGCTCCATAAGGGGATGGTTGTACGCTGGCTCCTCCTCGAACACGTCGGTGGCGTAGCCCGCGATCCGGTCGTTTCTGAGGGCGTCCAGCAGGGCCGTCTGGTCCACTATCTGGGCCCTGGAGACATAGATGAGGTAGGCGTCGGATTTCATCAGCTCCAGCTCGCGCCTCCCGATGAGTCCCTTGGTCTCGTCGGTCAAGTTGAGGGCCAGCTGCACGAAGTCCGAGGTGGACATTAGCTCGTTCAGTTCCACGAATCGTACGCCGTGCTCCTTCGCCTCTCCGGCGAGGGGCGATTGGTGTGGACCAGGACGTTCATTCCAAGGGCGTTGTCCTTGGCCGCGAGCTCGCTGCCGATCCCACCGATGCCAACGATCCCCAGTGTGCTCCCCCGCAGATCCTTACCCTCGACCAGCTCCCACTTATTCTCCCGAAGTCTCCTGTCGGTCTTGACGACTCCGCGGCAGAGGGAGAGCATCAGGCCCAGGGCGTGCTCGGCTACCGTCGAATCGCCGAAGTGGGGGGTGTTGCACACTGTGATCCCCAGGTTCTTGGCGTGCCGGAGGTCTATCCGGCTGACGGCTCCCACGCCGAGGACGCAGATCAGCTCCAGACCGCGCAGTTGGTCTAGGACCTCCTCAGGGAGCTCCAGCCAATTGGACACTATTACCCCGGCGCCTTTGCAGCGCTTGAGGTACGCGTCGAGGTCCGGCTTATCGAAGTAGACGTCGACCTCAGCCAAGACGTTCAGCCGGTCCCAACCATCGGCATGGTCGGCCGTCGTGTAGTCGTAAAGGTCAGGCCAGACGACCTTCTTCATCTCTGATATCGTCTCGGCGCCGACATTGCAGACATGTTGTGGCCACCCAGTATCCGGTCCTGCAAGCATTTTCGTTAGTCTTCGCCTTGTCAAGATTTTCTCTCCCGGGAAATTGTTCTCTCTAAATGATCTAATTTCGGAATTGCGGGTAAGACAGGAAAGAAAGATAGTGAGAGATCTGATTGTTGATGTGAAAAAGTTTATTGAGGTCTACTACTGCCCTCTCTCAGATCGACTGGCCTCCGGAAAGCAACCTCTTATTTACTTCAGGAGATCATTCTAGATGTCCGAGGGACATCTGGCACGCTGGCAGGATCTGGTGGTCATCGCTCTCAGTGTAGGAGTCATGGTCGCCATCGGGGTTTACTGCGCGCGCAGGACGCGTTCCTCAGACGCTTATTTTCTTGCCAACCGTAGCATGCCGGGATGGGTAGTCGCCTTCTCCATGATGGCAACCATCATCAGCTCAATGACCTTTCTGGCACTCCCGAGTTCTACCTTTAACGACGACTGGCGGTTTATGCCGGAACTCGCTCTCTATTTCGTTCCCGCAGCCGTTGCGTATTTCGTCTTCATGCCCTTTTTTCGCCGAGCGGACATGTCCGCTCGGCTTACGAATACCTGGAAAGGCGTTTCGGAACCTGGGCCAGAGTCTACGGCGCGGCGGCGTTTCTCTTTTATCACATGTTTCGAATCGGGATCATTCTCTATGCCGTAAGCCTCCCCTTTCAACGGATGAGCGGTGTGGATCTACCCTATGTCACCTGCGTCCTCGGGATTCTGGTGGCTGTCTACACCATCGCGGGAGGGCTGCAGGCCGTAATATACACCGATGTTCTTCAGGGACTGGCTCTCATCGCCGGAGGACTCATCTGTATGCCGATCATCCTGCAGCATCTGCCCGGTGGATTCAGCCAGATCTTCACCGAGGCCTATGCGGACGGCAAACTATCGGTTGGCAGTACCGGCCTGAATCTGGATGAAAAGACCGTGTGGGTCATCATTCTCGTCTACCAGTTTCAGTTCCTTCAACTCGTATGCACCGACCAGACCATGGTACAGCGCTATCTAGCCATAAAGACCGACAAGGAGGCGCGCCGAGGATTCCTCCTAGGGACAGCCCTGACCATTCCGGTCTGGCTTTATTTCAGCTTCATTGGAACGGCACTCTACGTCTTCTATAAGAACTTCTCCACTCCGGCACTGAACAACGCAGAACCCGAAGTGGTCTTTCCGTACTTCATTCTCACGCAGGTGCCCGCGGGTGTGGCTGGCCTTCGTGATCGCGGGCCTTCTGGCTGCCGCCATGTTGACGCTCGACTCCAGTATCAACGCCTCTGCCGCGACCGTGACGACCGATTTCTACCGCCGCTTCCGACCCTCCGCGCGAGGCGAAAAATACTATCTTCGGGTGGGGCGCTGGTTCTCGCTACTGTTTCCCCTGATCCTGATCGGCGTGGCGTTGGTGATTCACTTCATGCGAACCGAGACTCTGATGGACATCCAGACCGTGGTCTACCCGGTAGTGAGCGCGGATCTGTTGAGTCTCTTTGTCTTGGGATTCATGACTGCCCGTGTCGATAGCCGGGCCGCTTTGATTGCCACTGTAGGCACGGTATTCCTGGTTGCAGTTTGGGTCTTTTTGACCACAGAATGGGGTGAGGAAAGTTTTCCCTACCTCGCTGGCCGTCTACCAAATGAGTTTTGGGTCGGGGTCCTCCCTTATCTTTTTCTGATTGTCGTCGGGTATTTCCTGAGCCTCCTGCTGCCCCGCCGCCCCGCCAAGAGTCTCGATAATCTGACCATCTGGACGAGCGCTCCCTAGGTTCCTAGCCTGCCCTTCTCCAAGTATCACGGCGATCGTGAGATCTCCGGCTTCATGAGCAAGGGCCTGGGGAGCCATTGGACTCCTCCCGGCTTGGCGAGTACGTGCGGCGGTGGTCGGGGTGGGTGCGGGCTGGGTTGCCGACGGTTTTGGCTCGTGGTGCGTCAGGGCTTAGGCATGTGTCACTCGGAGGTGCTGCCAATTCGAGAACGAAACTTTGGTCGAGGATAGGCGATATCGTGCTGTTGTCCAGCTCTTTCCTCGGAACTTGGCCTCATGTTGCTAACGGCTCAAGTCGTTCGCGGCTCTGTCGGATCTCCGAACGTGATGATGGGCGATCATTTGGAACTTGATGCTTGTGATTTGGAGCTTGTTTGTATCTTGTATCTTGTATCTTGTACCTTCGACTTCCGAAGTTTCAGCTGAGCAGCTCCGAGAGAGCACCGTGCATCTTGCCGTTACTCGCGAGCACCTCACTGCCCTCGATCCCGCAGGGGGATTGATCGAATCTTGTCACCCTGCCGCCCGCCTCTTCGATGATCAGCTGTCCTGCTGCCACGTCCCAGGGGTTCAGGCTGATCTCCCAAAACCCATCGAAACGGCCGCAAGCGACGTAACAGAGGTCGAGAGCGGCTGATCCGTCGCGCCTTACGCCTCGGACATTCCTCGTCACTCGTGCGAACAGTTCGAGGTTACGGTCTCTCTCTTCGGGATCGTACGGGAAACCCGTGGCAACAAGACTCTCAATGGGCTCTCCCACCTCAGAGACCCTGATCGGCCCATCGTTCAGATGCGCTCCCTGGTTGCGCTCGGCCCAGAAAAGCTCATTAGCGATGGGATCATAGACGACGCCAAGCTGCACAAGGCCTTCGATCTCCTGGGCGATCGAGACACAAAAACAGGGATAGCCGTGGGCGTAATTGGTGGTTCCATCGATAGGATCAATGATCCAACGGTAGGCCGCAGTCCCCACCTTTTCGTCTCGCTCTTCCGACAAGACAGAATGATCTGGGAAGTGGCGCTCGATGAGCTCGATGATCATGGCCTCTGCCCGCAAATCGATCTCCGTCACCAAGTTGGTCGGTCCCTTCTTGGATACCTGAAAATCCGTCTTCAGGAAATCCAGCAGAAGGCTTCCAGCTTGAAGCGCCGCCCTTTTTGCTACGGTCAGAGCGGTCTCGGCTTGCGAACTCATCAGGCTCCTATCCATCTCTCATCAATAGGGCAACCGCATGCACAGCCAACCCTTCTCCTCGACCCACGGGTCCTCGACCCTCCATGGTAGTCGCCTTCAAACCAATCTGCTCCGGCTTCAAGTAAAGGACCCGTCCCAGACTCACCTTGATGGCTTCTACGTGGGGCTGAATCTTCGGTGCCTCGGCAAGGATAGTGGCGTCGATATTGCCGACCCGATAGTTCTTTCCCCGAATCAGCCGGCAGACCTTTTCCAGAAGCAGCAAGCTACTGATGCCCCGGTATTGTGGATCACTATCAGGAAAATAGGTTCCGATGTCCTTGAGACCCGCGGCTCCTAACAAGGCGTCCGCCACAGCATGGGTAAGGGCGTCCGCATCTGAATGACCGATCAGGCCACGATCATACGGTATCCGCACGCCTCCCAGCACGAGTTCCCTACCTTCTTCGAAGGCGTGGAAGTCGTAACCCAGACCAATCCGGAAAGTGCTCTCTACGCCCACGCCCAACCTGTCCGATTCACAGATCTTCCTTCCAGGTCACTTTGATGTTCTCCGGCTCCCCAGCAACCACGTAAACCGGAGCACCCAAGCGCTCTACCAGGGAAGCCTCGTCGGTACCGTAAAAGTCTTCCTTCTGAGCCTGCTCCAGGGCTCGCCTCAGGAGGTTAATCTCGAATCCCTGCGGTGTCTGAGCCAATCTCAGGCGACGACGATCCAGGGTCCTGAGCACCTTCAGGAAATCAACCTCCTTGACCGTATCACGGGGCGGCAATGCGGGCACACAGGCGCCGCCCTGCCGTGTCTGCTCCACGACACGGGCGATCAGGCCCTGAGAAACAAACGGTCGAGCAGCATCGTGGACCAATACGATCTGGATCGAATCCGAGAGCCGGCTCAGCCCTCGGTACACTGAGTCCTGACGCTCCGGCCCCCCGGTCTGCAACAGCAGTTTCCCCCGGTAGGGAAGCAATTGGATCTGCTCCTCAACCCTATCTTTCCACGCCTCGGAGACTACCATTACGGCTTCGTCTAAGAATTCCACAAATGGCTCCAACGCATGTAAGTAGAGGGGTTTACCACTCATGCTGCTGAACTGCTTGGGAATGTCCCCACCGAAGCGGCTGCCGGCGCCGGCGGCCGCCAGGATAAGTCCGATCAAAGCCGCCTCACCTATCCTCGCCGTCGTTGATTCCGGCTCTTGTCGCTGCTCCGTCCAGATGCCCGAGGCATTCCCCGACTGAAGAAACTCCAACCAGTGAAAAGCTTTCCAGGGACTCGTTTAGAGGAAGATTTTTCTTGGGCAGGATCGCCGTTTCAAAGCCCAGATTGAAAGCTTCCTTGACGCGGCTATAGGGGAAACCAACCGCCCTGATCTCTCCCGCCAGCCCTACTTCGCCAAAAACCACGGTATTCCCGGGAAGTGGACGATCTCGGAAACTGGACATTATGGCAGCAAGAATCGCCAGGTCCACCCCTGGTTCTGTCAGGGAGAGTCCTCCGGCGACGTTCACGTAAACGTCACTTCCCAGGAGATGCAGGCCAAGACGCTTCTCCAACATGGCCAACAGCAGCGACACCCGGCTCGAGTCCACTCCATTGGTGACACGGCGGGCGGAGCTGAAGTGACTCTGACTGACCAACGCCTGGATCTCGACCAGGACAGGCCGGGAGCCCTCCATGGCACAGGTGACCGCGGACCCCGAGACCTGCTCCGCACGTTCGGACAAGAATAGTTGAGAGGGATTGTCGACACAGAGAAGGCCTCGCCCCGACATTTCGAATATTCCGAGCTCGTTGGCCGGCCCGAACCGGTTCTTGACGGTTCGCACGATCTTCTCGTTCCGGTGTCGCTCCCCTTCGAAATAGAGCACCACGTCTACGATGTGCTCGAGAGCTTTGGGACCGGCCAGGGCCCCATCCTTGGTAATGTGCCCAATCAGCAAGACCGGGACACCCGAGCTCTTGGCAAACGTCAGTAACTTCGAGGCACACTCGCGAATCTGCCCGATACTGCCCGGGATCGACTCCAGGTTCTGGCTGTAGAGAGTTTGAATGGAATCGATGATCAGCGCCGCTGGCTTCAGGATCTCCTTCTGCTCCAGCACCCGCTCCAGGCAGGTCTCCGCCACCAGGTAGAGATGGGTTCCCTTGATTCCAAGCCGATCTCCGCGCAGTCTGATCTGCTGGGCTGATTCCTCACCAGCCACGTAGAGAACTGGCAGGCTCTGCTGCGACAGATTCTCGGCAACTTGCAGTAGCAGGGTGGACTTGCCGATTCCGGGTTCACCGCCCAGCAGAATGAGGGATCCGGGAACCATGCCGCCGCCAAGCACTCGGTCGAACTCTGAATTGAGGCTGGGGATGCGACTGAAGTCGTCCTTGTCAATCTCAGGATAAGCGTGCAAAGGAGCGCCCGCCACCGCGGTCGGTCGGCTCTGGGATCGCTCTTCTGAGAGGGCGTCCCACTCCCCACAACCCGGACACCGGCCCAGCCATTTGGGACTCCTCAAGCCGCAGGATTGGCAAACATACAGTGCCTTGAGCGAGGGTGAAGCCACGTTCACATTGTAGCGCGAAGGGGTGTCTGCTTAAGCAAGCAACTCCCCGATCCCAGGGTTTCCAAGCCCCAAAATTGCGACCGGAACACCTCGACAGACCGTCATCTGTCTTCTTGAGATTCTGTTAAACTGAACTTATCCGCGTTCTATGAGTGGTGGAGTTAGATCTTGATTTTGAAACTGACTCAACTCGTTTTCCCAAGTGCTTTCGTACTGACGGCAGTCTTAGTGCTTGGCCTTCCTTTTCCAAGAGTTGTCCGGGCCGCTGAAATTGAGTTGACCAGTGGTGTCTTTGTCGAGGTCACCTCCCTTCGTAAGAAAGACCTTCCGCGGGGCTTTCCTTTTCAGGTCCTTCAGGAGGGTTTCGCTATTCTCGGCGTCGTCGTTCGCAACGATTCGTCCGCCAGCTTCCACATTGATCCAGAAGTGATGGAAGCCAATAACCATAAGAAAAAGCGGATCAAGCGAGCACGGTCAACCGATATCACGCCCAAGATCATGAAGTACCATCGAACAGGCCAGCTGAGCACCCAGGGAGGGATCTACTCGCAGGGGAGATCCCCTCAGGACCCTCGCTACAGCCGTGGCACCCGTGGGACTGAGCGCTCAGTTGACCTGGGGAGGGACTCCCAGCCAGGAGTCGTAGTCGTCGGAGCAGCCCAAAAGGTGAGGGCTCTTCTGGAGGAATACGAGATCCAACCCCATACGATTCCAGCCGGAGAGAGTGTCGAAGGGTTCTTCTACCTAAGAAGCAAGAAGTCGGGACGAAAGCTCTCGGGGCAGCTTCTTCTCTCGGACGGGAACGAGGCCAGCGCACCCTTTTAGGGTCTGCGCAAGAATAACTTGGTAGAATTGGCGCTCAGATTTGCACCAGATTTGGCCGCGAACGATTGAGCGAAACCGCAGGCGTAGCTGGGTCTACGTTGAGGATTTCGCGATTGAGGAGCGGCCGAAGATGGTGTGAAGATGAGATGCCAGAATGCCAAGTTATTTTTGCGCAGACCCTTAGCGATTCCCTACAAAGGGGGATTCTCAAACCGGGTCCACTGATCGACGAAGGCCAGCTTCACGGTACCGGTGGGGCCGTTGCGTTGCTTCCCGATGATGATCTGGGCATAACTGTCCTCCTCCTCCAGATCTTCTTCTCTCTTGTATAGATCCTGTCGATAGATGAAGAGCACCACATCTGCATCTTGTTCAATCGACCCGGATTCCCTGAGATCGGAAAGCTGAGGTTTGTGATCTCCACGTCTCTGCTCCGGAGCTCGGCTCAGCTGCGATAACGCAATCAAGGGAAGGTCGAGTTCCTTGGCCAACCCCTTGAGGGACCGACTGATGACGGAGATTTCCTGCTGCCGGTTCTCGGCCCGACGACCGCCGGATGTGCCGGACATGAGCTGAAGGTAGTCCACAATCAGCAGATCCAGGCCGTGCTGCGCCTTCAGTCTCCTGGCCTTGGAACGCATTTCCAGAATTGTGACGCCAGGGGTATCATCGATGAACATCTGAACCTGGGAAAGACGACTAGTGGCTTGGGCCAATGCCTTCCAATCTTCCTTGGAAAGATAGCCGGAGCGCATCTTATGGCCATCCACTCGAGCCTCCGAGCAAAGAAGTCGCATCCCCAACTGGTGCGCCGACATTTCGAGGCTGAAAATACCCATTACCTTTTTCTCTCGGACCGCGAGGTGTTGCGCAATGTTCAGTGCCAGGCTGGTCTTACCCAGCCCAGGACGAGCGGCAATGATAATCAGATCGGAAGGCTGAAGCCCCGACAGCAACTGGTCCAGTTCCGTGAAACCGGTAGGCAAACCGGTCACGAGCTCCTTACGCTCATGAATGGCTTCAATATGCTTGTAGGTGGCGGCCAGGATTTCTGGCAGCTCGACGAAGCCTCCCCGGACCTTCTCCTGTCCGATTTCGAAGATTGCCTTCTCCGCCGCTTCCAACAGATGGCCGGGATCCTCTTCATCGGAAAAGCTTCGGATCAGTATCTCGTTTGCCGAATGGACCAGCCTCCGCAGCAAAGACTTTTCCCTGATGATGTTGGCGTAGTGCTCCACATTGGCAACGCGAGGGACTCCGTCCAGGAGCGAGGCAATGTAGACAACACCTCCTACTGCCTCCAGTGAACCACCCCTCTGGAGTTCCTCCCTTAACGTCAACGAATCTATAGCTTTGGAACCGGTGGCCAGCGCGAGCATAATGGAGTAAATCGTGCGGTGACCTTCGACGTAGAAATCATCCGACTTCAGCATTTCGGTTGCCTGGTCGAAGATGTCGTTGTCCAGTAGAATCGCACCCAGGACGGCTCGCTCGGCTTCGGCGCTGTGAGGAAGGGTCTTTTCAAGACTCATCTCGGGATTCATACTAGCGATTATACGCTTCTCGACGTCCTACTACTTGGGAAATGGGAGGGCTTGAAGGGAAGTCCATCCGCTGGACTTCCCTTCAAGCCAAGTGTGGATTCCCACGTGATTCTGTTTGAATCGAGCTCGATGAAGATCCGGTTCCTGCAACTCGGACCGACCTGAAGAAACCAACGCAGGTCAAGGGGTACGGCCCAAGTGAAATGAAGGACCAAGAAAAGACAAGACTGGAGCTCCTGGACGAGTTGCGAGAGCTGCGTCGGCAGATCGCCGCCCTTGAGTCAGCACAGGCGAAAAGGTCACGGGGAAGGGACTCGTCAACTTCTCCCGGGACATCGCCGAACGAAAACAGATCGAAGATGCACTCCGACTCGTGGTCGCAGGAACGTCCCACAGATTCGGTCAAGACTTCATTCGATCCTTGGTGCGACAGCTGGCAGCTGCACTGCGTGTCCACTTCGCCTTTGTCACTGAGCTTTGCGACGGTCGGGAGGACCGAGTAAGGACGCTTGCCCTGTGGAACGGAAGGGACTTCAGTGACAACATCGAATATGACACCCAGGACACCCCGTGTGCCGAGGTGGTTGCCAAGAAGATGATCCACATCCCTGAACGCGTCCAGAAGCTTTTCCCAAAGGATACTCTGCTGCAAGAGTTGGGTATCGAAAGCTATCTCGCCATTCCTCTTTTCGACGAGGCCGGCAAGCCTCTGGGACACCTGGGCGTGATGCACGACGAACCTATGGAAGAGGCGACTTTCGCCCACTCCATCCTTCGTTTTTTCGCTTCGCGCGCCGGTGCCGAACTCGAACGTAAACGAGCGGAGGCAGCCCTGGAGAAGAGCTACGGGCAGCTCCGCCAAGCTCAGAAGATGGAAGCAATTGCTAAGTTGGCGGGAGGAATCGCCCATGATTTCAACAATCTTCTTACCGTCATCAATGGCTACTGCGAGAT
>CAUZIZ010000053.1:0-33816 GCA_963579905.1 Acidobacteria bacterium UBA6911 | reverse complement strand
CTTTGACATTACGTCGATGAGGCCGACCGAGCGAAACACAGCCAGGGCGGATGATTGCGGCGCCGTAGTAGACTGGCGATGAGAAATGCGGGCTGGGAGACACCTTCATTTCCCAGACCTGACCATTTGCAGATAGGATGATGTTTGCAGATGGGGCTTGCGAGGCGAGGATCAAGGCAGGATGGGAGAGACGATGCTTGGCAAGGATGACGAACCGACGATGCCTCTTCATTATCTTGGGCGCATCACAGATTCAGTCAGGCAATAGATTTGATGGATGCGCTGTTCGATGGCGTTTGGCTAGGCCTTTTGGATAGGACAACGCGGGGACTGATAAACCAACGTTCCTACGATGGCGAAAGCCCTTTTGCTTCGTCGAGGTACAACCATTGTGGCCTATGGGAATGGGAGAGAAAAGCGGTCAGTTGCTACTTCAGGGATTGTCGACGACTGTTGGTCTCCTCAGCCGGGGGAGGCAGGGAGATGCTAGCGCTGTGTAAGCTAGGATTCGAGGTAGGTGGCTTCGAGTGCCATTCCGCTCTGGAAAACTGTGCCAACACGCTTCTAGCAGAGGCAGGATTCACGTCCCAGGTGCAGCTAGTCGCGAGAGACCAGTGTCCAGCGTCCGGTGAACGTTATGAGGGGCTCATCCTCGGCTGGGGTTCCTACTCACAGATTCAGGGTAGTGCAGAACGAATCGCCTTTCTGACCGAAATGCAAGTAAGGTACCTGTCCAATCGCCGATGCTTCTATCTTTTTTCCAGCGAGACTCAGATTGTCAAAAGTTCAAGGTAATAGCGGCAATCGGAACCGTCTCCCAACGAGTTCTTGGCAGAGAAAGTGTCTAAATAGGGGATACACTGGATCGACACTACTTTACTGAGGCAGAGATCCGGGACGAACTCGGGAAATCGGGCTTCGAAGTAGTGTCCTATCGGAGAGACATCTCTTTTTAGAAAAGAGGGTTCGGCCACGCTATTGCCGCTGCCATAGAGGCTCCAGAAGGCTCTTTTTAGCCGCAGGTCTAAGGCCGTACCTGCGAGTTTCTTCATGCGCTATATCGAATGTCGATTTCTCGGATGTTTGGCGGAGAGGGCGGGATTCGAACCCGCGGTACAGTTACCCATACACACGCTTTCCAAGCGTGCTCCTTAAGCCACTCGGACACCTCTCCGCAACCTCGTTATCCTTATAGCATAGCATTTCCTCTAGCCCGAATAATTCATAAGTTTTCGTAGCGAGGCGGTGACGGAGCCGTCCTGGCAAGGCCTGCGACCGAGACCTCCGCAGTCGTACTTGTGCAGTACGTCGAGGAGGCCGACCGAGCAAAACGCAGCCAGGGCGGATGATGGCGCCGCCGCTGTAGAAAACTTATGAATTATTCGGGCTAGGGCCGTATGCTTAGTACACCGTTTCATAAATACGGTAACGTTTGTGGCGAGCGCGACGGGGCGAGTTCGCGAAGCGACGACGAACTCGATGCCCAAAACCAGAGCAGAATCCAGGATGCAGTCAAGCAACTTCAGGGCAGCCTGACCATCGTTATAATCGCCCATCGCCTTTCGACGGTTCGGATTGCAGATCAGATTCTGGTCCTAGAGTGCGGACAGTTGGTAGAAAATGGCACCTACGACGACCTGGCGACGCGAGCTGAGGGTCGCTTTAGAAACCTGATCGAGGTGAGAACGAAGGCACCATTGTGCCCAAGATGAGGTTCTCAACGTCTGGATGAGCTAGACGCCTTCGTTCAACCCCAGCATTTTCAGGAGGCCTATGTTGAAGATTCCGCGATTGAGGAGTAGCCGAAGATAGGCTAAAGACGCGATGCCAAAATGTGAAGTTGTTTCGGCACGGGTCTCTAGACCGCTCAACAGGAGATACACGATGAAGGCAAACAGGATTCGAGTGGCGGCGGGCAGCATCCGGGAAGCCAGTGACGAAACCCTCACATTTGTGGCCCAGATGGGCTGCAGTGGAGTCATCATGAATACACCGGCGCTCACCGGACAGACTCCGTTTGGCTCCAGCCCAATAGGTTCTAGCTTCTTGCAGAATCCAGCAGCAGAGGATCTGCCGCCCCGCTGGGACTACCTGGAGTTGCTCCAACTGAGAACCCGTATCGAGTCCTACGGACTGCGGCTAGAGGCTATCGAAAACGTCCCCCTCGGCTTCTATCAAAAATGTATTCTGGGCCTGTCAGGTAGAGACGAAGAGATCGAGAACTACCAGGAGACGATCCGAAACCTGGGACGGGCAGGGATCCCGATCCTGGGCTATCACTGGATGGCCAACAGTGTCTGGCGCACGTCCAAGAATGAGCCGACGCGGGGTGGGGCCACGACCACCGTCTATGACCACACCCTGGCCAAGAGTGCCCCCATGAGCTTTGGACGGGAGTACACGGAAAGTGAACTCTGGGGAAACTACGAGTACTTTATTCGATCCGTTCTCCCGATAGCCCAGGAGTGGGGAGTGACCCTTGCATTGCATCCGGACGATCCACCCGTCGAGTCCTTGGGGGGAGTCTCGAGGATCTTCCGCAACTTTGAGGGCTTTAAGAGGGCGATGGAAGAGATCGCCCCAGCTCCCAACCACAAGCTCGACTTCTGTATGGGTACCTGGGCGGAGATGGGCCTGGAGATGATGTTCGAGGCCATGCAATACTTCGGCCAGAAGGGCAAGATCGCCTATGTGCACTTCCGCAACGTGCGGGGAGCAGTGCCCCACATTACCGAAACCTTCATTGACGAAGGCGATGTGGACGTGGGCCGGGCAATGAAGCTCCTGGTCGACGTGGGATTCGACGGTCTCATCATAGACGATCATGTGCCCCAGATGATCAACGACACCCTCTGGGCCCACCGCGGGCGGGCTTATGCCACCGGCTACATAAAGGGCTTGCTGCGTGGACTCCTGTCACCCACCGGGTAAAGAGACTTTAGAGAATGCGCCGCCGAGTGAGTTAGACTGACGATGGCAGACCCAGGGTTGGGTAGCCGTGAGCGTGACTTTCGACCTGAATCCAGCCACCCTGAAGCATGATCAAGATTGCGATCCTCGGAATATTCGGGTTCTGGTTTCTCGCAACTCTATTGCGCCCATTGGAGCCTCCACTCCCAAGGATTTTAGACTGGTTTACCTTGCTGTTCCCAATCCCGCATTGGAGACTCTTCTTTGGGCCACCCTCTTATGACTTTCGGCTTCAATATCGAGACTGACTCTCAGACGCGACTGTGACAACTTGGCTGCTGTTTCCGTTCTACCACCTCGAACGCTGATTTCTTACTTGTGGAGTCCGCGCACCAGCCTGGGCAACTTCCTATGGAAGTGCTGCGTCAGAATCGGGCAAACATCTGACAGAGAGGAGTCCGCATTCGCCCAAGACAGTGGCGCTTGTCAGGGGATATGGAACTTCGTACGAGTTCAGCCGCGATCGCCTGAATCGAAAGCTCGACAGTTTTGGGTTTCGCAGCGAAGCCTGCACGAGTCCAACAGCGGCTTCGCAACGATCTTCGAGTCAGAGTTCAGACCGTGGTAGAGCACTTCACCGACCCAGAGTCCGCTATCCGCCTGGTATGTACCCTTCTAGGTTTGGCTACCCTTCTCAACTCCCTCCATAGTGTCGTGTTGCGGCAACACTTTCGAAATGAAGGTGCGTGGAGCTAGGACGTCCTGAAGGCCGGCCGGTCCCGGGTAATCCGCTCGGGCCACTTGAATCGATTGATGGGCTATCGGGGAGTATGGATCCTTCACGGGGTGCGCACGGTGGCCGTTCTAATTCTCGTGACTCTCTTCGGAGTGCTCTCAGTGCGAACCTCGACAATCTGGTGTGTCTTTCTGATTCAAGTGATTCTCGGCATCCGCAATCGTTCCTCAGATGCCAGCGACGTCATCTCACACATCGTGTGGGGAGCTTTAGCCCTGGGTCATATTCTTCCGCGCGATCCCATTGTCACCGAGGCCTGCCTGTGGTTCATTGCACTCCAGGGCTGTCTAGCATACGCCAGCAATGGTTGGGCTAAGTGGCGAAGCACCCAATGGCGATCCGGGGAAGCTCTAAGATTCATCGCGCGCCATTCGCTCTGGCGATCCGAGACACTCTGTCAGTATCTACGGCATCATCCCGAGTTGGCTAGGGTTGTGACCTGGGCCACCCTGATCGCGGAATCCACGTTTCCCCTCGTTCTGTTACTCGGTTATCCATGGTGCTTGCTCGTCCTCGCCGGAGGCGCTCTGTTTCATCTCCTCATCGCCCTTTTCATGGGTCTCACTGAATTCCCTTTGAGTTTTTTGTCCACATATCCGGCTATCATCTTTGTCGTGTTACGGATTGAGTTTGCGCTCTACGCTTAGGCAACTCAGAGACAACAGGGAATCCAGATCTGAAGCAAAGAGAGTGGCGGAGGAGGTGGGATTCGAACCCACGTGCCCGGCTCATCACCGGACAACCCGATTTCGAGTCGGGCCCGGTACGTCCACTTCGGTACTCCTCCAGCCACCATTACAGCCAACCTCCTGCGACGAAGTCAAGCGTTGCCTCCGCTTTGTCGCCGCCAAACCAACGCGGTGGTATAGTAGGATCGAGCGGGAGCGCTGTCGAAACAGGATACCTCTCCCTTCGTTACTAAGCGGCCCTGATAGTGTGGTAGCGATGCAGAGGAAGTGGTATTTCCTTCTTCTGATCCCGTCTGAATTCCGGTCAACTGAAGATGAGTTATCAGGTCCTGGCCCGAAAGTGGCGTCCGCAGAATTTCGAAGAGATCATAGGGCAAGAGACCGTGTCTCTAACCCTGCAGAATGCCATCAGGAGTGGCAGGATTGCCCACGCCTTCCTTTTCTCAGGAGTTCGGGGCGTAGGCAAGACCACAACCGCCCGCGTTCTTGCCAAAGCCCTGAACTGCGAAACAGGGTCCACTGCGAATCCTTGCTCCAACTGTGTTTCCTGCCAGGAGATCTCTGCCGCCAACAGCTTGGATGTCCAGGAAATCGATGCGGCCTCAAACACTGGGGTTGATAATATCCGTGACCTACGAGAGAACGCCCGCTACGCAACCGCCAGGGATCGCTTTAAGATCTTCATCATCGACGAAGTCCATATGCTCTCAAACGCAGCCTTCAACGCGCTGCTGAAGATTCTGGAAGAACCCCCAGAGCACGTAAAGTTTATTCTGGCGACCACTGAACGGCACAGGATCCCGGTGACGATTACATCTCGATGTCAGGAATTTAACTTCAAGCCGATTCCGTTTACTGCAATCCTGGAACTGCTCCAGAAGATTTGTCGGAAAGAAGAACTCGAGATCAGCGATTACTCCTTGCGAGCAGTCGTGTCCGCAGCAGAAGGAAGCATGCGCGATGCTCAGTCCCTCCTGGACCAGATCACTGCAATGAGCGGGACGAAGGTTCTGGATGATGATGTACGCGCGCTCCTAGGGGTCGTCGACGATGAACTGATCAGCGCTATGATCGACATCCTACTGAGGCGAGATATGAAGGCCCTGTTACAGCGATTTCAGGAACCCATCAACGCCGGTGTAGATCCCCAGAATCTGTGTCGAAGGATGATTCGCTACATCAGGAATCTACTGGTGTGCAAAGTCGCTGGCTGGGACGACCATTTGCTGCAGTTGCCTGACACCGATCGGGAGATCTTGCTGAAACAGGCAAAGGAACTCACCGAGCCAGACTTGATACGGTTCTATGACGTCTTGAGCCAGACCCAGAATGAGCTCCGCTGGCACGCCAATCCATACCTGCATCTGGAAATGACCTTCATGAAGCTGATTGAGTTGGCCAGACTGCCTACGCTCGAGAGGGTTATCGAGCGGTTGGAGTCGGGTTCAGTCAGGGCTAAGACCGAGGAAATCCCCTCGGCAAAAATCCAAGAACTCTTTGAGAAACCCTCCAAGGAGGCAGTTCCCGAAGAGACCAGCGAAGAATCGAAACCGGCTTCGGAGGGGAGTCTCCATTCGCAGTTGATCGCCGCCGTTCAGAAAGAGAGCATCCCACTTTCAGTATCATTACAGCAGGCTCGAGCGACGAATGCATCAGAGGGAAAACTGGTGATCGTTTTCCCTAACTCGGAAAAATTCCACGCCCAGCTGGTCCAATCAGAAGAGAACCAAACTCGGCTGGCAGACCTGTGTTATAAGCTTATAGGTTCCCGCCTCCAGATCGAGGTTCAACTGGAGGCATCCGGCACCGAGGATTCTCCGCCGGAAGACCCGATGGAAGACCCCAAAGTTAAAGCCTTTATCGAACGATTTCCGGGCAAGGTCATCGTGGAAAGGAAGCCGGAGGAGTAATACCGATATGCAGATGGGTAAGAAGGGTCTGAAGAACCTGATGAAGGAAGCTCAGAGGGTTCAGCAGAAACTCGAAATAGAGATGGAAACTCAGCGCATCGAGGCTAGCAGCGGTGGCGGAGTCGTGACCGTCGTTCTGGATGGATCCAAGCGTCTTCAGTCCATTCGAATCGACCCCGAGGCGGTGGACCCGGAAGATGTCGACATGCTACAGGATCTGATCGTGGCGGCGGTCAACGAAGCTGGCCGCAAAGTGGACGAGGTACTGGGCTCCCAATTCGGGGGTCTGACTGGAGGGCTGTTCGGCGGGAGTTGACCGGCAATCGGGATGAGTCAGTCAAGAGATCCAATTCAGGAACTTGCCAATCAGCTGAAGAAGCTTCCTGGCATCGGTCCAAAATCAGCCCAGAGGTTGACCTTTTACCTGATCCGCCAGGCCGAGGTCGAGTGTAGGCAACTAGCCGAGGCAATCGTGCAGGTGAAGACAGACCTGATTTTCTGTTCGGTCTGCAACAACATCAGTGCGGTCGATCCGTGTCCCATTTGTACCCATCCCAACCGCGACAAACATCTCATCTGCGTCGTGGAGGAACCTTTCAATGTCCCGTCCATCGAGAAAACGGGACATTATCGTGGCCTTTACCACGTCCTCCATGGAGCCATTTCTCCGATCAACGGGATTGGGCCCGAGGATCTGAAACTCAAGAATTTGTTTGATCGACTGCGGGATGGAACGGTGCAAGAAGTGATTGTGGCAACCAATCCCACCGCTGAAGGCGAGGCGACAGCGCTTTATCTTTCCCGATTGATCAAGCCCCTCGACATCAAAACCACTCGAATCGCGCTAGGAATCCCTATCGGCAGCGATCTCGAATACGCAGACGAGCTCACACTGTCTAGAGCCTTGTCGGGTAGACAGGCCCTCTAGGCTGGA
This sequence comes from Acidobacteria bacterium UBA6911, assembly GCA_963579905.1. Lineage (GTDB taxonomy): Bacteria > Acidobacteriota > UBA6911 > RPQK01 > JAJDTT01 > CAUZIZ01. The sequence continues at coordinate 26,577 of CAUZIZ010000053.1, read as the reverse complement.
GCCAATTCCTGACATGGTCGGGGCATTCCTGCTCCGAAAGGATCCTTGGACTCAAGGATCTTGTCTCGTCTGAAACTTCAAGAATACGTCGCACGTCTCCTATCCTTCGAAGGTGCCGCCAACGGGTGAACTACCAGCGTTACGAAGCCAAGTCCGACAGAGCTGGACAACTCTTCCCCACGCAGTGACGCACAAATCCCCAGTAGCCGGAAGTTTCTTTCTCGAATGGGGCAGCACCGCTGGGGGGGTACTGGTCTGACAGTTGGGCAGACGACATTAACTGGTCCGCTAACTGGGGCGGAGCATCATGTGGACGGACAACGAGCAAGTCCAGAGTGATTCTATCTTTCTTTCAGGGCAACTAGGAAAGTCTGTCTGAAGTTCTTCGTTGAATTTGAGTCAAGCCTTGGGCGTTAAGAAATCACATCTGACAGAACAGTGACCTGTAGGATGGGCACTCTTGCCCGTCAATATCCTCGACGGGCAAGGAAGTGCCCATCCTACAATAGACACATGGCTTGTTGGTCTGAGGCCATGCCTCACTAGTTTCTACCGACAGCTCTTCAACGTTGCACTGGTCGCCTGATTGCTCAACTCCTGGAAGTACTACACGGGGAAAGGCGAACCTCTATTCTCCCGAACAGCTGGCGCAGAGGGAGCATTTGAGGTAGGACTGAAGGGGACCAGCCTCGACCCCGTCAAAATGCTGGAGAAACTAAAAGGCGCCGGCAATGACTGCCGGCGCCTTTCATTAGACCGAAACAGGTGTGATGGCTTCTCAGCCGTGTGCCTGATTAGGGAACCGAGAGCTCGATCTCGACCCGGCGATTTTCCTTGCGGCCTTCGGCCGTCTTGTTGTCGGCGGCGGGTTTGCTCTCGCCTGCGGACCCAGTCTGAATCCGGCTCTCGCCTATACTATGCTGCTTGACCAGGTAGTCCTTGGCCAAACCTGCTCGTTTCATGCCTGCCTTCTCGTTGCCCTTTTCGCTGCCGCGATCGTCGGTATGACCAGTGATCTTGGCCCGGAGCTGAGAATTCTGCTGCATCTTGAGGGCAATCTCGTCAAGCTTTGCCTTGGCCTCGTTATTGAGGCGCTTATCCACCTGGATAACGATGTTCTCAAGCACCTTGAAGGAAGCGTTTGCGCTGCCGCTGCCGCCTCGGTCATCGGTTGCGGTAACTGAAACGCTATGGGCTCCGCCACTCATGCCAGCGGTGTTCACGTTGATGCTGCTTCCTGTCTCGGAGCGCTTGTTGCCTCCAACAGTCCAGGAATAGGTCAGAGGATCACCTTCAGCATCGACAGCGTTGGCCGTCGCTTTGACGGTTTCTCCCACGTGGACTTCATTCTTGTCCAGGCTGAGACTGACTTTTGGATTGGTATTGGGCCGCTTGTTGATGCTGACTTTGAACTCACACTTGGCACTCATTCCATCCACATCGGTTACCTTGACCCGAGCGCTGTGTGATCCAACCGATTTGCCACTGGTGCCGAACTCGAGACTAGATGAATTGTTGGTAACGCTTTTTCCGTCAACCGTCCACGAGTAGGTCAGGGAGTCGCCGTTGGCATCTGACGCCCGTGCCCTCAAGGTGGTCGATTTTCCTTCTGTTACAGAAGCCGAACTCGGAGTGCACTCTATCGTCGGGGCCTTCTTGTCCTTCTCGACTGTGATGTCGAAGGAACAAGACTCCTTCAACTTACGATCGTCGACCTCAGCCGTGACCTTATACATTCCTGGGTCCAGCCCGGTAGAGTCGAAAGTCGCAGAAACCGAAACCGGAGTGTTCGCATCTCCGGACAGCTCGCCTCCGGATACCTTCCCCTGGCTGGCTGACCAGGAAAGCTTCAGTTTGTCGCTATCCCCACCAAAGCCGAAGCGGTCGGGATCTGAAGTAGTGGCCTTCAAAGTGAGGGAATTGCCCTCGACCACAGTGGTCTGATCCGCCACGCAGGCAATCTTAGGAGGACGGTTCACACATCCTCCTACCACAAGAACAAGAATCGCAGCCATCAGAATCAGAAAGTGTTTCTTGCAATGCATAAAAATCTCCCCTGGAGCAACACGCAGATTTAAGGTTCAGCAAGTTCACATTGGAAATCGAGAACATGCCGATTATACAGACGGAAAGCCATTTGTAAACAAAGAATTCGAATTCGATCAACGGCGTAGTTGGGCCTGGTACAAAGAAAAATCACTCCAACGCACTGGATGACTGAGGTCGGCGGGACATCCTCTGGCCGCTACCCGGAAACAGAACAACAATCGAACAATCTCCGTTCAAGAGCCGCCATTCTGACCACCCACTTCCATCTACTTGTTTTGGGGCTAGTGCGGTCATTTCGCCCGTCTCCAAGTTCCCGACCACGATTAGCCCTTGGTACTCACAAAAGAAAACGTGAGCCGGGGGGGAAAGGAACCCGCCGCCTCAGCTTGCACCGGAACCATCAAACCGCCCGAGTCGTGGTGAGACCCATTCTTCAAGCACAATTCAGGTGGGACAATTCGCCAGCCCCTCTCCACTTGTTGGGTGTTCGTATTCCAGACCGGGTGATCGGGCTCGGCCCAGGCAGAGCACAGGAATTCTAAATCACCTACCCAATAGCGGTAACCTTCTAGTCGGCCAAGCCATAACTCCTGCCATGCCAAGTAGCTGTCCCCCTTCTCCTCCGGCCCGTAATCATGCAGATCGTGCCCGCTTACGCAGGCGACAACTCTGCTCTCTCTCGATTCGATGGCAGCCCTCAGCTCAGGATGGGAGTAGAGTGGAGCGAAGACAATCTGCTGGTTCTGGCACTTGTCAATGAACTGGTGGAAGCGGGCCCCGGTCAGCGAACAGTCGTCAACGATTACCAAGGGACCTTTATCGGGATGGGGAACCTGCAGCTGTTCCGGTTTCAAGTTGAGCAGGTAAGAGAGCAAACCCAGTACGAAATGCCCCCTCTAGGAATACAAGCAAAATGTAGGCTACTTAGCTCTGCTTCATCAAACCTTAAACCTTTCCAGCAACTGGCTTGCCAGGATTCGGCAGTCCTGCTGAGCGCGGCGGTAACTCACATATCGGAGTCGGCGGCAAGCACGGTCTAAGTGTCGTGCGTGTACCTGAACGTGTGCCTCCCAGGCCTCATCAAAATCGCCGATCAGGATCAACATCGGCCGAGGGCAAGGATGAGCTACCAAAACAGCCTTTGGGCCCCTGCTCCAATGGGGGCTACTCGAGACCGCTCGAGCCAGACTGGGCAATGACTCCGACTCTGTGATCCCAAGAGCTGCGGCGTACTGAGACCATGCTGTGGGATTTATAGGGAGGGAGTAACAGCTATAACGATCTACCCTATAGCGGCCTAATAGCGGCCTACCTTAGAGGGCAAGGCGCGCGGCTTGCTTCGCGGAGAAGAATCCCCTTTCGCCCAACAACTCCCGTTCGAGCCGAGAGGATTCATTCAATAAGTGGTTGAGTGCGGCAACATTTCCCGATGATGCATGCAGGAGTGGGGCAGACGCCGCCAGACGATACCGCGGAGGGACAAAGACACCACGACTGCTCTGCACAACGTCACGCACGACCTTTGAAGTCGCGTGTTACCCGGTCTGCCGACAGAGCGGCTTCGGGACTAGACGACTTTCTAAAACAAATCGCGAGATCGCACTCGTCGCTCCTTAGCGAAACTAAATCCCGGGTTCGCCACAGACTAAAAGCGCTATCGATGGACCAGTTCCTAGGTTGAGACTGTGCCCATAGTTGTTATGTCATCGTCACTACCCGGCTCCGATTCCGTCAACTCCCTAATCGTTCCCCATTCAATCAGCTCGGGTGCTTGGTATGGTTTCTTCGAATTAATCTTGCTCTCCTCTGCTGCCACCAGAGTGCTGGGAGACTCATTGGGACGCTGTTTCGAAACCATCATGTCACTACTCCTTCTTTTCGGTTTCCGCTTGCGCGAAGACAGACGCACAGTTCTTCGCAACCAGAGCTCTATCCCCAAAGGTGGCTTCTGTCCAGCCAAACCCGGTGAGGGAGGTTCAGTCGCACGCAAAAAAGGGGGTTCTATCTCCTGGAGGGATCAGCCCTTCGTTTTGTGCAGCGTTCCAAAGCCTTGAGCAATCGCTAGTGGTCGTGCCAGATTTCCAGGTGCTTTGGAGCGATCGAGTTTTCGAACTCTATTATTCTGGCAACCTCGCCGAGGTAATAGTTGCTCAGATGAACGGATCGCTCCAGGGCGTTTTTCCTGAAATGTAAGAGGAGCTGCGAACCATCATCCAGGCAGTCGTTCGAATATCGTTCCTTCAGTCCTTCGAAATCAATCGATTCCAGCAGACGGACGACTTTCTCCTTCTGCGCAGCATCTCCTGATTGAAAACAAGGCGATCCTGATCGCGCTGAAGTCCACCGACGGTAATGGAAAGCCGATCGCTTGTCAGCTCATAGATCCGGGTGCGGGCTATGGAAAAATCGGTATCCTGTAGGCTCAACCGAAATTGACTTGTCTCGACGACGCCGTAGGAAGGCTCTTCGCTTTCCTGTGAGCACGGAGCGGACCAGAGACCTAGCGAAATCATCAGGACTATTCTGGACAACATTCGCTTCAAACCGACAGGAATCTGGAGCCAATTGAAGTTTTAAATCAGAACCGTTCGCCGCACCTTCCCGGGAGTGCGACGTTCAGACGCATCGTTCACCTGGGTGCGAGCAGCCCGCAGGTGTCCAGGGCCAAAAGCGGATAACAGGTTCCGCTATAGGTGATGAAGTGAAACTTGTCGGTATTGAGAGAGCGGGTCCACCAGCGTCCTGATTCTCTCTGGTGGCTGAGCAGCCATTTCACAGCACGCTGGAGCCTGGGATCAGCCGCCGGAACCCCAGCCTGCCTCAAGACAAGGAGACAGAGCCCGGTCTGGTGACCGTCACTGGGAGGATCCTGAAACTGATCCTCGGAGCGAAGCTTCTCGGCACGATTACCCCTTCCCCACTCTTCGGGAGCAGCGAAGCTCCGGATGGACCATCCTCCATCCTTTCGCTGATGTCCCAGTACGTTTTCAACCAACGCCTGCTTTACCTCCCCCTCCAGCAGCCCGGGCCAACGGGTTGACACCCACAGAAGGAGCAGCCGTCCGTAATCGTGGGGCGCACCTGTCTGGAGGTAGCGTTTCATCTTCTCTACGGCCCCATCCTGGCCTCGAGCTGCCAACCAGCCCGGAGCTGTTGCCATCGCCAGTGCCGCTACCGTGGTGGATTGATAGTTGCTCGACTCGAAAGGTGGCCAGGCATCGGTATTGCCCCAGTCACCGCTTTCCCCTTGGACCTCGAGCATCAGACCCAGAGCGTCTTCGGTTTCGGGCGAGAGCTTACCCGTTACGTGGGCATCCCATTCGGCCAGACCCTGGGCTAAGTAGGCGACCTGAGTCGGTCTGATCCCTGACCTGAGCTTCTCGAGGTCAGTGGACCGAAATTCCTTCAGCTGCTGCACCGCGAAGTTCCGGATCTCTTCCGACGGCCTTCCCAGACTTCGGGTCAACGAAGGACGTGCTACCAAGTAGGTGCCGTTGGTGTGGCAGGATAGACACTTGCGCTCCCGAGTCCAGGCCGTGGCCCCTTCTTCCATGTAGGCAACAGCTAGAGCAGGAGAAAACTTGCGAAGAAACGGCTCGCTTTCCGAGGCAGGCGGAATTGAGATCTCGCCCGAATGATATTGGTGTTTGAGGTGGAGATCCTGGTCCTGGGCGATCACTGTCCCCAGGGTGAGGACGAGGATCCAGACACCAACGTGCCTTTTTCGCTCCATCTTCCGGTCAGTCTACTACCGAGTCCGCCACATTGATAGCCACCAATGTGCACTGCAAGAAAACGTGAATACCCGAATAGAGCCCACCGGCTCCCCGGGTGCAGGGTCGATCCCACGGAACGGAACATGTAGGCTCCCCCTTAGGTTCGTTCAAGAATAAACTTTTCAGAGTTGGCGCTCAGCTTTGCGCCAGATTTGGTCGCGAACGATTGAGCGAAACCGTAGGCGTAGCCAGGCCTACGTTGAGGATTTCTCGATTGAGGAGCGGTCGAAGATGGCGTGAAGATGAGATGCCAGAATGTAAAGTTTATTCTCGAACGAACCCTTACGGAGGACCCTCATGGATAGTGCCGTAGGCGGACTGACCGGCATAGATTAGGTCATCATCTCCCTCTATGCCGGAGGGACCCTGGCATTGGGCTACTATTATGGCAGGCCTCGGACCACTCTCCAAGAGTACTTCACGGGAAGTGGCCAGATGAATCCCACCTTGATCGGGTTCTCCATGTTCGCCACCTTCCTGAGCACCTCCTCCTATCTGGCCGTGCCGGGAGAGGCGATCGAGAGAGGACCCATCGGGATTCTCAACCTCCTGGCCTATCCCGTTGTCTTTGTTATCGTGGGGTACGTTTTTCTGCCCCTGTTGATGCGTCGGCGTGTCACCAGCGCCTATGAATTCCTGGAAGCCCGCCTGGGCCTGGGAATTCGTCTCCTGGGGGCCGCTCTGTTCCTGGGACTTCGTCTCATCTGGATGGCGTTGATCGTCTACCTGTCGGCCAAGGCCATGACCGTCATGTTGGACGTGGACGAGTCGTGGATTCCGCTCATCGCCGTTTGTACTGGACTCGTAGCCGTTGTCTATACTTCTCTCGGGGGATTCCGGGCTGTGGTCATCACAGACACCGTTCAGGCCCTCTTGATGTTGGGTGGGCCTGCGTCGTCATTGCCATGATGACCTATAACTAGGGTGGTCTGGGCTGGTTTCCCACCGCCTGGAAACCCCATTGGGACACCCAGCCTCTGTTCAGCTTCGACCCCTCGGTACGCATGAGTCTCCTGGGCTCCCTCATCTATGTGGTCGTTCAGCTGGTGTCGACATCCTGCAGTGACCAGACCTTCATCCAGAGATTCATGGCCACCGCAGATCTAAGGGCCGCCCGGCGCTCCTTTCTCGTCAATCAGATAGTGGCAGCAGTCCTCATCACGACGCTGTGGCTCGTGGACTTCGGTCTGATTGGACTTCTTCCAGTCCAAGCCCCATCTGCTTCCTCTCGGGATAGGCACGAACCAGAACGCAGATGGGGTATTCCCCTTCTTCATCGCTTTCATGCTGCCTCCAGGAATCTCGGGACTGGTGGTGGCAGCAATATTCGCCGCCGCCATGTCCAGCATTGACTCAGGAGTCAACTCCATCACCGCAGTCGTTAGCCACGACTTCCTGGACCGCTTCGGAAGACTCCCAGCCGACGAAAGCGGACGTACACGCCTGACCAAGGCTCTGGCGCTAGGGATCGGAACCCTGGTGGTCCTGGGCAGTTCTTTCCTTAATCAGGTGCCGGGCAATTTCTGGGCGATAAGTCAGAAAACCTCGGCACTGCTTTACACACCGCTCTTTGCCCTGTTCTTCTTTGCGTTTCTGGTCCCCTTTGCAACCTCTCTGGGGGTCGCCTGCGGAACCGTATCCGGCATCACTACAGCGGTTCTGGTGGCCTATTCCGGGCCCATTTTAGGCAGAACCGTCGAGGGAGCGGATCCCGTCAGTTTCATGTGGATCGGCCCCACTGCCCTGGCCGTGAATCTTGTAGTGGGCACCCTGGTCAGCTACACCCATCATAAGTTTCGAACGCCCTGATCAAGACGGCGAAGTGAAGTGACTGTTAAGTACATGAAAACAAGTGCCTTGTCGGACATAACTGTTAAGATTAGAATTGACACTGCGGAGCTTGTTGCTCGAATGGAGGACCGGTGGAGAAGATTCGCAAGGGCTCGAGGGTGACCCTTCCAGGGTCCAACCTGGTCGGGATCGTGACCTCATGCCATGGCCAGATGGTCAAGGTCCGGTGGCCAGATCAAAAGATCCGTCTCAACACACGCAGGTTCCTGATCAAGGTCGAGCACAAGCATCCGATCTTTCCTGAATTTCTCAGCTTCGATCGCGCTTAGGGTCTGCGTAAGAATAACTTGGCACTTTGGCATCTTCACACCAGGCAGGCAGGGTCTGGTTCTCGCTTCCGAGTCCATAGACGACCCATGAGCCAGGGCGGGGTGCCCCGAAAGCGCACGACCAGTATGGACTCTGAAGCAGCCGCGATCGCTACGGCGAGGGCTACCTGCGGTTGTCCAAAGAATTTCAAGCTGCTGTCGATGGTACTGCTTGCTGGACGGTAAGGCAAAACAGCGAAGACGATTCTGCCCGATCGAACTACCGCTCTCTATGGCTTCTCGTATCTCAGCCAGCTTATACTGTCCTGCAGCCATGCCAATGATGCCGATCCGGAGAAGATTCCAATTACTCGTTTCCCTCGCCCTGACCTGTGTCATGGCCCAAGGAGCATCGGAGCTTGAGGTGAAGATAACCGCAGCCCGATGCCGTCATCCCAGAGCAGTTCAGGCGCCCGACGGAACCATCTATGTCTACGGTGCCCTGAAGAGCAACGACGGGGGCAAGTTCTTTTGGCCGGTGGAGGAGTCTGATCCCGCCTTTGGCTCCTTTTTGCACGCCGAGAAGCTGACCTCTCTGTACTGGAGAAAAGGGCTATTCCTAGGCTTCTACTGGAACGTCACTTGTGCTGAGGCGGGTCGTTGTTCAGGCAGGATGTGGCGCTCTAGGGACGGTATGAAGACGGTGGAGAAGAAGGAAACAGTTCTGATCATTCCGGAGGCGGGCTCCGTACCTGTGGACACCTTCTCTGAAGTCAAAGACCAGCAGAGTTCGACCCTCTTCTTCCATCGGGGGATTCAGGAAATGCCTGATGAGACCCTCCTGGCCTGCATGATCGGCAGCTTTGAGGAAGACAAGTCCCCGACAACCGACCCTCGAAGCAAGATGGAGACCCCGATGAAAATGAGGTCCTTCCTGATGCGCTCCAGCGATCAGGGAGATACCTGGAGATATCTATCGACCGTTGCGGCTCCGAAGGCCAAAGCTGTGGACGATACGGAGGGGATTCAACGAGTGGGCCCTACTCCCCTTGGATGACGGTCGGATGTTGGCTGTGATGCGCACCGGCCACTACTCCCCCATGGTGGCAAGCTGGAGCAGCGACAAAGGCAAGACCTGGAGCCCGCCCGCCGACATGGGTCTGGGCCCAGGGGTCGACCCCTATCTGCTGCGGCTCACCGATGGACGATTGGCCGTCGCCTATGGCCAGCTGGTACAGCGCAGCGGAGCAAAAAAGGAGCACTGGAGGCAAGAGGATCAGAGAAGGCGCTGCCAACTGGCAATCAATGCAGATGGTACCGGCAAGGGATGGGCTGCCACCACAGTTGCCGATTATGCCCCGCGGATGGCCTATCCCACCATCTTTCAGGTCGAGCCCAACGTGATTCTCTACCAATCAGGGGAGTGCCTCGAACTCTGGAGGGTCGAACTAAAACCAAAATCGCTGTAAACCAACAGAATCGGATAACCATGAATCGCCGTTCCTGGCTCAGAACCATGACCGGCGCCGGTGCCCTCTACGGTCTCGACGCCCTCTTCTCTACGAAACCCACCAACGCAGCAGCCATCGGTCCGAACGACAAAATCAAGGTGACCCAGGTCGAGACCTTCGTCCTGACAAACTCCTGGGTCTTCGTCAAAATCTCGACCGACGCCGGCATCGTCGGCTGGGGCGAGATGCTCAAGGACGACGCCAAGGCCTGCGCCGCAGGGGCTCTGGAGGTCGGAGATTATCTGGTCGGACAGGATCCCTGCCGCGTCGTACATCACTGGCAGGCCATCCATCGTGGCGCCTTCTACCGCGGTGGCCCCATCAAGACGGCGATTTTGAGCGGCATCGACCAAGCGCTCTGGGATATCAAGGGCAAGGTCTACGGCGTCCCCGTCTACAAGCTCTTGGGTGGCCCCACCCGCGATCGGGTCCGCGTCTACGGCAAGGTCAGCGAGGAAACCGGCGTTAGCGCCATGAAGGTCGGCCCGCGTGCCCTGGGACGGCAGCCGATCAAGTACCTCGAAGGCCAAAGATACGTCGATGCCGTGGTCGAGAGCTTCAAGGTACTCCGCGAGAAGTACGGCGACGATGTCGACATCGGCATCGACTTCCACGGAGCCGTCCAGCCGCCCACCGCTATGCTACTGGTCAAGGCGCTCGAACCCTACAATCCTTGGTTTTACGAGGAGGTCGTTCAGGCTCTCAACGTCGACGTCATGGCCGAAATCGCCGCCAAGACGCACATCCCGCTGGCAACCGGCGAGCGCATCTTCACCAAATGGGGATTCCGCGAGATCCTGGAAAAGCGCGCCGCCCAGATCCTACAGCCGGACGTCTGCTACGCGGGCGGTATCACCGAGCTCAGGATCATCGCCGGCATGGCCGAAGCCTATTATTCTCCGCTGGCGCCGCACAATCCCAACGGACCGGTTTCCCTGGCCGCCAGTCTTCAGATCGCCGGCTGCATCCCTAACTTCCTCATCCAGGAACGCGGCGACCGAGAGCACGAGCTGCTGGCCAAGCCCTTACCCCCAGTCACAGACGGCTATCGACCGCTGCCAACCGACCCCGGTCTGGGCATTACCATCGACGAAGAAAAATTGATGGCACAGGTCGGAGAGCCGCGCGAGTATCTGCCACGATATGACCCAAACGACGGCTCGGTCATTGACTGGTAGACAGTTAATTACACTTTTCAGGCCGTTTTATTTAGTCTAATATAGTACCATAACCGCCATTAGTAAAACCATTTAAATTGAACTTATCGTTTCAGTGTGTTTCACTTTTTTCAGGGTATACTTGTTACCCAGTTACCCAAGAATGGGAAAAGGGGTGCTATGTCAAGAGTTCATTTGTCGTCGATATTTCTGGAAAAACTGAAGCCGAGTTTGACGCGAGTCGAGTACTGGGACCAGGGTTTCAAGGGACGCGGATCCTTCGGGATTCGCCTTTCTACGAAGGGAAGAAGAACTTTCATTTTGTTGTACCGGGAAGCTGGCCGCCTAAAGCGGAAGACGCTGGGAACATATCCCGATCTGAGTCTAGCAAAGGCCCGGAAAACGGCGTATGAGGACACAGCGAAGATAACCCTAGGCCAGAAAGTCAACATGGACACCGGGAAAAGAACTTTCAGCGATCTGGCAAATTCCTTCATACTGAAGCACCCGAAACAAGCAAGTTTAAAAGACCGAACCGTGGCCGAGTATAAGCGAATCCTTGCGGCCGACCTCTTGCCGCGCTGGGGACGGCTGGAACTCTCCTCTATCACCCGAAGTGATATCAACGACCTCCTGGACGAGGTTGCTTTCGAGCGAGATTCACCTGTCATGGCGAATCGTGAGTTGGCGCTGATCTCGGTAATGTTCAACTTCGCACTCGACGCGGAATGGCTTGATGCTAGCCCTTGTGCCCGCATGAAAAAGCGAATAGTTGAGAAGTCGCGCGAGCGCGTTTTGGACCATGGCGAAATCCGCGCGCTTTGGGGCGAACTTGCCAACCGACCGGAACGCACCGCTGCCGTTTACCGGCTCATTCTACTCACGGGCCAGCGGGGCGGGGAGGTTAAGCAGATTAGCTGGAGCCAGATTCAGGGAGACTTGTGGGTAATTCCCGGAGATGTCACCAAGAACGCGCGCGAGCATAGAGTGCCTCTCTCTTCGCAGGTTCTTGCGATTCTGGAGCAGCTGAGGGCAATGCAAGACGGTGACCTCGATTGCGTTTTTCCGTCTAGCGTCGGGGGAACACTCGGCAGGATGCGTAAGACGAACCGACAAATTCAGGCCGCGGTTGGCTTCCATTTCACGCCTCATGACCTACGGCGGACCTGCGCGACTAATTTGAGCGAGCTAGGATTTGACGACACTATCATCGCGCGCGTCTTGAATCACAGCTGGGTCGATAAAAATGTCACCGCGGTCTACAACAGATTCCAAAAACTTCCCGAGATGCAGCGCGCACTCGCGCGCTGGGGAGCGAGGCTCGAGCAGATCGTCACCGGGGAGCCCGCCAAGGTTCTCAAAATGCGTTAACGGTGTGCCTTTTCCGGTACGCGCGTTGCCGCACTCCTCACATAGCCAAATCGTGATATCCCCAGCCACAGCAGCTGTTCGATTACAATGGGAACCACATCGAGCCGGAAGATGACTATCGCGATCGAAACTCCACAAATTACCAAGGCGGAGATTACTGGATCCGGAACGATTGACATCACGAAGGTCACTGAGGAACGGGTTTCACTTGTAATCAACGGCTCAGGCGTCATTACCGGAAAAGGACAAGTGACAAACCTACATGCGACGATCAATGGATCCGGTCAAGTACACGCTTCAAGTCTTCAAGCATCGTCGGCAGCAATTACTGTGATTGGCTCAGGCGAAGCGCATATCCGTGCAGCCGATGAGTTGACGGAAAGTGTACTAGGCAGTGGGGATATCACATACATCGGAATGCCGTCCACGGTAAACGCCTCTACAATAGGTTCAGGCACGATTGCTAAGAAATGACTGAATTCCCCGGCACCATGCTGTCGAGGTGCGCATTGGCCTGCCTGCTGCAATAGCGAGCCCAAGTGTTTCCGAACTCCATTGAAAGACAATATTCCAGGGAGCATCCACTGTTCATAATGCTCCAAATGAACAGTCTGATACGGTGCCCAAGACGGTCTTCCCTGTCGCAATGCGTTTTCGAATATCCGCGGCAAGTTTCATCGTGTTTGCTCCACGAGGCCGTTCAAGTTGTTCATCATTAGCGAGAACGAAAGGGCACCGGGATCGACATGGTCCAGGGCCCGGTCGCCGAGAGTCTTGGATTTTCCAAACCGGGCAATTAAGTTTTTAGTATTTTCACAGCCTTCGGCCGCCGCCGCGGCTGCAGCTGCCATTGCAGTCGACAGGGGCGCGTCCCGCAGTTCACCGGCCTTGTCGGCCGCCGGTTTCAAGGCGTCCACAACGGTCTTGTCTCCTACCTGCGCCTTACCCCGCTCCTGGACCAATTGCAGCCCGCCTGCCAGGAAATGTGCCAGCGCTTCGGCGTCAAAATCGGATGTGTCATCCAGGGACCGGGCTCCGCCTGCGAAAAGGCTCCCGAATATAGGGCCAGACGCTCCCCCCATGGAGCGCAGCAACGTCCTGCCGATCAGGGTGAACAGGGCGTCAACAGTCTCCGGTCGCTCTGTCTCCAGCATCTGCGCAACTGCCGAAAACCCTCGCTCAATCGCAAGGCCGTGATCGCCGTCCCCGACCTGTTGATCTGCGTGGGTTAAGGTATCGCGGCAGGCGACCATCGATTCCGACAGCTTCAGAAACAACACGCGCGCTTCCTCCACGGAAAGCTGTGGGACATCACTCACACTACCCTTTCGTGAAGGCAGGCGATCGTGCAGGCATGTCGTAGAACTGACGTAACTCTGGGTCCAGTTTCATCAGTGTAATTGAAGCGCCGGCCATTTCCTGGCAGGTGCAAAAACTTCCCATGACGGTATCGTGAACTGAAATGTCCTTTTCATCCAGAATCTGGCGCGCGCGGCGGTTGACGATCAGTAACTCCATAAACGTCGTGCTACCCAGGTTGTTGACCAGGAGGCATACGTCATCGGATGCGGTGAGGGGCATGTCGTCGAGCATGCAGCCCATCATGTCCGTCACGATCGCGTCGGCGGCCTCAAGTTTCTGCCGGCGCACGCCAGGCTCGCCGTGCAGGCCCATCCCGATTTCCATCTCGTCGTCACCCAGTTTGAATGTCGGCTCGCCTGTTTCAGGAATGGATCCGGCTGCGAGGGCCACCCCGATCGAGCGTGTGCAGTCACGAGCCTTGCTGGTGATACGGAACACCTCATCCAGGTCCGGCGCCTTCGTTGCAGCCGCGCCCGCGATCTTGATGACAAACAGATCCCCGGCAATGCCCCGGCGCTCTTCCGTTTGGTCGGGCGGCGCCGATGCCACGTCGTCCCAGACGCGCACGGTCTTGACCTCGATGCCTTCTTCTTCCGCCATCTCCGCTGCGATATCGAAATTCATGCAATCGCCGGCGTAGTTACCGTACACATACAGGACGCCCTTGCCCTTGTTCAGGGCGCGGGTCACATCCAGTATCACATCCGGTGGAGGTGCCGCAAAGACGTTGCCGCACGCGGCGCCATCGGCCAGGTTGTCGCCGATGAAGCATGGGAAGAGCGGTTCGTGCCCGCTGCCGCCGCCAATCAGGATGCCGACTTTGTCGTTCTGCAGGTTGGCCTTCGCGAGTGCGCCCACCGCCCCGACCTGCCGAATCGATCCATTGCCTGCGGCGATCAACCCCTCGAGCAATTCTTCCACGACATTCGCAGGATCGTTGATGATCTTCTTGCTCATGCAGCAGTCTTTCGCTTGCGCTTCTTACTGTCACCGTGCACGATCGTCTTTAAGTGTTTCAGGATGCCGCCGATGTCATCGCTCTGCCAGACATTGCGGCCGAACGTGATCCCAGCAGCTCCCGCGCGCACGACTTCAGTTGCCATTTCCATGACGTCGTCCGCCGTTTCAAGCTTTGGTCCCCCCGCGGCCACGACCAGCGCCGGTGCGGCCAGGTCTACGACTTCGGCAAATGTTTCTGCCGATCCCGTGTAAAGCGTCTTCACGATGTCCACCCCCAGTTCCATCACGGCCCTTGCAGCATATCCCACTTGCTCGACAGTGAATCGCTTGTCCTCGGGAATGGAGCTGCCGAGCGGATACGCATGCGCGATCACTGGTACTCCGTAACGATCGCCCTCTTGTACGAGCCTGGCAAGATCACTGAAGTGGTGCGGCTGATTCGGACTCCCGAAGGTTACGGCCATGGCGACTGCATCCGCACCAAGCCGGACAGCGTCCTCTACCGACGCAACCCGCACATCCTGCTCTGCATGATGGGGAGAGATGCTTGAAGTTTTTATTATCAGCGGCATACGACCAGCATGAGCGTCCCAACAACGCACCGCGGTCCCCCGCATCAACATCACGGCATCCGGACCACCAGCCACAACGTCGTCTACGACTTGCTTGATGTTCTCCAATCCACTCAGCACGCCGTAACTGGGCGCATGGTCCAGCGCCACGCTCAAGATTCGCCCGGAAACCCGGTTTTTCATTCGTTCAAGTCGGGCCTTTTTTCCTAAACTGCTCATCGCTTCGGTCCTCTTTTCCTGTGATGCTCCCGGATGTCCCCACGACCAGCCGACTGGTGCTCAACGTCAATCGGATGGGAATGACGATATCATGGATCTGTTCGCGATAGTGGTGCACTTCCGGAGAACGATATCTTCATCATCCCAGTCCGTCTCGAAGAATGCGAGGCGCCTGCCCAGCTCGCCAATTTCCATTGGTTGGATATGTTTCCGGACTGGAAGGCGGGTGTTGACGGAATTCTAAGAGCGATGAAGTCTCAATTTGATATCGGAAAACGGAACTTCACCAACCCTGGAGCATACACGTAACGATCCCCATTCCCAGGGCGAACCGGAAAGAATATGACAACCTACGCCTATATACCTCCTCGCCATCCGGTACACCGCTACAACCCAGTATTGACAGGGGTTTCAGCCGATCTCCTATCCGGTACAGTACCGGATAGTGTACCGGATGGAGCGGGGGTAAGGGGGGATTCTGCGCGTGTACCCTAAAGTTTTCGATCTAGAGGCGTCCGACTTACTCGAAAGGCTTAGGAAGAAAGGAATCCGTCTAAGTCTAGATTCCGACGGGAAAACGGTCCTGGCCTGGGGGGCAATAGACGACGAGATTCGGCAGGAAATAAGGATGCACAGACCGGGATTAATCGAGCTGATAGGGGCCGGTGAAGCTGTGTGGTTTCACGTGGCCAAATTCGATTGCCAGGGGGATTGGGGGCAAAAACTCGATGAGGCAACTGAAGCAGCTCTAAGCAAGGCGCAAACGCAATCATGATTAAGAGAGATGACTCCGAGGAGGTCAGTGAGAAACGCCCACTGCCCGACGTGACCTTCTCTGCGGCATTCGAGCAGCAATACGGGAAACAGGTTCTGAACTTCGCCGCTACGATCCAGGCGATGGCCAGAAGCGGAGATTCGGCAGCGATTGCGGAGGCAATCACGGCGGTAGGCTGGATATTCGCGGGGGCCGGAGAGATCGTCCGGACACGGCGGAAGTCGTTGCTGAATTGAAGCAACCATAATGGGCTGCTTAACCAGTGTTTATGGCTGCTCATGATGCCGTCCCAACTAATCCTGAGGGCATGTTGTAAACTATTGATATGGAATGACTTGAAGAATTGGGTGGGGGCTCCAATCTCTGGGAGCTGAGGCGCTGCGGATCATAGATTCGACTTCCTCTCGCTCCCCTAGATTGAGCTTTCCCTAAAAGGAAATAGGTCGAACTACATACTAGTGGAATAATAGGAGGAAAGTCATTATTGAAACGGGACCTGGCCGCCCTTGGGCTTTGCAGGTCTCCGCGCGATTTCTGCTAGAAAGGTTGCCGCGCCGCAAACGCCCAAGGGCGGCCAGGTCCCGTTAAAAAAATAGAATTTAACCGAGGGCTTTGCCTGCGCCGGCCAGAGAGTCACCCAGGTGCGCTGTAAGCGCGACCTCGTTCACATAGTCGCGAAAAGTTTTAGTCAGATCAGATTTGACGGGCAAATGAAAACATGCCGTGGACCGGATCGGACCACCTGGCCGGCGGCCAAGGCTTACAAGAGGATTAAAGAAAATGTCAGCAACAAATCAAGGAAGTGAACTAATCTCGCTGAGAAATCGGCTCGGAGAGCTGGAGCGGAAGGGCAAGAATATGACGGATGCGGAGTGCTCTGAAGTCCACGACACCATCGACCAGATTAAGGAACTCGACGAGGAAGCTCTGACGGTGACAAGGGACAATTCTTCGAGTTATTCGAGCCTCTCAGCAGGCGTGCTACCGATGCCGGAGGCACGGGAGCCCTGGTCGGCCAGCGCATCCGCGCCGAGAGGAATCGGTGTGGCTCAAGGCGCCGAGTATCGGCAGATGTTTCCGGACGCCGGCCGAGCCGGGAGGGCTGGAACAACTTCGGCGAGTTCGTCTCAGCGATTCACGCCGGTCAAGCCGACATTCGCCTACGCGCACTCGTGAGCGGCGTCCCATCGGACGGGGGGTTCCTCGTGCCAAGCGAGTACAGCTCCGAGCTTTTCAACGTCTCCCTGGAGTCCGAAGTTGTGAGGCCGAGAGCTCGCATCTTCCCGATGAGCTCTGGCTCGCGCAAGATTCCTACTACGGCAATCGGCAGCCATTCCAGTCACCTCTTTGGGGGACTGGTGGCCACCTGGTCGGCGGAATCCGCAACGTTGCCGGATAATGCTCCAAAGTTTCGCTCGATGGAGCTAAATGCGTCGAAACTTAAGTGTTACACGACCACTAGCAACGAATGGCTTGATGACGGGCTGAACGCCGAGCAAGTCATCAGCGAAACATTTTCGAGCGGGCTAAGCTGGCATCTTGACCGCGCCTTTCTGACCGGTGACGGAGCCGGCAAGCCACTTGGAATATTGAATTCCTCTTGCTTGGTGACTGTGGCCAAGGAAAGCGCGCAGGCAGCGGACACGATTGTCTACACGAATCTGGCGAAAATGTCTGCGAGGCTGCACCCGGCGTCATGGTCGAACTCGGTATGGGTCGTGCATCCCTCCACCATCCCGCAATTGATGGAATTGTCGGTAACGGTGGGCAGCGGTGGGAGCCACATTCCCGTGCTGCGGGATACCCAGGGCGATTTTTCCCTGCTCGGACGGCCCGTGCTAGTCACTGAAAAATTGGAAACGCTCGGCGACGCGGGCGATATTCTATTCGCCGACTTCAGCCAGTATGCAATAGGGATCAGGCGGGAATTGCGGCTAGATTCTTCCGCCGGCCCGCGCTTTCAGCAAGACGAGGTGTCATGGCGCAGGATCTCTAGAGTTGACGGACAACCGCTCTGGAACGAAGCTCTGACGCCGCAGAGCGGGAGCGATACGCTTAGCCCGTTTGTGACTCTGGCCGAGAGAGCCTAGTTAAGTTGGCAGCCGGGGGAAGGCTCCCCCCGGTATGGCGGGGGCCTAGGTATTCTGTTCCCTGGGCCCCCGCTGGTCACAAAAACTCTTCGTGGATCTTACTTCCGGTTGTCGCGATGTTATAGACTCCCGCGATGTTATAGACTCCAATGTAAGTGTCATCTCTTTCCGAGATCCTGGCCGGCGAAGCTACGAGTACCCAGTACATCATAATCGGCGTCGGATGGGTCACCATCTACTTACTTGTTGTTGTATTCCATCTCCAATCGGCCATCGACCGACATGAAAAGGCAATCGAACTACAGGCACAACCGGGCATAGGCCCATCGGTTGACGAGCGTTTACAAATTTAGAGGAAACACTCGATCGCACTAGAGGAGACACTGGAGTCTATTGGGATCCTGAAGCAAGGATGCAGAGACATGCTGAGGGAGATACCTATATCAAGTATCCAGAGTATGAGGATGAAGAGGGCTGAGCTCCCAGGAAAGTGTACTAAAAATGGATTTTTCCGCACCGCTAAGCCAAAGAAGCCGTCCGGGTGCACCCATTGTTACCCAAGAGCTATCTATCCCTCTTTTAGTAAACCTGTAACTCACTGAAAATCAGTATCTTCCCGCCACTTTTTCAGAAATAACATCCCTGACAGTTAGACAGTGGAGACCTTGCCCCTTAACCGGCATCAAGGCGCAACCGATGTCAGAAGGTAGTCAAGGCCCTTCGTCCGAGCTTTGGGGCTTGGGATTCAAGGTCGGCCCGAGGGCATGTCACGACAATTAGCCGTGTTCTGGAGTCTCTCGAGAATACCGGCATAATTGCTGGTGCGTGGCCGACCAGTTCAACGTTTATTCGTCGCTGCGCCAGTTTTGAAGCTCTAGCCCTCGTTGCTTCGGCGTGCATACAGAGCCGTGACCGTGAGGGCGGGGGATCCGGTCCCCATATTGTTGGAAAGCAATCGGACGTGATCTGAGTGTTTCCACCTGTTGGGGCCTTTTACCACACTGGAGGGGCCTGGTAACACTTTCGAGGTAAACTCAGATCCCAAAGGCTCGAAGAGGAATACTTTGGCCTGGAGACCGAACCCACGTCTGCCAACCGCAGGAATTGGGTTGGCATGAAGTTTGTATGCCAACCAGTAAGAAGCCTAAAATAAAAGCCGTATCCGCATGAGGAAACGCTCCGCCAGAGTCCTTTTCCGCTCGGATTTTCCTGATGCGTCCGTGCTCGGGATTGTCAGCTGCGTTCTGATCTCTTTCTTGGTCTTTCCACACCTGTTTTGGCATTTCGATCTCCGAAGATTCCAGGGCCGACTTCCAGCGGCAGATTCGTCCCCTGCTCTCCGATGCCTGTTTCCAGTGTCACGGACCAGACGCGAAAACGCGCGTGGCAGGGCTCAGACTCGACCTCCGAGACGCTCTTTTCCAGTCACGACCCTCGGGTGTTCCGATCGCGCCGGGGGATCCAGTGCAAAGCCTGATCTATCAGCGGATCACCGATGAGGATGTGAGCCGCCGAATGCCCCCGAAATACTCTCATAAAGAATTGAGTGCGAAGCAGATCGACCTGATTCTCCGCTGGATTCAACACGGCGCTGTTTGGCAGCAGCATTGGTCCTTTGTTCCGCCACTGCGGCCGGCGCTTCCCCAGGTGATGATACGGACTGGCCAAAGCACGGAATGGATTACTTTGTTCTGCGGAGGCTCGAAGAAAAGGGTCTGGCTCCGTCAACGGCAGCAGAAAAGAGTCGCATCCTTCGTCGAGTGACTCTGGATCTGACCGGACTGGCACCCAGCTTGGAGGAGTTGGACGCCTTCCTGTCCGACAAATCCCCTGACGCCTACCCGAAAGTCGTCGACCGACTGCTGGCATCCCCCCGGTATGGGGAAAGAATGGCGGTTATCTGGCTGGACCTTGCCCGCTATGCGGACAGCGATGGCTACCAGGACGACGAGCCCCGGATCATGTGGCGCTGGCGCGACTGGCTGATCAACGCCCTCAACAACAACCTCCCTTTCGACCAGTTTACGATCGAACAGCTGGCCGGGGACCTGATCCCCGAGGCGCGACCGCGATCAACAACTGGCAACCGGCTTCCTGCGAAACAACCGGGTCAACGGAGAAGGCGGGTCCATCGCCGACGAATTCCAGGTCGAATACACGGCCGATCGGGTAGACACCGTCGCCACCACCTGGCTGGGCCTCACGGGCGCTTGTGCACGCTGTCACGACCACAAATATGACCCCATCTCCCCAAGAGAGTTCTATCGTCTCTATGCCTTTTTCAACAACGCTTCCGAGCCCGGTACCTACCGGCGGTCTGCCTTTCCCCCCATCAAAGTACCGAGGTGTGGCGTTCAGTGCAGACTGGATCAGATCAATCAAGCGCTGAGAGATCTCGATGAAAAATCGGCCCGCTCTATCTCGCTCAAAAAGAAGCGGCAGCGACTGATCGAACAAGTCCCCGAGAGGATGATCATGCGAGATGACCAGGCTCGGGAGACGTTCGTCCTGGGACGCGGCCAATACGATAACCCCGGTGAAAGGGTAACCCCGGGTATCCCGGCGATCATGCCCCCTTTGCCTCCCGGACTTCCCGCCAATCGGTTGGCTCTAGCCAAGTGGCTGGTCAACCCATCTCATCCCCTCACAGCGCGAGTGACGGTGAACCGGTTGTGGCAACTGCACTTTGGAGCAGGGTTGGTCCGGACCGCCGAGGATTTCAGGTCGCAAGGAGAACCGCCAACGCATCCCTCTCTGCTGGACTGGCTGGCGACCGAGCTGATTCGGCTGGAGTAGAACATGAAGGCCTTCCAGCGCATGATCGTGACCAGCGCAACCTATCGCCAATCGTCAAAGATCACGCCGCCCCTGCTCCAGACGAACCTTAGAACCGACTGTTGGCACGCGGCCCCCGGATGCGGCTGTCGGCTGAGATGATACGAGATCAAGCCCTGGCCCTGAGCGGCCTCCTGGGGGAGTCGATCGGCGGACCCTCGGTGAAACCGTATCAACCAGCGGGTCTGTGGGAAGAGATCGCCGGAGGTGCAATGAGCGCCTACAAGGGGGCTACCAGCAGGACAGAGGTGTTAATACTTTGTCGGCGCAGTCTATATACGTTCTGGAGGCGGACCATCCATCCTCCCGGCATGGAAGTCTTCGATGTCCCCAGCCGTGAGACCTGCACGGTTCGCCGGGAGCGGACCAATACGCCGCTTCAAGCCCTGGCCCTGATGAACGACCTGACCTACGTAGAAGCAGCACGTGCTCTCGGCCGGCGATTGATCCGGGAAGGCGGCAGCACCGACGACGATCGCGTCGCCTTCGGCTTTCGGCTTTCGGCTTTCGGCTGGTTACCACGAGACGACCGACTCCCAGCGTGCAGGGAGGCCGAGCATGGGGGCCTGGCTTTCGTACGGATTGGGGACGGCGAACTAAGATCTGCCTACCTTCGTGGTAATGACCTCGAACTCGAAAAAGGGCGCCCAACCTCTGTACAAGCGATTGTGGGGAAGTGGGTTCTTGCCGACGCGGCACCAGGGAGTGAGGTTTCGGGGTGTCGGTGACCCCGTCCTATACCTCTCCAACTCACCGGGGATGAGTCAGGACACGCGGCGGCACATATTGGATGACATCGCCCGTCTGAATGAGCTCAAGCAGTCAGAGTTCGGAGATCCTGAAATCACCACGCGGATTGCCCAGTACGAGTTGGCCTTCCGGATGCAAACCTCGGTCCCCGAGCTGACGGATACATCTCGTGAACCGGAGCATATCTTCTGCTTGTACGGAGAGGATGCCCGCCAGCGGGGCACTTATGCCTCTCACTGTCTGATGGCCAGGAAGCTTGTGGAAAGGGGCGTGCGCTTCGTCCAATTGTTTCATCGCGGCTGGGATCAGCACAAGGACCTCCCGGGGGACCTACGAGTCCAATGTCAGTCAACCGATCAGGCAACTGCCGCACTGATTCTCGATCTGGAACAGCGAGGGTTGCTTGATGAGACCCTGATCGTCTGGGGTGGCGAATTCGGACGCACCACCTACTGCTAGGGCGAACTGACCAAGGACAACTATGGGCGCGATCACCATCCTCGCTGCTGCACTGTCTGGCTGCCGGGGGTGGCGTGTCCGCGGGCGTGAGCTATGGCGAAACCGGTGACTTCAGCTATAACATCGTGAAGGATCCAGTACACGTGCACGACCTGAATGCGACCATCCTGCATTGCCTGGGAATTGACCACCGGAGACTAACCTTCAAGTTTCAAGGCCGCGACCACCGTTTAACAGATGTACAGGGGACCGTCGTCAAGCCTCTACTGGGTTGACCTGGAGAACCAGTCACTTTGGTAGAAAGAGGAAACATAGTAAAATGCGACCCGTCGTGAAAAATACTTCTTTACCTTCTCTAGTCTTCATTTTGGCCCTGATCGGTCCGGGGTTTGGCGCACCTGGCGAAGGCGAACCGGTCCAGCTGCCACCACCCGCCGAAAGGGAGGTGGATTTCGCCCGCGAGGTGGCCCCGCTGCTCGAGAACCGCTGTTTTCTTTGCCATGGTTCCCAACAGCAGATGAAGGGGCTGCGTCTGGATCGGCGGGAGGATGCACTTCGAGGCGGCGAATCGGGTCCCGTAATTCTGCCTGGAAACAGTGCTGAGAGCCGATTGATTCAACTTATCGCAGGCACCAACCCGACCAAAGTCATGCCCCCAGCCGGGGACGGGCTCACGACAGAACAGGTCGGCGTGGTCCGAGCCTGGATCGATCAGGGAGCCAAGTGGCCCGCAGCCGAGCCTACTGACTCCGCAGCGCGCGCCCAGGAAATGGACTTTTCCCACTGGGCATTTCGATCCATTCGAAGACCTCTTGTTCCCGACGTCAACAAAAGTACTTGGGTTCGGAATCCCATTGACAGCTTCGTCCTGGAACGCCTCGAAACCGAGGACATACAGCCTTCTCCCGAAGCCGACCGAGCCACCCTCATCCGTCGTCTGAGTCTAGACCTCACTGGCCTACCTCCGGATCACAGGGAGGTCGCTGAGTTTCTGGCCGACTCCAGCCCTGAGGCTTACGAACGACAAGTCGATCGACTTCTGAATTCACCCCACTATGGAGAAAAATGGGCCCGCCATTGGCTAGACCTGGCCCGCTATTCGGACAGTGACGGTTACCGCCAGGATGCATTTCGGCCCCACTCCTGGCGCTATCGCCACTGGTTGATCCAGGCCTTCAACCAAGATATGCCCTTCGACCGCTTCACCCTGGAACAAATTGCCGGGGATCTCCTCACTGGCGCCACCGGAGAACAGAAAGTCGGAACCGGGTTTCACCGCAACACCGCTAGCAATCGAGAGGGCGGAGTAGACATGAACCAGTTCCGCCATGAACAGGTGGTCAACCGGGTTAAGACCGTAGGCACCACCTGGCTCGGGTTGACCGTAGGCTGCGCTCAGTGCCACGACCACAAGTTCGACCCCCTCAGTCACAAGGAGTACTACCAGCTCTTCGCCTATTTCAACGATGCCGAGGAGGTCAACGTCGACGCTCCCCTGCCTGGTGAGATGGGACCGTATCTGAGCGAGGTAGCTAACTACCAGAAGAAACGCCAGGAGCTGCTGGAAGAGTACGGAGTACCGCGGGAGCAGCGCTCTTGGGAGGCGAAGCTACTTGAAGCCATGGCCAACCCTGGCAAGTGGCAAAACTGGGACAAGGCGGTGGGAACATTACGCGTGGGCGACTCCCAGGGAGTCTACGGAATGGGGGAGAAGATTCTCCGCACGCCGCCGGACCAGCGAAACGAAAAGCAGACGGTCATTCTTACCAACCACTTTGTCTGGTACTCCAGTCTTGGCCTCCCGGTGAAATTCTACAAGGAGGAGTTCAAGTACGACAAACTCTGGGAAAAGCTCCAGGAATTGGACGAAGCGTTCCCCGCACTCAGTCAGGCCCAGACCCTGGCCACAGAGAAGAATCCACGCCAGACCCACATCCATCTCAGGGGTGACTTCAAGCGTCCCGGAGACCCGGTGAATCCGGGGATTCCGGGATTTCTCCATTCCATGGCCGACAGCGACGAGCCCCCACGGCTGAGGCTGGCGAAATGGCTCATCGACCCGGCCAATCCCCTGACGGCCCGAGTCACCGTTAACCGGCTCTGGCAGGAGCTTTTCGGCCGCGGCATCGTCGCCACCTCAGAGGACTTCGGCACCCAGGGAGAGAAACCCAGTCATCCGCAGCTGTTGGATTGGCTTGCCGCCGACTTCAGAGAGGGTGGCTGGAGAATGAAGGAAATCATCCGCAAGATGGTCCTGTCCGCCGCCTACCGACAAGCTTCGGACCCCAGGCCCGAATTGGCCAGCCTGGATCCCAACAACGTTCTGCTAGCTCGCCAATCTCGGGTCCGGCTCTCGGCTGAGCTGATTCGGGATTCCGCTCTGGCGGTGAGTGGTCTGCTGCATCCGGTCATCGGAGGAAAGAGTGTCCGGCCTCCGCAGCCGGAAGGGGGGCAGCCGAAGGGGAAGTGGGTCGAGAGCCAGGGTAGGGATCGCTATCGTCGAGGACTATATATTCAGATCCAGCGGATGGCGCCCTATCCTTTTCTTATGAACTTCGACCTCCCACCTGCCTACGCCGCGGCCTGCCGCCGAGGGCGATCCAACACCGCTTTGCAAGCACTGAACCTGTTGAACGACCCGGTTTTCTTCGAGGCAGCCCAGGGCTTGGCCATGCGAGTGCTGACCGAGGCTCCGGCCAGGCTGGAGGATCGCCTGGACCACGCCTTTCGCCTTTCTCTTGCCCGCGACCCCGCCCCCAGCGAACGGGAATGGCTGGCTACAGCGCTGCGCAAACAGGAAGAGATCCTCGATCAGGAGCAGGAACTGGCCCGCCAGGCACTTCCCGCCGATTTGCCTGGGGTGTCCTTGAGCGAAGCTGCCGCTTGGGTAGGAGCCAGCAGGGTCCTCTTGAATCTGGACGAGTTCATCACCCGGGAGTAGAGCATGAACCTGCAAGAATTCCGAAAGCTCCAGGACCGCCGAGCCTTTCTTCAGAGGTGCGCGATGGGCTTCGGCTCCACGGTCCTGGCCCACCTCCTGGCATCAGAGGGTCTGACAGCGGGCAGCGCCGCCCGAGCCGGGGCACTCGATCCCCTGGCTCCGAAGGCGCCCCAGTTCCCTGCCACCGCCAAGCGGGTGATCTTTCTCTACATGACTGGTGGCCCCAGCCAGATCGACCTCTTCGATCCCAAGCCGGCACTCCATAAGTGGCATGGCCAACAGGTGCCTGAATCCATGAAAGAAGGCCTTAAGCTGGCCTTCCTGAAGCCCTCGGCTACCTTGATGGCCAGCCCCAGGAAGTTCCAATCCTACGGCGAGTGCGGAACCGAGTTCTCGGACTACCTGCCCCACACGGCCTCCCACGCAGACGATATCTGCCTGGTCCGTTCCTTGCAGACCGACGCCATTAACCACGATCCTGGGGAGTTGATGATGACCACCGGGAGCACCATCCTGGGTCGTCCCACGATCGGCTCCTGGGTCAGCTATGGCCTGGGAAGCGAATCGGCGGATCTACCCGCCTATGTCGTCCTGAATTCGGGTAAGATGCCGAGCGCCGGGGCCAACAACTGGGGCAGCGGCTTTCTCCCTTCGCTCTACCAGGGAACTCCTTTTCGCAGTAGCGGAGACCCCATTCTCTATCTCTCCAATCCTCCCAGCGTCAACCAGAAAATCCAGCGAGTGCAGTTGGACGCGATTAGGCAGCTCAACGAGAAACGCTACGAGGAGAAGGGGGATCAGGAGATCGCCTCTCGAATCGCCGCTTACGAACTGGCCTTTCGAATGCAGATGTCGGCGCCGGAGTTGCTGGACTTCTCCCAGGAGCCGAAAAGCCTGCTGGAGTCCTACGGAATCAACCGTGAGGGGGAGCGGGCCAAGTCCTATGCCACCAACTGCCTGCTGGCCCGGCGCTTGATTGAGCGGGGCGTGCGCTTCGTCTCGCTTATCCATGCCAACTGGGATTTCCACTACGAAATCGAAAAGAGGTTAGGGGAATACTGCCACGATACGGATCAGCCTACGGCCGCCCTGCTCCAGGATCTGAAACAGCGAGGCCTATTGGACGATACGCTGGTGCTCTGGGGTGGGGAGTTCGGACGTACTCCCATGGGAGAGCCCGAGGTCCATGAGACCGGCCAGCCGGGCCGGGACCACCAAGCCAGCTGCTTCAGCATGTGGCTGGCGGGCGGGGGCATCCAGGGCGGACAGGTGGTGGGCCGCTCAGACGAATTGGGCCTGAATCCGGTCGAGGATCCCATCCATGTCCACGACCTCCAGGCCACTCTGCTCCACACCCTGGGCCTGAATCATACCGACCTCACCTATCGGCACATGGGCCGAGATTTCCGCCTGACGGACGTGGGCGGGAAGGTCGTCAAGCGGCTCCTTCGCTCGGCCTGAGTCTTTGGCTTTTCGGCTTAGTTAGTGCTGCCTAGGCCGCTCTGGCCCATTCAGCGGAAGTTCTGCCTGAATCCCTACGCTGCCGGCGTTGTTGCGTGTAGCCCAGACATCTGAGGTTTGAAGTCAAGTCTTTTTTCACTATTTTGTCTCTGGATCAGCTGGTTGCGTTTTTTTCTACAGCTTGATTGCT
>CAUZIZ010000052.1:0-33969 GCA_963579905.1 Acidobacteria bacterium UBA6911 | reverse complement strand
GATCGGCGGGCAGTACCGCAACAGCCGAGCCTAGTTCTGAGTGGCTTGGTGCAAACACTTAGAATTTGGGCCTCCAAAATGACTCCTAGGAGCCGGGAAACGGTCCTGTTTTCGAAATTGCGCTTATTTTGGGGCTAGGCAGCGTGGAGGTTGTAAGACTATGGATGAGAGAAAGTCCAGTCAGAAAAGTAGGTTTGACCGTCGCCAGTGGATGAAGCTGAGCGCAGTCGGCGGCCTGGGCCTGTCACCACCACGCCCTCGTTGTCCGGCATCAGCCTACAACGCACAGACCACGATCTGGGTCCTTCTCCCAACAAGCCTTTCGCCGCATCTCCACTGGATCGTGTGAGGATTGGATTTGTTGGCGTAGGAGGCATGGGGTCCAATCACGTCAAGAATCTTCTGCGAATCAAGGGTGCCGAACTCCGAGCGGTCTGCGACCTTGATCGAGTAAAGGTCGAGCGTATCCAGGCCTGGACGAGGGAAGCCGGGCAGCCCCAACCCAAGGGTTTCTGGCGCGGAGAGACCGACTTCAAACGTATGTGTCAGCAGGAAGATCTGGATCTGGTCTACACGGCGACGCCCTGGAGGTGGCACGTACCGGTTTGCCTCGCCGCTATGGAAGCCGGAAAGCACGCAGCTACCGAAGTCCCTGCCGCGCTCACCATCGATGAATGTTGGCAGCTCGTAGAGGCGGCAGAGAAGTACAAGAAGCACTGCGTTATGATGGAGAACTGCAACTACGGACGCCGTGAGCTGATGATCCTGAATATGCTGAGGAAGGGACTATTGGGGGAGATCATGCATGCGGAGTGTGGATACCTTCACGATCTCCGTGCCATAACATTCGCCTCGGAGAGCAAAGGTCTTTGGCGTCGTGACCACGCCATCAGGCGAAACGGTAACCTCTATCCCACCCACGGATTGGGGCCCGTCGTCCAGTGCATGGATATCAACCGGGGAGATCGATTCGACTACCTGGTCTCGATGAGCAGTAACTCCAGGGGACTCTACCAATACGCCCAAGAACACTTCTCTCTAGAGTCTCTGGAAAGGCAGGAGGAGTATGCTTTGGGAGATGTGAACGTGAGCCTGATTCACACTGTCAATGGTCGGACCATTTTCTTGAGTTACGACTGCAACCTACCTCGACCGTACAGCCGCATCAATCTAGTCCAGGGTACCAAAGGTATCGTTCACGGCTATCCGGATCGGGTACACATCGAAGGGAGAAGCCCACAGCATCAATGGGAAGCGGCGAGTGCGTACCTCGAAGAATTTGACCATCCACTCTGGAAAACCCTGGGCAAAGATTCCCAGGGAGCGAGCCACGGCGGGGTGGA
This sequence comes from Acidobacteria bacterium UBA6911, assembly GCA_963579905.1. Taxonomy (GTDB): domain Bacteria; phylum Acidobacteriota; class UBA6911; order RPQK01; family JAJDTT01; genus CAUZIZ01. The sequence continues at coordinate 32,626 of CAUZIZ010000052.1, read as the reverse complement.
TTACCTAGAGGACTACCGGCTGATCCAATGTCTGCGTGAAGGATCCCCACAGACATGGACGTCTACGACGCTGCAGCCTTGAGTGTAGTCTCAGAGCTGACGGAGCAATCGGTTTCGCACAAGAGCCGTCCGGTCGAGTTTCCCGACTTCACGCGTGGGGACTGGAAGGTTTTTCCCCCTCTGGGAATTGTCCAATCCTAGGCTTTAATAGTGGGCAGTGGGCAGTGGGCAGTGGGCAGCTACAATCCCATAGTACCGCAAACGGTTAAACTGCCAGTATTACCAAGCCAGGTCCGGCGGAGCCGAAAACGACTTGACCCGTTAGCAACCTGAGGCCAGGTTCCGAGGAGAGAGCTGGACAACTCTTCCCCACGGAGTGACGCACAATCTCCCTTATCCCCGACCTGAACTCCCCCAAGAACGGGTTAAGTGGCCATCGCAAGCGCTACGCGCCTACTCCTCGAGCTGCAAGTAGCCCTTGTCAGCGAGAAATTCCGCAAACTCGAAATCCGAATAGTCGTCTATATTGACGATGAATTCGTCGTCCTGAACGTAGGGAACGCATCTCTCTCCGAAGAGCCGACCCCTTTTAACCAGGCTGGTCCTGGTCAAGTAAACCTGGCCGTTCCTCATGTATAGAGTAGGTGTATCCTGATCCCTTCTGATCATCCCGGTTTGGGATGATCAGGGTTTCAAGAGGCCGTCCTCGATTGTGCCCCCCTTGTAGGGGTTGAACTTGGCTGGGACGGGGGAGACAGTGACGACAGAGTCAGCATCCTCCTCGAAAAAGAGTTCGATCGTCTTTGAAAGGGTTTCGGTTTTTCTGAATGGCGTCGTAGGCTGCAGCAGCAGGACCGCATCGTACGTTTTTAGCTGTTGCTTCAAAACGCTCACAGTGTCGACCAACACCGGTTCCGTTTTGGTCTCCGGCTGAGCGAGACGGGCGGGCCGCGGGACTACAAGGCTCCCCAACTCTTCCGCGACTCTTGCGATCTCGCTATCCTCGGTCGAGACCACAGTCGTGGTGACGTAGGGGCACTGCTGGCCATTTCGGATCGCATAGTAGATGAGCGGATGCCCTCTGAGAGAAACAAGGTTCTTTCGCGGGATTCTTTGAACGCCGCCTCTTGCTGGGACGATCGCCAGAATTCGTTTGCCTTCGTAGCTCATGCTACGTCGTGATGGTTCTGACAGGTCTCTCTCATTTCCCCCCCGGCGGCATGAAGCATATTCGATGAGTTCCGAGACCGCAATCAGCCGATAAATTCCCTTCCTCACCGACCTGCAACCTGGCACTTGCGACCCTGCATGCGGGGACAGTTCCCGGTGCTATAATGTTCAGCGGGGAGTTCCTCTGCTGGTGGCGAGAGAGGATTGCCTATCTGGACTGAGGTTCGATCGCCCCAACCGGTAGGATTTTATCTCGATGTCATATCCAGCTATACTGCCAGACTCAACTCTGAACGCTAGCTGAAGAACGAGGTTGTCTCTCCTTGATTCCACCTGCTCTTTCGATCCAACCCGATAAGTTCCGCGACGAGTGCGGGGTTTTCGGTATCCACTCTCACGCAGAGGCAGCGCGCCTGACCTATTTGGGTCTGTACGCACTCCAGCACCGCGGGCAAGAGTCGGCCGGGATCGTTACCTCGGATGGGGCCCTGCTTCACCAGGAAAGGGGGATGGGCTATGTTGCCGAGGTCTTCAGCAATGGCCAGCTGGACCATCTCGCGGGAGAATCGGCAATCGGTCATGTTCGCTACTCCACTACAGGCCAAAGCACGTTGGCTAATGCACAGCCAATCGTGAGTGAGTCCTGGCGAGGCCCGATCGCGTTGGCGCACAACGGTAACATCGTCAATAGCCAACTGCTGCGGCAGAGACTCGAGGACGATGGAGCTGTCTTCCAGTCTACGTCGGACACCGAAGTCATGCTTCACTTGCTGGCCCATTCATCGGAGGAAGATCTGGGTCAGGCTCTGGTGGAAATGCTGGGGGCGGTTCGCGGTGCCTACTCCCTGTTGCTCCAGACACCTCGGAGAATCTATGCCATCCGTGATCCGTATGGGGTGCGCCCCCTTTGCCTGGGCCAACTTGATGATGCCTACGTGGTGGCTTCCGAGACCTGTGCCTTCGACCTGATTGGGGCAGAGTATCTGAGGGACGTCGCTCCAGGGGAAATTCTGTGCATCGAAGATGGTCAGCTGAACCCGACGTTCCAGGCTCCTTCCGCTCGACATGCCTTCTGTATCTTCGAACACGTGTATTTCAGCCGGCCCGATAGTCGAGTTTTCGAGAGAAGCGTTCACCACAGTCGCTACATGATGGGCCGGAAATTGGCGCAGGAATCTCCCGCGGAAGTCGATCTGGTCGTTCCAGTTCCGGATTCAGGGGTGACCGCTGCTTTGGGCTTTTCATATGAGTCGGGTGTCCCTTTCCAGGTGGGTCTGATTCGCAATCACTATGTGGGGAGGACCTTTATCGAGCCCAGACAGTCGATTCGCCATTTCGGGGTCAAGATCAAACTGAATCCGATTAGAGAGCTGTTGGATGGAAAGCGGGTAGTTCTGGTGGACGACTCCATCGTGCGAGGCACCACTAGCCGGAAGATCGTCGAGATGGTCAGGTCTGTCGGGGCACGTGAAGTCCACATCAGGATCAGTTCGCCGCCAACGGTCTCGCCTTGCTACTACGGCATCGATACTCCGACTCATGGCGAGCTCATTGGTGCCAATAAGACGCTGGCTGAGATCGAAGCGTTCGTCGGAGCCGACAGCCTTTCCTACCTTTCTCTTGAGGGACTGAAGGAGTCCGTTTCCGCCCAGCAGAATTTCTGTTCGGCCTGCTTCGATGAAAACTATCCGATCACGGTGAATCGGGAAGTGGTCCAGAAGGAGCTATTTAATCTGGAGGCCTCCCCCAATGATCATTTGAGTGTCGGTGATCGAGATGAAATATCGTGATGCCGGCGTCGATATCGATAGGGGAAACCAGGCCAAACAGCGGATCCAGGATCTGATTCGCTCAACCTTCGATTCTGGCGTAGTCCGAGACGTTGGTTCCTTCGCTGGACTGTATCGTCCAGACTTGGTCCACTTCCAGAAACCGATCCTGGTTTCCAGCGCAGACGGAGTGGGCACCAAACTGAAAATCGCCTTCCTCACGGGCATCCATAACACCGTCGGAATGGATCTCGTTGCCCATTGTTCCAATGACATCCTTACCCACGGCTCGCTGCCCCTATTCTTTCTCGACTACATCGCGACAGGCACACTGGACCCGTCGGTAGTAGAGCAGATCGTGCAGGGACTGGTCGAAGGCTGTAAAGAGGCCGGTTGTGTCCTGCTTGGCGGAGAGACGGCAGAGATGCCCGATTTCTACCAGGAGGATGAGTACGACCTGGCTGGCTTCATGGTGGGATTGGTGGACGAGTTCAAGATCCTTGGTGCCAGAGACGTCACCGAAGGAGACAGACTGATCGGCTTGCCTTCTTCCGGACTCCACACCAACGGCTATTCTCTGGTGCGACGGTTGATCTTCGAGCAAGAGAAACTCACTGTCGACACACCTGTGGCGGAATGGGGAAAGACTGTGGGAGAGGAACTCCTGACCCCGCATCGCAACTATCTCTCTGTGGTCAGGGAACTGCTTCAAGCCGACGATCTTCATGCGATCGCCCATATCACCGGGGGAGGGATCACCGAGAATCTGGCTCGCGTCCTACCTCCCGAGCTCGGAGCGAGAATTGAGGTCGACAGCTGGGAAGTACTTCCCGTTTTTCGCTTCATCCAGGAAAGAGGGAAGGTAGCGCCAGAGGAGATGCGCCGCACCTTCAACCTGGGGTTGGGACTCATCCTGGTCGTTGCCGCTGACAGATATGAGCGTGTCGTTGGCCATCTGGAGGCCAGGGGCGAGACCTACTACAGTATTGGAGAGATCGTCAAGGGCAGCGGAGAGGTTCAATACCAGTGAAGAATGTTGCCGTGCTGCTCAGCGGCCGTGGATCGAACTTTCTCGCCCTTTCAGATGCGGTTGAGACAGGAGAGATCTCGGCACGAATCTCACTGGTTATCTCCAACCGGAAAGAGGCCCCCGGACTCGACCACGCGCGCGACCGAGGCTACGAGACAGTCTACCTCCCATCCAAGGGAATCGATCGTGAATCCTACGATCGGCTGGTAAGCGCAGAGCTCGGGAAGGCGGCCATCGACATAGTCTGTCTCGCCGGGTTCATGCGCATTCTTGGTCCCACTCTCATCCGGGAGTTCCCCAACCGAATCCTCAACATTCATCCTTCCTTGCTTCCTTCATTCCCTGGTTTGAACGCCCAAGGACAAGCGCTGGATCGGGGCGCCAAGGTGACGGGCTGCACAGTTCACTTCGTGGACGAAGAAGTCGACCATGGACTCATAATTCTTCAACACCCGGTTCCAATCTTGAACGACGACACTGAGGAAAGCCTCTCGGCGCGGATTCTGGTCTACGAACACGACATCTACAAGAGGGCTCTCAAGTGGGTCTGCGAAGACAAGATTCGAACTGTGAACCGCAGGGTAATTCTTCCGGAAGAGGAGTAGCTCTGCTGGATAAAACTCCATGAAAATCGACGAACTGGAAACCCCCGCACTTCTCATTGATCTGGACATCATGGAGGCCAACCTGCAGCGCATGTCGGACTATTCCCGCCAACAAGGCCTGGATTTCAGACCGCACATCAAGACCCATAGGATTCCAGAGCTTGCAAAGATGCAGGTCGAGTTGGGAGCCCGGGGCATCACGGTGGCCAAGCTGGGCGAAGCGGAAGTGATGAGCGACGCAGGCCTCGATGATCTCCTGTTGGCCTATCCTTTGCTCGGGGCCGGTAAGGCGAAGCGCCTGAGAACCGTTCTGGAAAAAGCTCGAGTCGCGGTTTCGCTGGACTCAGAAGAATCCGTGAGTTGGGTCGCAAAGGCCGCAGACGGGAAATCGGTGGAAGTGTTGGTGGAGATCGACCTGGGTGCAAGGCGTTGCGGAGTTGCTCCAGGCCCGGAGGCAGTCAAACTAGCTAGACTCATCGAGTCCACTGCAGGCGTCCATTTCGGGGGGCTGATGTTCTATCCAGGGCACATCCATCCCGAGTTTGACGGGAATACGAACACGTTGCAGCAGCTCAACCGGGATCTTCAATACCAGCTCGACTGTTTCGATCGCGAAAAAATACCAGTGCTTCGAGTTAGTGGCGGTAGCACGCCCTCGGCCCCGTACTCGGACCAGATAGAGAACCTCACCGAGATAAGACCTGGTACCTATATCTTCAATGACCGTAACACGCTGGAGTGGAAGGCCTGCAGCGAATCGGAATGTGCAGCCACGCTTCTGGTAACTGTTGCCAGTAACGCAGTCCCTGGTCAGGTCATCATCGATGGGGGAGGAAAGGCTTTTACCTCCGATCTTTTGGCCGCTGGGAGCAAGGGAGGACATGGATTGGTCAAGGGACACCCAGAGATTGTCTTCGAGAAAATGAACGAGGAACACGGTTTCCTCAAGCTTCCGGATGGGCGCAAGTTTGCCGTAGGTGAGCAGCTTCGAGTCATACCCAATCACATCTGCGTTGCAGTCAATCTGCAGGATTCGCTGGTGGCGTGTCGAGGCCAGGAAGTCGTAGGAGAGTGGGAGATCAAGGCTCGGGGCAAGAGTCGTTAGGGTTCGCGCAGGGGCAGATTCGCAGATCAACTCAATCTAAAACAGAGTCGGCATCGCAGGGAGGTAATTCCGCATGAACGGGAACACGGTCATCGCCAAGATATTGAAAGCAGAGGGGGTCGAATGGATCACCGCCTATCCGGAGCAGAAGCTCATCGATAAGGTTGCCATGGAGGGAATCCGCCCTATCATCGTGCGTCAGGAGCGCGTCGGCGTGAACATGGCGGACGGCTTCAGCCGAATCAATAACGGCAACAAAATCGGCGTGTTTACGATGCAGAGAGGACCCGGGGCGGAGAATGCGTTTGGAGGAGTAGCCCAGGCATTTGCAGACTCCGTTCCCATCATTCTCCTGCCAGGTGGTTCGCCGGCGGATCGTTTTCGAATCCATCCCGGTTTCGATTCGGTCGATCACTATGGGGGCGTCACCAAAGTCAACGCACATCTCAATCAAGTCGAGCGGATCCCCGCTCTCATGCGGCACGCTTTCAGCCAGCTGAAGCATGGCCGCCTGGGACCGGCACTTCTCGAGATTCCAGACGATGTAGGCACGACGGAGTATCCACATGATTCACTCGATTACCAGCCGGTTCAGAAGTATCGAAGCGGCGCCGACCCCGACCAGGTCGCGGACCTGGTGGGCGCGCTCCTTCGGGCGTCTTGTCCCGTCCTCACGGCCGGTCAGGGAATTCTCTACGCAGAGGCCACTGCGGAGCTGGTCGAGTTGGCAGAGCTGATCAACCTGCCCGTGCTCACCTCATTGGCCGGGAAGAGCGCTTTCCCCGAGAACCATCCAATGGCACTGGGAACCGGTTCCCATACCCACACCCAGATGGCGGCCCACTTTCTGGAAAAGACGGATTTTTTCCTGGGAGTGGGCACTAGTTTGACTAATTTCTCCTTCAATCCGCCCGTGCCGAAAGGAATCCCTGTGGCCCAGTCAACCAACTGTGCCGAGGACGTCAACAAGGACCATCCGATCGACTATGGAGCGATTGGCGATGCCAAACTGGTCCTGCGCCAGATCATCGAAGAAGTAAAACGTCAGATCGGGTCCCAGGGACGCCCTGACCAAAATGGAGTTGCTGGTGAGATCCGAGAGGTACAAAAGGCTTTCATGGCAGAGTGGGGTCCAAGGCTTGCCTCGGACGAGGTGCCGATCAGCCCCTATCGGGTCTTCAGGGAGTTGGCGTCAGAAGTCGACATTGCGAACTCGATCGTGACTCACGACTCCGGCTACCCGCGCGACCAGCTGGTGCCTTTCTGGCAGCCAGTGACACCCAGGGGCTACATCGGATGGGGCAAGTCGACACAGTTGGGATATGGTCTCGGACTAGCCCTCGGAGCGAAGCTAGCCAGTCCTGACAAACAGGTCATCAACATCATGGGAGACGCCGCCTTTGGCATGGCCGGTCTCGACATCGAAACCGCGGTAAGAGCCGAGATCGGCACCGTGACCATCATTCTGAACAACGGAGTCATGACTCACTACCATGCCCACATGCCCTACGCCACCAAACATTGGGGAAGCAACAAGTTCACGGGAAACTACGCTCGAGTAGCGGAAGGACTGGGTGCCCATGCCGAGCGTGTGGAGACCCCCGACCAGATAAGGCCGGCCATAAGAAAGGCTCTAGAAGTATCGCAGAGCGGGCGGCCATCCGTCCTCGAGATGATCACCAAAGAGGAAGAAAACGTTCCCAAGTACTGGTAGTTGATCTAAGCTGAAACTTCGATTGGCTCCGGCGGGCCGACGTGGATTCGGTCTCCAGGCCGAAGTATTCTTTTTTTTCGAGCCTTTGGCTCGATACACGGCGGCCTGGAAACCGCCGCCACGACCGGGACTCCAAGTTTCTTTCTCGAATGGGGCCAGGGCTCCCTGGGGGCGGGACTGACGTGAAACTTAAACGATTCGTCGGAACGTCGTAGAAAAACCTGGACCAAGTGTCAACAATCAAGTCCGACAGAGCCGAGAACGACTTGAGCCGTTAGCAACATGAGGCTAAGTTCCGAGGAGAGAGCCCGACAACAGCACAATCTCCCCCCTCCTCAACCTAAAGTTTCCTCCTGAATGATCCAGAGGGGGAGCCAGGGTTCACCGGCCGCTCGTTGCCCCCTCTAGCCGCTCCTTCTTTTCGAACTGCTTTCGGGCGAGTTCCTCTTGTCCTAGTTGTTGGTAGGCCAGACCGAGTTGGTAGTAAGGACTGGGAATGTTGGGCTGCATGCTGATGGCGCGTGTCAGCTCCTTCACCGCTTCTTCGTGTTGGCCCATCTCGTTGTACACCCTGCCCCGGAGATAGTAGACATCAGAGTCACCTGGAGAGGTTGCCTCGGCCGTCTTCAGAGCTTCCAGCACCTCGGCGTTGGAGGCACCCTCCTCACTGAGTGATTGGGCCAGGAAGACGTGGACCATGGGGTAGCGGGGCTGGTGCTGGGCAAGACGGCGCCACGTCTGGGTGGCCAGTTTCGGATTCCCCGAGGCACGGTGAGCCTGGGCCAACAGACTCAGCGCTTCAAGCTGATCGGGCGACCGGTTCGAAATACCAGAGAGTATCCCGATCGCGGTGTTGAAGTCGCCCGCCGTCATGAGCCTGCGTGCTAGAGCCACGCCCAGGCCCTGGGCTTCAGGGAGTCTTCCATGCCCTTCTCTGAGGACGGCCAAAGCGTCACCTTCGCTCTGCGACTGTTGGTGCACCTTCGCCAGTGAGAGATAGTAATCCTCGACTTCTGGAGCTAGCTCGATAGCCTGCTCCAGGTACCTTGCCGCGTCTTTCTCCTGCCTGGCCAAGGCATAGGTCTTGCCGGTCAGTGCTGCCGCCTCGGCTCGAACCGGGGCGGGCAGATCGGATCTCTTTTCGATCGACGAGGCCGTGTCGATTCCGTCCTTGTAAGCCCCCACGGTCGCCTCCATGCTGGCGAGCACTAGAGCGGCTCTGGGGGGAAGGGTTCCCGCACTCTGAGCCCGCAGCAGCTCGGCGAAGGCCAGATCGCCCTGCCCGTGATCAAAGAGCCACTGCCCCAGATCTGAATGGATCTGGGCCAGTTTGGGAAACCGCGTGGCGGCACTCCGCAGATGCCCTCGCGCCCTCTTGCCATCACCTGCCAGGATCTCCAACTGGACCAGATTAACGAGATAGGTTGGCGTGGAGGGATTATTATCGCTGAGCGTACTCAGGCGCTTTCTCGCCGACGCGTGATGCTTTCGGCGATGGGACTCCTGAATCAGAAGGTCATGAACCGGTCGGGAGTCCGTGAGCTTCAGAACCTCGTCGAAGGCGGCCTCCCACTGGCCAGGCTGGTGGGAACCCAGCCAGTCCCTCACCCTTCCCAGTTGGGCGGCTGAGGGCTCCTCCCCAAACTGGCCCAAGAGCGAAGCAAGGTCGAGCGCAGTGGGATCCGATGAGGTTGCAATTTGTTGTCTCGGTGCCCCGGAAACGATGGTCAGGCCCAAAAAAACGAAGCTTACGAGACGAAAGCAAAGCCTAAGTGTTCCGTTCCATAAATACGATGATGTTTGCAGATGGGGCTTGTGAGGCGAGATCAAGGCAGGAGGAGGAAGACGATGCTGGGCCATCTTCGACGACAACCAACGCAGAGATCGTCCACAACCCCCATCTACCCTCCGGGTGGCGACGGGACGGGCCGATGGCTTTGTCGCTCCTCCTCTACGATACCCAGCATCGACTCGTCGTCGCTTCGCGCCCTCGACTCCGGCCCGCTCGCCACAAACATCATCGTATTTATGGAATGGAGCACTAATAGACATTGTTACCCTGATCGAGGTCTTGGTTACGCTACCACGCAGTTTACCGACGCGTACCAGTTCAGCTCGTATCCGTCTGTACGCTCCGGAGGCCTTCGACTGGGCTGCCATTGACCCGTGCCATCCTGAGCCCGGCTCATCAAAGTGTGCTTGCCCGGTTTCGCGCTCCATTGATAGCTCCACCTGACCCAGGTGAAGGGTCTTGAATCGGTCTCGAGTTTGGCCGTTTTCCAGGTCCTTCCCTTGTCCAGACTTACCTCAGTAGCACGGATGGCTCTGGGCCCTGCCCAGGCGAATCCCCAAACAGAGTGCTGACCTGCCCCAAGATTTTCCCCTGGGGAAGGAAACGCGATTCCTGAGTTGACCAGGAGTTCGGAGACTCGGGAGGTAACCTGTTCACGCCCGCCTTGTTTGACCCACCGTTGATACAGCAGGTCCATGCCACTACCGTAATAGGACTCAGGCCAGTCAAGACCCCCCAATAAGACGATTCGTCGCAGCCATTTCACCGAGTCCATCGCGTACCACCCGGGGAGCAGCGCTCTGGCCGGAAATCCATTCCTCTGCGGTAGAAACTGTCCGTTGAGCTTCAGTGCCACCATGCTCTCGGGGGCGAGACACTTCTCCAATGGCACTATCCGAGCAAAGGGGAAAGCAGGTTGGTCCTTCATCAAGGATCCCGAGTCGGCACCCTCCAGCAAAACTCGCGTCGCATCTGATGCAGGCGAAGCAGCCTTCAAGAGATAGGACATGGGGACTCCTTCCCATGCCCCATTGCTGACCAGACCTGTCCGGTTTCCGGAGCACTCCAAAACTGATTCCAGTCCGACGGAGGGCGATTCAATCAGATCGCTGAAACTCAATTCGAGGGGCTTGGAGACGTTACCCTCAATGCTCAACTTCCACGACTTCAGAGAAAGCTCCGGCTGATCGTGGTGGTTGCGCATGAAAAACCTGGCGGTTGGCGTGATCGTCCCCTTGACCTCTTGGAGTGGGCTGATAATCACACGATCGTTCTGAAGGTGGGCAGGCTGATCCTGGGCTGGGGCCGACTGAAGCAGGGGGGCCGCCAAGCCCTGCTTCCAGCCGCGCAGAAAACCGGCGCTCGGTAATAGTCCTAGAAGACGAGAAAACCAGCGCCGTCTCGAGATTCCCGAAGCCGCCTTATCCTCAAGCATTTCGATGACAGAATAATGACCTCTCCTCGACCCTGTCAAATCCGTCTCCGTCTCATTACCGGTGTTTCCGCTGCCCAGCAAGGGCCGAAAGGGATTACTTCTTTCCCGTGAAACGCTTCTCACTGGCTAGTGCTTTTCCCTGTCTCAGAAGGTACCCACGGTCCGCGGCGACGTCCTGAAAGTCCTGCTCCTCCCCGTTCGTCCACCGTATTGTTAGCTTCTTTACTCTTTGCGAGGATCCCAGACCGAAGTGAAGACGGAGGTCGTGGCTTGACTGATAGCCAGAGCCGGAGCGGATTTCCTGCATCTGTCTACCGTCCGTTTCCACGACGACTCGGGTCCCGATTGCGCTTCGGTTTTGTCTGCCCTCAAGGTTGAGCCGAAGCCAATGTCCGGAGCTGTGGCCGCCCTCATTGCGGAAGAGCGAGAGGCGGGCGTTCATGTTGTTGACGGCAATGTCGACGTCCCCATCATTGTCAAAATCGGCGAAGCAGCCGCCCCGGCTCGACCATTGCTCTGTCAAGCCCATCTCTCGACTGGCACCAACTTCACTGAATTTCCCGTTGCCCAGGTTTTTGAACAGGAGCTTGCGCTGTCGGAATTGAATTAGGATCGGCCGCGAGTCGACCTGGGGATAGATGTGTCCGTTGGCCACCAGCAGGTCTTCCCATCCGTCGTTGTCATAATCAAAAAACTTGGCGCTCCAACCCAGAAAAACCAGACTGGGAAGTGTAAGGGCAGCCCCGCGGGTGACATCTCGGAAAAGGCCGTTCCCAAGGTTTCGGTAGAGGGTATTGTAGTCGTCGGAGAAGTTGGTCACATATAGATCAAAGTAGCCGTCGTGGTCGTAGTCGCCGAAACTCACGCCCATACCCGCTTGAGCCTGACCATCTTCGTTGACGGCAACTCCTGAGGTGAGAGCGATCTCCTTGAACTTTCCCTTGCCCTGGTTCTGGAAAAGAAAATTCGCCTGGGAATCATTCGCAACGAAGAGGTCGTTGTCGCGGTCGTTATCGTAGTCGCACCAGACAGCACCCATGCCATAGGAGGCAGCCGCGTCCATTCCGAATTCTTTAGTGGATAGACTGAAAGTGCCGTCTCCGTTGTTGTGGTAGAAGGTGTCTGCGGATGCCGCCAGACCACTTGGGCCGCAGTGAACCTGAATGCCGCGATACTCGCAGTCCGGGGACCGGGCCGGTGGATTCAGGTGGTCGAATTCGATGTAGTTGGCAACGTACAGATCTAGCCACTCATCCCCATCGGCGTCGCCAAATGCGGCGCTCGAGCTCCAGGAAGGATCTCCGACTCCAGCCTTCTGGGTAGCGTCGCTGAAGCTGCCGTCGCCATTGTTTCTGTAGAGTGTGTTGGGACCATAGTTGCAGACGTACAGATCCGGCCAGCCGTCGTTGTCATAGTCGGCAACTGTGGCTCCCATACCCCACTGTGATCCAGCCACACCGGCGGCTCGAGTCACATCTCGAAAGGTTCCATCTCGGTTGTTGCGAAAGAGAGCATTGCCGGTCGAGGGTACGCCCCTGACAAGCTCCTCCCAGCTCCCTCCATTGACCGCAAAGAGATCGGGCCACCCATCCCGATCGTAATCGATCCAGGCGACTCCACTGCCGATGGTTTCCAGGATGTAATTTTTTTCTGCGCTTCCACTGATATGTTGGAAGGAGAGTCCCGCCTGCTCCGCCACGTCCACGAAGTGAACCCCGAGTAGTAGCACGGACAGAAACGCGCCGCTCAACATGACGGACTACCGGGAGATCTCATCTCTTTGATTCTACTCCAGCCAGCCTCCCGGCTGCGTGGAGCGTTCTGATACAGTAGTGGAGAAAGACTTAGTCGATGCTGGCACTGAAAGTGGGATCTTTTCGAGTCCTGGTGGCCGCGGGGGTCGGACTTGCTCTGGCTGTCGGGTGCGGCCATCAGAATCGCGCTTCATCGGTCGATGTGCTGAACTTGAAGGGAGAAAGGATCGATCCCTTCGAGGCCAGCGACGCTGTCGTCAACCTCTTTCTCTTCACTCGCTCTGATTGCCCAATTTCGAATCGCTACGCACCCAGGGTGCGAGGCCTGTACGCCAGGCTCGCACCAAGAAAGGTGCACTTCTGGCTGGTGTACTCCGATCCCGATGAAAGTGTTGAGGCCATCCAAGCACACGCCAGCACGTATGAATATCCTGGGGAGATACTGCGAGACCGAGAACACGAGCTGGTCCGCTTGACCGGCGTCCAGGTGACACCGGAAGTGGCAGTTTTCAATGCTGCCCGAGAAATGGTTTATCGCGGTCGCATCGACGACCAGTACGTCGATTTCGGAGAGTTTCGCGCAGCGCCGACCCAACATGACCTCGAGGAGGCAGTTGAGGCGACTCTGCAGGGCCGACCCGTAGCCAATCCAAGAACCGCTGCCGTCGGATGTTTCATCAGCGATTTGAGGAGATGACGGTGGCTTCGGAAAGTGGTTGCCCTTTCCTGATGACTATCTTGGTTTTTCCGCCACATCCTCGATCCGGTAGAGAAACTGTGCGGTTCTCAAATAGATGGCCTTGTCGGCAACAGCCAGCGACGCCAGCGTGCGTCCGGCGAGGGGGTTGGTAGAAAGCTTCTTGAACTCCTTCCCAGGCGCCAGGACCGTCGTTTCTCCCTCCTCGTTCAGGAAATAGATCCGCTCCGGTGCCGCCAAGGGCGAGGCCGAAAAATTTCCCTTTAGACGTTCTTTCCAGAGTATTTTTCCGGTCCGGGCATCGAGGCAAGAGGCCACTCCGGTGTCGCTGACGAGATAAAGGTACTCGCCGACCAGCACTGGGGAGGGATTGAAGGGCACCCCCTTACTCAGGCTCCACTCCAGGTGACTCCAGCTCAGGTCCCCTCTGCCAGTCGGCCGAAGGGCATAGAGCGTGGGTGAGTTGAATCCCCCGCAAACAAAGATCAGTCCCAACCCATGCACCGGACGGGGAACGAGTGAGAAGGCATCGTAGGGGAACCACCAGAGCTCTTTTCCTGTCAATGGATCGTATGAAATCACCCGATCCGCGCCCGTGCTCACAACCTGATCGATTCCCTCGGCCTGAATTACCAAGGGCGTGGAGTAGGCAATTCCTCCTTTACCGCGGCTCTGTTTCCAACGAATCTGACCTGTCTGCTTGTCCAGCCCAACCACGTACTGGACGTCGCTGCCATCACAGCTTACGATCAGCAAGTCGCCAAAAAGGACAGGCGAACCTCCTGGTCCATGAAGGTGCTCGTACTTGAGCTCTGTACGCCAGAGAACCTGGCCGTCGTTGGAAACGCAGGCGGTTCCATGGGCTCCGAAGTGAACGTAGACGCGGTCGTCCTCCAGGATAGGGGTGGGCGAAGCATGACTGTTTTTGGAGTGGATCCGACCGGGATTCTCTTTCAGAAAGATCTCGACTTCATTGAGGATTCTGCCGTCCTTGCGGTGGAGACAAATTGCCCGAAGGGAGCGTCCTTGACCGAGGGCAGTCGTCAGCCAGATGCGGTCGCCTTGAATCACCGGTGAGGACCAACCCAGCCCCGGAATAGGTACCTTCCAAACGACGTTCTTGTCTTCGCTCCATTCCAGTGGGAGATCCTGTTCGGAGGAGTGACCCTGCCCGTCAGGTCCGCGAAACTGGGGCCAGTCTGCCGCGCACAGCGGCGATGAGATCGTGAGAGTGAACAAGATCAGCAATAAGACTCTAGGCATAGCGTATTTCCTTCGGGGGTAGAAACTCTTGCTCAGCGTAAGGGACCGGTAGAATGCCTATTGGCCCGGGCTGAGTTCGACGATTACGGGAGCGTGGTCGGAGGCCGTCAGGCCTTCCTTCTTTTTGCGGTAGTCGCGATCGATCTCCACACCCTGGACACGCTTCATCACGCTCCGAGTGGCTAGGGAGAAGTCTATTCTCAGCCCTTGGTTTTTGTGAAAGGCTCCGGCACGATAGTCCCACCAGGAGAACATCTGGCGCTCCGGAAAGAGCTCTCTATAGCTGTCGGCTAGCCCCCAATCCAGGAGGCGCTGAAAGCGACTTCGCTCTGCCTTTGTCCGGAAGATTCCGTCACCTTCTTTGTCCCAGCTGTCTAGATTGGTTGGGCAGATGTTGAAGTCGCCGCACAGGACGATGGCCTCGCTGGGTATGTGTTGGTTCTCGAGATAGTCCCCAAGTGCATCCAGCCACTCCAACTTGCGCCCAAAGTCCTCATGGGCGAGATGCTTTCCGTTGGGACAGTAGATAGTTATAAAAACAAGCTCACCCAAAGTGGCGCTGATAAGGCGCGGACCTATCTCTTCCTGGCCAGGCAATCCTCGCTGCTTTATCTGTCCGGGCTCGCGGCTGAGAATTGCAACTCCATTCCATGCTTTGGCTGAATGGACGAGGGCATGATAACCCTCGGCCTGGAACTCGGCATAGGGGAACTTGTCTTCGGCGACCTTCAGCTCCTGTAGTCCTACGACGTCAGGCTGGCGCGCACGCAGCCAATGGAGCACGAAATCGAAGCGGGCCCTGAGTCCGTTTACATTCCAGGTTGCGATTCGCATGATCTACTCGTTTGGTTCGGCTTGGATCTTGGAAAGCACGTGTTGTTCTATCCACTTCGGGTCCCACCACTCCAGAGGATTGACGTGTACCCCCTGGACGATCATGCTGAAGTGGAGATGGTCACCGCCAGCCAGGCCGGTCTGCCCGGAGAGTCCCACGGACTGTCCCCTCGAGAGTCTGTCTCCAGGCTCAACCTGGATCGAGCTCAGGTGAGCGTAAAGGGAAAGCAGCCCCAGACCGTGGTCCACGATGACGCAGTTTCCGTAGATACCCAGATAGTCTGCATAGGCCACAACGCCGTCATTTGAGCACTCGATCGGCGTCCTGGCCACGGAGGCCAGGTCGAAGCCAAGATGGGTCTGGTTGTCCACCTCGTTTCCGTCGTAGTAATAGGAGCGCTCATCGGCGAAAACCGACTCTACTTTGGAGTTGCTCAGTTGAGCGAAAGTGCGGTCCCACAACGGGCGAGCGGTACTCTTCCGAGCGATTTCCTCGATCTGCAGATGGTTGATCCGGCGCAGCTTGTCGTTGACTTCGAGAAAGGTCTCCAGGGGAGTGGCTCCTTCCTCCACATCGGGGACCCTGTCCAGAATCTCAGGTAGAACGGCTTGGAAGAAACCGTCGGACAGGTTGATCTTCCTTTTTCGAAATCGTCGAGGCAACAACTCCACCTGAAGCGCGGTTCGCGCACGGTTTCCACCTTGATCTTCGGCCCACACGAACATCGGTGCCTTTGCCTCTTCGTCGTGAGCGAGGGCAAACAGGCAGACGTGGACATCGTTTCCTTTCCAGGGCGCAGGATAGCCGACGAAGACGCGATTGCCTACCAATACTCCCGACGCGGGACTGGACTCGGATACCCGATACAGCACCGCCTGCGATCCGCCGTGCCTCAGGTAGTGCTGACGACTCATCACCTCAATGCGCGGAGGCGTCAGATCCAGGGTGAAAGAATGCCGATCCGATACCCTTCGGGACCAGAGTCCGATCCTGCCCCTATCGGACATCTCCACTTCCAGTATGACCTCTCCTTCAGAAAGGCTGCCCGCCTCTACGAGGGGTTCCAGACTCAACTCCAAGGTCCTCTGCCGGAAACCAAATGAGAAGAAGCCGGTCCCATCAGCTTGCTGCTCGAGCAGCAGGTGAGACTGCCCAGATTGAAACGCCTGGATCTTGAACGCCTCGATCCCTCTCCCTTCGTCCGCCAGGTCGATCCTGAACTTCGTGGCCTTGCCCAGGCTCGGAGGCGGGTTTGTCCATGTCACCGTCGGTGCTGAGGAATCCCAGTTCCAGAAGAGCCAGCCGGATGTGACCAGCAGTATCAAGATCAGCAGCTTTACGAAACTTCTCAACCGTTCCTCCTGCCCCAGTCGGTCGTTAGCGTCTCAGATACTATCAGGGTCAACCAGGACATTATGGTTCCCAGTATCACGGATAGGGTGATGAAAATGACCACACCAGGCTGATCCAGTGAGACGGTGCTGGCGTTTTCTCCGAGCTCTCCAATGAGACGAAAAAGATCATCACTGACTAGTGACCGGTGAACCGAATCGGCTCCCTGCCAGGCCTGGAATAGAGTCAGAGAACCGAGATCGAGGAAGTCTCCGGTTAAAGAGAGCACGGGAGCGAATGCAAAGGGGATAGCAAGACCAAAGGGGAGACTCCTGGAGGCGTTCCCAGACCACTTCAAAAGCTGAAATCCTGGAAGCGTCAGAAAGAAGGGTGCGTAGACAGTCAGAGCGTAGACCCAGTCGGATCCGCCGGTGTCGAAGTTGGTAAGCCTCCCCGCGTAGTCTCCTCCGGCGCTGACAAAGGAGAAAAGAGAAGCGAAGATGTGGCCTCCGTAGAGTGGATCAAGGTGCAGAGTTGCGACCTGTCCTCCTCCTAGGAGACACCCTGCAACGTGGAGAAACTCGTGCAGCGGTACATAGATCCACCAGCCCAGAAACAACCCCACCAGGATGAGAATCAAGCGCCGTATCCCGCTGGGTCCCGCCAGCAGCTCGCCGAAGTGCAGGGAGAAGGTGTGAAAGGGCTTCAAAAGCAAAGACATCAGTTTGGAGTGCAGGTCTTGGTACCGGGTCGGTTCCGGACTTCTAAGCACCACAACAGTCCTTGAACTTTTTGCCACTGCCACAGGGGCACGGATCGTTCCTGCCCGGGGGGCGTTCCCCGACCGTCTTCCGAAGCGGGTCCACGAATCCCATCATGTAAGGGAGAGTCAAGGCAAGCCAGATGAGGATCGGGGAAAAGGCCTTCCCGACGATCTCAAACGCATTGTCCAAGGGTTTCCATAGCCAGGCGGCACCAGCTATGGGGTGCTCCACCGTGACCAGGGTAATCTCCACCTTTGTGACAAGGAAGGCAACGTGAGAAAGGTAGAGAAGCCCGATCGCGGCCGCCACCACGGATGCACGTTTTTTCAAGCGCATCCCTGGGGTGGGTAAGACCAGCGCCAGCATAATGACTATGTTGGAATAGATGGCTTCGGGCGAAAGGTTGACTTCGAATCGAGGTCGTGCCCGGGACTTAATGAAGATTTCTGCGCCTCTGACAGAAAAGTCGAGATTCTTGCCTTCGAAAGAGTAGTAGACCTCTCCGCCTACGGCCAACATTCGGATGTATATCGAGTCAAGTAAGGGAAGGAATAGCCACCCTGCTCCCAACAGGACGAGCACAAACAAAAGATAAAGCGACAACCTTCTACCCGGCGACAGTCTTTTGTCGTCCGACCCAGTAGATCCAGAAAACCATTGCCGCAGCAATGACGATGAATTGAGAGACATAGGTATGGAAGAAATCGGAGATTTGATGCGACCCTCTCTGAATCAATAGAAACAGTCCGACAATTCGAATCAGGTTGAGAATCTGGATCAGCAAGTATCCCCAGACCGTTCCCCAGAAGCGCTGATGCCAGCTCAACGGATAAGCCAAACAGGCCGAGATGAGAATCAAAGTGGCAACCACGCCATCGCAGCCCTTGCGAATGTCCACGGCCAGCTGCCCGCTCTGGATGATCGTACTTGAAACAGTGACGCCAGGGTCGAAGAGCCTAAGCATTCCATGGCTCAACCAGGCGATGGATTCCGTATACGGAAGAATAAGATGCTGGTTGATCCAGGGGTACTGAACCAGAAGGGTCAGACCTATAACCAGAGTGCCAAAGAGAGCGATGAAGCGGAGGGCCTCGACGTTGGAAGACTTCGCTGGAGCTGCTGGGGCCATGACGAAATCTTAATAGGGCAGCGTGGAAAAATAAAGCGGCCGGGTTTTGGGGAGTCAGGTCAGCCCCGCCACCGGCTGCGCCGGATCGTTCGAGAAAGAAACCTCAGTGTCCTACCGTGGCACGGCCTGGAAGGCCGTGCCACGGCAGGAAATCCTGAACCTGGAACCAAATGAAGTTTCAGCTTAGTGCCCCCCCAGCGGTGCTGCCCCATTCGAGAAAGAAACTTCCGGCTACTGGGGATTTGTGCGTCACTGCGTGGGGAAGAGTTGTCCGGCTCTCTCCTCGAAACCTGGGCCATCTTGCTAACGGCTCAAGTTGTTCGCGGCTCTGTCGGACTTGGCTTCGTAACGCTGGTAGTTCACCCGTTGGCGGCACCTTCGGAGGACAGGAGACGTGCGACATTCAGACGTTTCGACGTGCGACGAATTCTTGAAGTTTCAGCTCAGCTCGCCCAGTCCACGAGGTATTCGAACCTCGAGGAAAGTCAGCTCCGGAGCGGCAACTGCCTTCTCCAGCGCCGGTACCAATTCCTTCACCGTGTCCACTCGTTTGCCCGAGAATCCGTAGGCTTCTACAAGCTGGGTGAAGTCCGGGTTCACTAACTCGGTTCCAATGAATCTTCCCTGGAAAGAGCGCTTCTGGAATCCTCTCAGGACTCCCCAAGCATCATCATTGAACATGACCACGGTGACGTTCAGGTTGTACTGAGCAGCGGTTGCCAGTTCGGAGAGGCAGTACTGGAACCCTCCATCGCCTGAAAAACAGACGACCGGGACCGTCGGATTGGCGGCTTTGGCTCCCAGGGCGGCGGGGAAGGAAAAGCCGATTCCCACCCAGCCGTATGGGTTCATGAAAGTCCGGGGTTGATAGATACGAAAGGCACGGCTGGCGCGGCTGGTTGGGACGGTGGTATCCCAGCAGGTGATGGTCTCCCGTGGCAAGACAGAACGGATGGCCTCCATGACTCTCACTTCATTGGGCCACTGTTCCCTCAGGTCCTGATCTATCTGCCTTTTGAGCTGGCTCACTTCGGCCAGGTAGGCATCAGCTTTTGTGTACTCCTTGTCACTGAGTGCATCCAGGAGTTGGCTTACGACGACCCTGGCACTGGCGGCGATCCCTACCGAGACCGGATAGTTCCTTCCCAGGTAGTGTGGGTCCAATACAACCTGCACGACCTGGCCACGAATCTCTATGCCGATGCCTACCGTAGTGCGATAGGGAAGAGCGGCTCCAAGAGCGATTACCAGGTCGCAGCTCCCGATAAACTCATGCACCGGGTTCCTTGCCCAGATTCGCTCTCCCAGAGCCGTACCCAGTGACAAGGGATGATCTTCGGGAAACGCATCCTTGGCTCCGTCCGCCGTCACTACTGGCACCCCCAGGTTTTCAGCCAGCTTGATCAGCTCTTCCGTCCCGCCGGTGGAACTGATCTCTTCGCCTGCCCAGATAAGGGGGCGCTGGGACCGTACTATTTCCTGAAGTACCTCCTCGATTTGGGCGTCTGTAGCCGCAGGAGGTGCTGCTTCAGGCGGCTGGAGGTTGGTTGTCTCCGCCGTCTCACCGAGTAGATCAGTGGGAATCTCGAGTTCGATTGGGCGGGGACGTCTGGTCTTGAAGCGGACGAACGCCTCGTCGATCTGCCCAGGGATCGAGTCCAGATTTTCTACCAGGGAGTTCCAATCGGTTACCGAACGGAACATCTGGAGCTGCTCCTTGGGCTCATGAGTGATCCCCAGGTCCCGGTCCATGTATTCACGCTCTACATTTGTTGTGATCTGAAGTATTGGAGAGCTGGAATGGTAGGCTTCCCCCATCGAGTGCATGGAGTTGGCCGCGCCTGGTCCGCTGCTGGTGAAGAGAACTCCCGGCCTGCCACTGGAGCGGGCATAGCCATCCGCCATGAAGCCGCAGGCCAGCTCGGTCCTGCCCCCCAGGTGACGAATCCTGTCCTGGCGGTCGTAAAGGGCGTCGAAAAGATTCAGGGTGTGAATGGATATGACGCCGAAAACAAGGTCGACGCCGTGGACCTCCAACCGGTCCAGCACCATCTGTCCACCGGTCATTCGGGTCATGTGAGAGTTTTAACCGTTGTCAGGGAACCTGCGGAACATTCGAGAAAGAAACTTCGCCTGATTTCAGGAGGCATCCCCTACGCTGAAGGCGTTACTGCGTGTAGCCCAGGGTTGCAATGCGAAGCGAGCTGCCCTGGGTTTAAGTCCCCCTGCCTCTTCTACGCTGAAAGTGTTATTGCCAACGCGTTTACGGTTGGCAATAACCCCTTCCGGGTAACGCATTTTGAACGACCTTGACCCAGGGTAGCTCGCTTCGCTCCGCATCGCCAACCCTGGGCTACCCGCAATAACGCCGTTGGCGTAGGGAGCACTTAGTTGTCCTCTCCCTCGTCGTCAGACGCCCTTTCCGGCCGCAGCTCGCGGACCAGTTTCCCGACTGTCCACATCTCGGAGCTCTCAACCTCCGCCAACTCCTTCTCCAGCCCCTGCCGATAATTGGGGTCACGGTTGGCCTCAAGTACACGCCGCGTCTCGTCTCCTGCTGCCACCTTGTCGTAGAGCTCTTCGAAGAGGGGGCGGTTCGCGTCCCGAAAACGCTGAAACCAGTCCAGGGCTCCTCGCTGCGCGGTCGTCGAGCAGTTGGCGTACATCCAGTCCATTCCGTTCTCTGCGATCAGGGGATAGAGGCTCTGTGTCGCTTCCTCCACTGTCTCATTGAAGGCTTCTGAGGGGCTGTGTCCTCGTGCCCGGAGCACTTCGTACTGCGCCAACCACAACCCGTAGATCGCTCCCATCAGGACTCCTCGCTCGCCGGTGAGGTCGCTATAGACCTCCTTCTTGAAGTTGGTCTCGAAGAGATAACCGGATCCGATGGCGATACCCAACGCCAGGCACCGTTCCCGAGCGCGACCCGTATAGTCCTGGTCGATGGCAAAGCTGGCGTTGATTCCTCTCCCCTCGACGAAGAGTCGCCTCACCGTCGTACCCGAGCCTTTCGGTGCCACCAGGATGACATCGACGTGCTCGGGAGGAACCACTCCGGTTTGATCCTGATAGGTAATTGCAAAGCCGTGGGAGAAGCAGAGCGCATCTCCATGTTTGAGATGCGGCTTGATCCGTGACCACTGCTCACCCTGTCCAGCGTCACTCAGCAGGTACATCAGGAAGGTGGACTGTTCGGCCACCATTTCGATGTCGTCAAACAGGTTCTTTCCAGGTTCCCAACCGTCTCTTATGGCATTATCCCAGCCGTTACCTCCGCGTCTCTGGCCGATAGTCACCTCGATGCCGTTGTCGCGGCAGTTCAAGGATTGACCGTGGCCCTGGGGCCCATAGCCGATGATGCCGATTCGTTCCTTCCCCAGGATCTCCCTTACCCTGTCGGGAGGATAATCGCTACGCTCGACGACCTCTTCTTCGAAATCACCAACCTTGATTGTTCTCATGCTGTCCTTTCAGAAGAAATTCACGTCTGAGGCCGGGCCCAAGCCGCGCCTACTTAACCCTATTAATCAGTGCTCGGCGAAGCGTCCGTTTATATCAGATCCAACGGTTGAGACTCAAGCTGAGCCACCGGAGCCAACGTCTTTGTCAACCTCCTGCTTTGTAGTAGACTCACAGTCATTCACGAAGTGCAGGAGGGTCTGAAATGGAGGTAAGGCGGATTCCCAATCTCATTTCGTTTCGCTCTGAGAAGATGCTGAAAGCCAATCTTTTCGAGAGTGAACGGATGTTCTGTGACCTCTACTGTTTCGAGCCAGGCCAGGAGCAGGCGCTGCACGACCATGATGGAAACGACAAGTTATATTATGTTCTTCAAGGGAGTGGCCTCTTTACGGTAGGAGAGGAGACCCGGCCACTGGAAGAGGGGGACGCTACTTGGGCGCCCTCCGGTGAACCCCATGGGGTGAAGAACCACTCCGCTGATCGGTTGGTGTGTCTGGTGTTCATGGCTCCACACCCTCAAGCGGAAAAATTCCGTTCCATCCCGAAATCATAACCCGATGCATTGCCTGTCAATGCCGCTGCCGTGTGATCGGACAAATGTTTACACACGCCTTCGCTCCAGGCCGGGTCTGATGCTGATCCTGGACAGCAGCTGGGAGCCTCGCCCAGATTCTGCCCGGCCCCTGTCGCGACACTGCATCCTTGCCCGGGATCCATTCGCAGTACTGACGGCATGGGGAAGCCATGCCGTCCTGGACTGGGAAGGAGGTCGCCAAGAGCATGGCGAGACCTTCTCCCTGCTGAGCCGTCTGCTGCTGGATTTCGAGCTGACGGGCGAGGACTCACCCACGCCATTTCCCGCCGGGGCCATGGGGTACTTCGGTTACGAGTTGAAGTCTACTCTGGAAGCCGTGCCGAGTTCTCTTCCCGCGGATCTCGACATGCCAGATGTTTGGCTGGCCTTCTTCGACTCGGCCGTTACTCTCGATCTGGAAGAGAATCTTCTTCATATCACCTCAACTGGACTACCCCAGCGAGGGGCGGCCGCCCGGAAAAGGGCGGTTCTCCGGGCCGAAGACTTGAGGGTCCAACTGTTCGATCCTGCGAGCCCAGCCGATGGTTTCGAGAAGAGCATAGAGAAGGGGTCCCCTACCCACAGTCAGGGAGGAGTCGGCTTCCAAGCAGGTTCAAACTTCAGCCGCGAAGATTATCTTGGCGCGATCCGCCGCATCAAGGAGCATATCGCTGCCGGAGACATCTACCAGGCCAACCTCTCACAGCGTTTCAAGAGGCCTTTCAGAGGGAATTCCTTCGACTTGTTTCTCGATCTACGGATGCGGACCCCAGCACCTTTTTCGGCCTATCTGGACGCTCGGGACTTCTCCATCGTAAGCGCTTCGCCGGAACGTTTTCTGCACTTCGATCCGCAGAGCCGTCTCGTCAGTACCCGCCCCATCAAGGGTACCCGTCCGCGCGGAGCGAGCCCTTCTCTGGACCGGTCCCTGGCCCGGGAGCTGGCCGCCAGTGAAAAGGACCATGCCGAGCACGTCATGATCGTTGACTTGGAGAGGAACGACTTGGGAAAGGTGGCACAGTTCGGTTCGGTGCGGGTTCCCGAGTTCGCGGTTGTCGAGACCTTCCCGGCGGTCTTCCACCTGACCTCCACGGTGGAGGCCCTCCTTAGTCCCGAGAAGGATGCGGTAGACTGTATGAAGGCTGCATTTCCAGGAGGGTCGGTAACCGGAGCTCCCAAGATCCGATCCATGGAAATTATCGAACAAGTTGAAACGGTACGGAGGGGCGCCTACACGGGTGCTCTGGGTTACTTCAGCTTCTCGGGAGAAGTGGACTTGAATATCCTCATCCGGACCATCTGCACCCAGGCTGGCGTGGCGTCTCTGCACAGCGGAAGCGCGATTGTGGCGGACAGCGATCCTGAGTCGGAGTACCAGGAAACCCTGCTCAAAGCACAGGCACTTTCCCAGGCGCTGGACTGCTCCGGAGGCGTAGCCCACTCTCCTTCGACTTGCCAGGCGAACGTGTCACAAGCAGTGAGCAAGTTGGCTTGAACCCGAACAGCATAGGATCTGTAATCGAGGTCAATCCCAACGGGATTGCGGCATCCAACCCAGGGTTTCCGAACCCTGGGTTGTCGGTCCCTCTTGTGTTCATCCCTGAAGGGGGTTGCGGACATGAGGGACGCAGGAACGCGGCTCTGCCCAACTCGGCTTCGTAATACTGGCGGCTCACCTGTTTGCGGCACTGTTTGCTGCGAGCGAGCGTTTGGTAATAGAATGTTCGCTTCTCGGTCCCTGGGCAGTCAGGTCATTGTGGTGGGCGTAGCTCAGCCAGGTTAGAGCACAGGGTTGTGGCCCCTGTGGCCGTGGGTTCGAATCCCATCGCCCACCCATTCCCCCTCCTGTTTTGTCCGCCTCTGGAAGCGAAGGAGCCATACTCTCATCGCCGCTTCGAGGGCAATTCCGCTACCCAGCTTCGATTCCCCAAGTCTCCGTTCCTCGAAGGTAATCGGAAACTCGATCATCTTCAGGCCTTTCGCCTGGACCGAATGTTTCAGCTCGATTTCAAAGGCGTATCCTTTTGACCTCAGGCTCCGGAGTCTGATGGTCAGGAGTGCGCGGCTTCTCCACCCATTGAAGCCGCCGGTCAGATCCCTGATTCGAGTGCCCAAGACCAGGCGGGCGTAGAGATTGGAGCACCAGCTCAGAGCGCGCCGTCCGGCGTCCCAGTTGAGAGTGCCCCCAGACGCGACGTAGCGTGAACCTATGACGCCGTCGTAATGGCGCAGTAGACCCAACATCGTGGGCAGGTAGCGGGGGTTGTGTGAGAAATCAGCATCCATCTGGATCAGGGGATCGAATCCCCGACCGAGCCCCCCAGGAAAAACCGGAAACACAGGCGCTTCCGAGCCCTCCCTTTTCGGGCCGGTGCAGCACATGAACCCGTCGATCTTCGGCCTTCATCTCTTCGGCTAACGAACCTGTCCCATCAGGTGAGGCATCGTCGACGATCAAGATTTCCGTCTCGGGAGTGAATCTGAGGATTGATTCGCAGAGAGTCTTGATATTCTGCCTCTCGTTATAGGGTGGGACGATGATGAGGGAGTTCAAGGGCCTTGAGTTGTGCATTAGAGTCGTGCCGCGCGCGTCTTGACCAGTTGGTCGAGTTGTCCAAGTCGTTCCCGAACCTGCTCCGGGAGCGCGTCCAGAAAATAGGTCCTTTTGATTTCCCGATAACTTGCCCGATCTCCCCTGCCTGCATAGAGCTCCAGGAGATTCAGAATAGCTCCATTTTCCTTTCGGTTTGGATAGACGGAGACAGATCGCGCGAAGCTCTCTTCGGCTTCCGGTTTCCGGTTCATTCGCATCAACAGGTGTCCCCGCAGATAGTGCAGTCTAGCGAGTGTTTCCTGGGATACGTCCTCATCAACCAGCTCCATTGCTTCCTCTGACCAGGTCCAGAGAAGCTTGGCGTCCTTGCTGTGGATGAGCTCATCGATTAGAACAAGCTTGCCCGGGAAATGGCTCGTCACCCGATCGAGAAGAGGCGCGTATTTGGCCTGGTCCTGATTCTGTGAAAGGTGAACGAGAGGACTCAGGAGCCTGCTACAGCTTTCCAGAAGGCCCATTCGATGCTGTGACAGCCAAGGATCACTGAGATTTTCTCGCCGCTCTACCCGGGCACACCAGTCGACAACCTCCGGTGTTGGAGAGAGGCGTTTCGAACGAGGATCGGGTGCCCCCTTCTCGATCAGATGGAAGAGGCCGAAACTGCGGGGTGCCCATTGCTGTGGAGGTTTCTGGATGAAGCAGACAGGACGTATGGTTCCCATTACGAAGGACTCGATAGCCTGATCCTTCTGTCGACGGCTGCTGCGCGCCGGAAAGAGGCGATTGGCGAAGATGAGTCCCTGGTCGTTGTAAACCTCGACATCGGGGCGTACGTCTTCGATGTAGTGGAGAGCTCCAATGGGTCCGGTGTCATTGTCGCCATGAGTGAAGAGGCCCGCCTTTTTGGGAAGCGTCGCCAAGATGGCCTGTGCGTAGTCCTGCGCCCAGGTCTCCTCGCGCTTCTGGTTGTAGCTGTAGTTCGAGGCCGATACGATTGATACCAGGCCTGCGGCAGCGGCACCTCCCAGCCACGCCGGATTCGTCTTGCCAGGAAGTCAGTGCCGGCATCAACTGCCAGGCCGATCCACAGGGCCATGACCCCATAGGTGACCAATGGATAAACCCGCATCACGCTGCGCTGGAGAAGCTCGAAATCGAAAGCGAGTACGAGCGCCAGCGATACGCCTGTGCTCGAGCGACGCCATTGGTACCAGCATCCCAGGATGGCCAATCCAGATCCTGCTGCCGTGAACTGAACCCTGGACTGCTGCAGTAGAAAGCCTGCGAACTGGGCCTGATCGAGCCAGGAGGCCGTCGAGCTCGCTCCCAACTCAGAGTACCCCTTGCGAGACACGAAGAAGAGCAGATCGTCGAGGCCTTTGAGCGGCCCATAGAAGCTGATGAAAGGCTCCGTCAGTGAGCGAGCCCAGAGATAACCGTACGGAAGTAGTCCCACGAGGGTCAGGGGAAGGACCAGGTGGAGTTTCCTGAGAATGAGGTGTCGTCGGGGCCAGAGCAAGAGAAGCAGCCCCGGCACCCATAGTTGAATCAGGGGCCAGTGGTTGCGCAGTCGAGCCCGTAGATGAGGCCGATCCAGGGAAGGAGGCGAGGGTTGCCGGAGCTCGCAAACTGGAGACAGCAAGCCAGGAGAAGAAACGTCATCAGCGTGTTCAAGGTGTAGACTTCCGCCACGATTGCTTGCGACCAGAAGACGAGCGAGAAGCCGTAACCGAGCCCGGCGGCCCACGATGGAGCACTCCGGCCGATGAGGCTGCGAGCAATCCAGAAGACGGCAGCGCAGGTGAGAGAGGCCGATAACGCACTGAGAAGGTGAACCCGAAACGCAACGCTGCCGACGGGCAGCAAGGTGAAGAGCTTACCCAGGAGGCTGTGAAGAGGGTAGCCGGCGGATGTGCCACACCTCCGAAGTGACTTGCCATCAGAAAGAGGCCGGAGTCCTCGAGGGTGACCGTCCTGGGCGTCGTATACAGGTAGACACCGAACGTCACTAGTACCACCAGGGCAGCCTGTAACTTCCAGCGTCCCGCATGCAGCGGCGGGATCTCGTCTAGCTTCTTCCGAATCTGCTTGAGTCCCATGAGCAATTTCTCGCGACCGAAGGTCGCCCGGATGTCCACGCAACATCAGAACCAATCTTCGGGCCTCGGTCATGAAATCGATAAAGGAGATAGGTGCGGGTGAATGCAGACCTGAATGTGGGGGCTTTGGCAGGCCGTCGGGTGCCCTTAGTCGGCGCTCAAGGCAGATGCCATTCGTCCTGATAGGAGTCGATATGGGGTCTGGGTACCTTCGCCGTCGGAGCTATCCGTCAATCTTTCGACGTATTCTCCAGGGAACGGTCGATCGCAGCGAGGCACAGTAAATGAGTGTCACGGTGGATTCAATCGCCAGTGATCAGTGGCAGGACGAGCTGCACCGGGATGATCCGGCGCGGCCAATCCTCAATTTTCATCCTGATATCTGGAGTCGTCAGGTATCACCGATTCTTCTGTGCTGTCTTCCTCATACACAAAGTCGTCAGGTTCCTCAATGCTCCGAACACTCATTAGCACCAGGAGCATGCCGAGAAGGACGGCGATCACCCGAGCCATTCTGCCAATCTTGGGAGCCGATATTTCCTTGACCTGGAAGCCTCCACCGATCACACTCACGATTACAAGAGCCAGGCCTGCAATGAGCAGCAGTGTTTCTGGATCCAACATGAAGGCACCCCCGAAAGTCTAGGGTTCTCAGTCTGGAGGCGGTAGTCTGCCGCAAGCGCTAGTTGCCTCAGGAATAGGAGTCAAGCCGGCTTTCGACCCTCCAACACAGAGTCCCCTACAGGGCGCTGTTAAAGCAATACTCTGCGTGCCTCGAACTGTTGTAGTATAGACTAGCGCGCCCGTAGCTCAGCTGGATAGAGCGGCGGACTTCGAATCCGTAGGCCGGGAGTTCGAATCTCTCCGGGCGCGCCACCCTAATCCATTTCCTTCCAATTGCTTACAGGTGCTGATCATTTGATCTATGGCGGATGTTGTTTGTCCCTGTTACCGTTTTGTTTCCGGTACAGTCAGGCAGAACGTTTCTTAACCTTCTTCAGACCACCCTCAAGGATCTTCAGCACCTTCCTGGCTGAGTGCTTGGGAGAGAACTGAGCGTAGTGCTTCTCAGTCGTGGCCACACTGGCGTGTCCCAGCACCTGCTGGATGTCGTGCATGTCCGCGCCCCCTTCCGCCAGGATGATGGCGTAATGGCGCCGAAGGTCCTTTGCCTGTAGCTCCGGTAAACCGGCCTTTTCTCTCGCCCGTTCCCAGGGCTTTCGGCAGTGGGACCATCGAGTGCCGCTCTCCGGGTAGAAGAAGACGTAGGAGCAACCGTCAGGGCATGGCAGAGCATTGACCGCTTCGAGGGCCCCCTCGGTCAGCGGGACGTAACGGTACTTTCGCGATTTGGTATCCTCGCTGAACACAACCAACTGTGAATCCTCCTGGATCTGCCAACGTTGCAAGGACAGAGCTTCCTCCCGCCGACACCCCGTCTCTCGGATGAAGGTGAACAGGGGGCGACAGTCAGACCTAACGGCATCAATGACCTTCTGAATCTGCTCCTCCGTGAACCGCGGCCTTTGCTTCTGTTCTTCCTTGAGGCTTCTAAATTTCTCCACAGGGTTTGATCGGACGACGCCACACTCCTCAGCGTAGTTCATCAAGTGCTTGATGGCAGCCAGGTCACGGTTGATCGTGCCATCAGCAACACCTTGGGCTTTGCGGAGACGGACGTAGTTGTGAAGGTGAGCCGGAGTGAGAGCTTCTAATTGGAGCCTGCCCAGGACGGGGAGAAGAGCCCTCATCGAGGTCTGCTTCCGCTTCCACGTCTTCCTCTTGTTACGGCTTTTGACATAGTCCTCGATGTACGTCATTGCGTACTCGCCCACAGTGACCGACACGCGGTCTCTGAGAACGAGCGTCTGTTTGAACTCCTTCCAGGTGCCATCTGCGATGGAAGCATTGATCCGGTCCAGAAGCTGTTTGGCCTTGGTGCGATTGGCACACACGCGAATGGTCCGAGTCCCATCCGGCCAGCGCTTGTCACAGACGATCTGTCCTCGATACTTACGAATCCCCATTGGCTACTCCTCCTTTCCTGGGATTCGAGAACAGGTCGAATTACCAGAGGAGAGTATATCGGGCGTCTGCTCGGTCCTCCAGACACTTTCATTATTCTCCACCACATCGGGCAACTCTGAGACAAACTCATCTAGCCATTCCCGGCTGTAGATCCGGTCACCGCTGGGAAGTCTCTTCGCTTTCACAAGGCCCAAGTCGGTGTATTTGCGCAAGGTATTGGACGAGATACCCAGGTACTGAGCGGCCTGGGAAACCTTCAAGTAGAATCGATCTGGCACCTCAATCATTCCTGTCATCTCAGCTTACCGTTGCTAGGTTTGAGATCCGCTGTCGGGACGAAGGTGACACGATCCTCCCCTTCCAGTACGACTCCGGCGATAGCACTGTCTCTTGTAGACGTCACATTGAACAGCCTTCCGCCACCCTGGGGTGTTTGAACCGTTCTACCAATCAATGGGAAAAGGACAGCATGAGGCCGGCCAAATCGTCTCCTACTCTCGATACATTTCTTTGGCCAGCAGGTCTCCTTCTTCAGGTGCTTGGCAACGACCTCGCTCTTTGACTCTGAGGTTGGTTGCCCTTCCGCTCTCGATCTCAGGATCTCCATGATCTGCACCTTCTGCTGGGCGAGTTCTGTCCTTAGCGCCTGGGTAAGAGTGGACTTCGGGGCGTCTACAAGAAGGCGATCGTCCCTGAGGGATAATGTCACGCCACACAGCTCCAGTTCGGCCATCAGCTCCACATTCGTCATATCTCAAAGACCTCCCGCTCTTCGGTCTCATTAGAATCAATAGGGTTTTTATCGACGGTATCGACGATACCGTCGAAAAGACCGTAGGTTCGGGGTTTCGCCGCCGTCGGTATCGCTTTCATTAGCGTCGCCGTATCGCCTTTGGCGTCGATGGTCTCCCTGGTGTCCTCGTCGCCACCTGATCTGATTCGGATGACGCGGTCTTTGCCTCGCCTGCCCTGGTCTGGAAGTTCGATGTCGATCCCGGCGGACCGTAAAAAGGTCGCGGATCTTCGGAGCTTTCGGCTCAACCAATTCGCCGAACCCGGCCAAGCCTTGGACTTGCAGGTCCGGTCGTCCGCTAAGTGCTCTAGCTCATCGAGTAGCTCCGACGGCGTACCTTCCCAGGAAGGTTTGTCTTCCATCAAAGCTCTCACCGTTGCGGCTAGAGGGTCCGCCTCCAGGGTGGCCTCCACAGCTCCAGCCCGGTTGCCCAGATAGGTTTCTAGAAACTCTCCGGTTTCTAACGGTAACGCTGGCTCGCAAGCCGCAACCCATTTAGCAGCGTCGGCCATGCGGGGAAGGCTGTCCAGGGTTACGGTCTCGAAGTTCTTGAGGCCCACCGATACAGCATCCAGCAGAGCTCCCAGGATGCGGGGACGCATCCTGTCGAATTCTGCGAGGATCTCTTTCTCGGGCCGACGCCTTTCGTCGGGAATCTGTGGTAGCTCCACGATCAGGCCCCTATCCACGAGGTCGGCTCGGGTGACCACAGATTCAATTGAATTCAGAACCGACGGCCTCGTGGCGTCAAAGATTTCTTCGTCGTCGTCGGTAAACAATCGTCGGGTTGCCAGACCGCCTCCTGTCGATAGTCGGCAGAGCGCGTCACTGAGCCATTCCGGTACGTGGGAGAGGTTGTCCAGAGCTAGGATCCAGTGGTGCCGTGCTCCAATCATGAGGTCACGCTCATCTTTGGGCGCGGTGCGGACTGGCGGAGTCGAGGGGTCAATTAGGGATCTCAGAAGACGCTCCAGAAAGCTCTTAGATGATCCCTGCTCACCATAGAGGACTAGGACGAAGTAAGGGCCTCTGGGGCGCAGCGAGGCCAATAGCCAGGCTAACAAGAGGATCCAGTTCGCTCGTGAGCCGCAGTTCAGAATCTTCCAGAGTTCCTCGATGCAGCCTCCTGCTTCCGGCAATGGCAGCGGTAGCACGCCCGCACTGCGACGAAACTTGACAGGCGGATCCGAGATGATTTGCCAACCTTGGGGCGTCACCTCCGCAACACGCCACTCGTGATCGGCAAGATCGAAGTAGGTTCTTCCTTTGTGCTCAGCAACCCTTGTGAAGATCGGGTGTGTTGGGCCTTCAAACTGGGCTTTGGCCTCGAGAAACTCCAGCGTGGATCGGAGTGCCTGTGAGGAAGGCGGTTTGGACTTGGCCTCGTAGAAACGATGTGTCAGCCACAGTCGGAACGTCTTAGACTTTACCGGCCATGTCTCGCTATGTTGTCCAACTAGGAAAGTCACGTAGGAAACTTGGTCGGGCGATGAGAAAAACTCTGAGTCGGCGGCAATCTCTATCAGTATCTGCGCCTGGGTAGGTTTCTCATCAGAATTGCTGTTTTTCTTCATGGGTTTCCACGCCTCATCTTCCTGCACCGTGGCCTTGAATGCGGAAGCTCCTTCCGACACCAAGGTGTCAAGCCAATCGATGCCCTGCTTGTCTTGAGGGATTTGTTGTCTTGGAAGGTGCCAGTAGACCGTCTTTCCTTTACGGTAGAGCAGATCGCAAGCCTCCGAGGCCGAATTCTGTCCCTTCAAGTTACGGTCCTTGTCGCCGAAAATATGAACGGTGGAAACGGACTCAGGAATGGAAACCTTTTTGAGGTTTGAAGCGGAGACAGCGCACCACGTCGGCAATCCTGTGGCCTGGCGAACGGCCAAAGCAGTTTCCAGTCCTTCGGCCAGAGCCAGCGTCTCACTTGGAGTATCAAGACGAATAGCACCGCCACTGACCCGCCCAAGAGCTTTCTTGGCCTGAGCAACATTCGCTTTCTGACCGTTACTGCTCAGGAAAGTTCGGAGTAGCCCAACGAGGTCGTGATCTTGACCGGATATCCTTGCGACCATGGTTGGGTAGGAATTTGCCGATTGACCGTTGTTTATATAACGGAGACTGGGATGCAACCTGATACAGTCCGGTAGACCTTTAGAGTCCAAGCCACGGGTTTCCAGATAGACCCGAACTAGATGATCGGCATCGTCTGTGACTTCAAGGCACTGTGCCCAGATCTCCGAACAATATCTGGTCGCGTCCGGGCCTCGGTTGTTCGATTTCAGATTGCTCCGGTTGCCTAGGCGATTTACGCTCGGTTTAGACCAGACTCCAAGCGCTCTCAGCTCACTGATCACAGCCTCTTGGGTACAGCCCGCGAAGCAGTGCACAAGGATCTGACCGCTCTCCGAGTATTGAATCGACAGTGAGGGATCAGAGTCATCGTGTGCGGGGCAAAGAGCCGTCCAGCCCTCTCCGCACCGCCGGACCCCCTTCAAATGGTCGAGCACATGACGAGTCGACTCGTTCACGTCTTCTTCCCCTGCTCAGAGCGGAACGGCACTGCTTCCCACTGTAAGACCGTTTTGAGCTTCTGCAGTTCTTTGTCCCTGGGTATGACCTTTCCGGACTCCACAAAGCTCACCCAGGTTTGGGAGCGACCGACATCCGTAGCTAACTGCCGTTGAGTCATGCCACGTAGAACTCTGAGTGCCGCTATCAATCT
>CAUZIZ010000051.1:0-34272 GCA_963579905.1 Acidobacteria bacterium UBA6911 | reverse complement strand
TGGACCAGGGTAAGAGTTCCCTCTACCTTAAAACAGAAATCCGGTGATCCGTGACTGGGTGGTGAAGGTTAGTCCGCTCATGTAAAGAAGGTAAGCACAACTAAGAGCGTCTCGCAATCCCTTGAAAAAAAGGAAAAGCGCTAAACGGCGAAAGCTCCCGCACGACGTCCAGCGCCTTCTCCGGCGTAGGCGGTAGGTATCCCCGTTTTTGTTGATCCACTCCTGTGCGTCCTGCCAGTTACCGAAAGCCTGGCAGTACGTCGCGAGGGCTGCGCGGTCCATCATGGTATACAGCCCTAAGCTCTGCAGCCCCTTCACCACCCGGCTCCACTCCTTCTTCCCAGATGCCGACAAAAAAACGGGGCTGGAAACTCCGCCCTTAACTGGATGAGGTTGCACTTCTTTAGGGATGGGCCTGTGGCCGCGCTTCCCTTCCACCAGTCGAAGGCTGGAAGGCTTCGGTTTGCGTCCTGTTTTTGCCATTTGGTCTTTTCCTTTGGTACTTTCCTTAAGGGACTCTAATTCGGGAAGACACAAGGAAGGCGAATACTCGCTGGTCTTTAGCGTATCCCTGTAGAGATTTATGCCCCCCTACCCCGCAGCTACCCCCGCATTTCGTATTCTTCAAGCGCCCGCAGCCGCTCCGGATTCCCAGCCAACCGGCGGCGGCGTTCCTCAATTGGCACCGACAGCGTGATACGCTCCGCGCCCAGTTCATCAACCCAGCTATCCGCAAGCGCCGTGCGGCTCGTCACTAGCCACGCAGACCCTATCTGTGATCGCCCGCTTAGTCGCTAAAACCCCTGAAGGAGTCGGTTGCTGTAAGTGACAAGGGGATAACCTGGAAGTTCTCCTACTAGAACAGGTGTAACCCCTTATCCAGGTAAAAGCTGGTTTCTAGTAACCGTTTGCCACCCCTTCATGGCCATTTACCCCCCTCCCCCAACCCCCTCACTTTTGACAAAAAGTGCAGATTTAGGGACTTTCCCATTTTAGACTGGACTTGGTATTCGACGTGAAATTGATCGTTGATACTGGGTGACACACACCTAATCCAAGGTTTTACATGGGAGGTAAACAATGAAGAATGTCGACAAATCAACCAAGCTTTTGTTGGCCATTATCGCTATGGCTTTATGTCTTATTGCATTGAACCCGTGGATACATATGCCCACAGTGAACGCTCAAGAGGATCAATCAAATAGCTTATTAACCAAAGAACACTGCGCACTTGTCAAAAAAGGAGTTGGGGATTCTTTGGGCGTCGCAGATTATTTGTTTAAGGAAGCTAAAAAATATAAAAAAGAAGGCGCCGGGAAAAAGTCTGGCGAGTCTTTTGAATCAGCTATAAAATTTTCTGAGTTAGGAGAAAATTATTCAACTGTTTTTTCAGTCTGGTGTAAAAATAAAGTGAATTAGTCTTCCACACTGCCTGGGTGGGTGAAGGTTAGTCCGCTCATGTAAAGAAGGTAAGCACAACTAAGAGAGTCTCGCAATCCCTTGAAAAAAAGGAAAAGCGCTAAACGACGAAAGCTCCCGCACGACGTCCAGTGCCTGCTCCGGCGTAGGCGTTTTGTTGCCGTGCACTGCCACGTTGCCCGCCTGCCTGATGTACTCCGCGCAGAGCTACAGACGGCCTTTTGCGGGGACTTCCTGGCTCTGGGAATGCTGGGTTGGGAGGTTGGCGAGGGGACGATGCAGGCGAAGAACCTCCTGTTCCCCTGGCACAGGGACAACGAGACGCTCTGCGAGCTATTCGAGCGGCTCTGTGATGAAGGCGCCGAGAGCGTGGAGCAGGAAATTAGACCGACGGACCAAACCCTAGCCGTACAGAAGCCAGAAAGAAGGCCTGATGGCACTCTGCTGAAGGGGTCTCTCCTGGTTCCCGTCCCGTGCTAACCCCTGTTGATCCTTCCCCTGCTCTTTGCTAGGCTGGGTTCGGCTGAGAACCGGAATTCCCTTTCGCTGAGGAGGATGGATGATGAGGAAGGCACTGCTTATTTTCAGTCTGCTGCTCTCTGTGGCGGCGGCATCGGCGAACCCAGCCGAGACCACAGAGGCCCTGGACATCGGCTCCCGCCTGGAGCTGTTCGTGGATGACTTTCTGATTGATCAATTTCAAGGGCTCGAGTTGCAGCTCCATCCACCCGAGTCGGCGGGAAGGGTTTTCTCGTTCGACCGGCCCTGGGAGGGGAACACGAGCTTCTATGCCACTATTTTCCAGGATGGGGAGCGATACCGGATGTACTACCGGGGCAGCAGTGATCCCAGTGCATCACCGCCGTGGGCGCTCGAAGGTGATGTGAACGTAGTTCCCAAGCATCCTGAATTTGCCTGTTACGCCGAGACCAGCGATGGAATCACTTGGGAAAGGCCGTCCTTGGGCATCTTCGAGTTCCAGGGTTCCAAGGAAAACAATATTGTGTGGACGGGTAAAGGCTCACATAACTTTGCCCCTTTCAAGGATGCCAATCCGGCTGCGCCCCCATCAGCGCTATACAAGGCCCTGGCCGGTGGACCCTTGATTGCGTTGAGGTCTTCCGATGCTTTGCACTGGGAGAAGATCCAGGCAGATCCCGTCATTAGCGATGGGGCCTTCGACTCTCTGAACCTTCCTCTCTGGGATGAAGCCCGGAGCCGATACGTCGCCTTCTACCGAGGCTTCAACAACGGTGTACGACACGTCAAATTTGCTACCTCCCAGGATTTTCTGACTTGGACGCCAGGACAGTGGTTCGATTTTGGCGATGCCCCGGCCGAGCACCTCTATACCAATGGCACCATTGCCTACTCCCGTGCTCCGCATCTATTCCTGGCTTTCCCCAAGCGCTTTCATCCGTGGCGCAACCTCTTGGAAGATGCGCCGCGAGCAGGGCTTTCGGATGGAGTTTTTATGAGCAGTCGCGATGGTCTCCACTGGGATCGGCGCTTCATGGAGGCCTTCATACGACCGGGACGGGACCCCCGGAATTGGCTCAATCGCAACAACTACCCGATCCCCGGCCTGGTGGCCACGGATTCCGATGAGCTCTCGCTCTACGTGATCCGAAACTATAAGTTTCCCTCTATCCACATTGAGCGGATGGTGTTGCGAATAGATGGCTTTGCCTCGGTCCACGCTGGTTACGCAGGCGGCGAATTTTTGACCAGGCCCCTGATATTCCAGGGTGGGAACCTGATTCTCAACTTCTCTACCTCGGCCGCAGGCAGTATCCGCCTGGAGATTCAGGACGCCCAAGGCAATCCTTTTCCTGGTTTTTCTCTCGAAGAATTCCCTCTTGTCTGGGGAGATGAGATCGAACACACCGTGCGCTAGGTTCGAAGCCACTCGAAGGCCAATTCCGACAGCCCCCTGGCGAGCCTAGCTGGGACACCGGTACGTCTCCGCATCATAATGAGCGACGCCGATTTGTATTCGCTGCGATTCCAATAACCGGGTCGCCTGGGTTGCAGGTTGCAGGTTGCAGGTTGCAGGTTGCAGGTTGCAGGTTGCAGGTTGCAGGTTGCAGGTTGCAGGTTGCTTCCCATTTTTTCCGCACGACCTTTCCTCGAAGAAATCAATTGAGGTCAATCCCAACGGGATTGCATATTCCAGCCCAGGGTTGCCCAACCCTGGGTAAGGAGAAGAGCAAATCATATGTCAACCCTGTACGGGTTGCGTCAAATCGGCACCGCTTCTCCTCTCTTGCAACGGCCAACCTGCAACCTGTAACCTACAATCTGCAACACGATTTTCCAATCAAAGGAGACTCTCACCGATGCCGAACATGATTGTTGCGCCCCAACCGATAGCCGCTGAGGAAGGCGCCAAGGTTCTGATGAAGGGTGGCAATGCCATTGATGCTGCAGTGACGGCGGGCTTCGTCCAGGGCTTGATCAGTCCCCACATGTGCGGAATCGGTGGATACGTTCTACTCAACCTGCACCTGGCAGATCGGCCAGAGGTTCTCTCTATCGTGCTGGATGCCCCTGCTTTGGCAGGCTCGAAGGTTTCAGAGTCAATGTGGGAAGACCAGGTCATCGGCCCCAATCCCGACGGCTGGGGATTCTTCCTGAGGGACAAGGTCAACGATCTCGGTTACCAGTCTATCTGCATTCCTGGCGCGGTTCGGGGCTACCAGGCCATGTTGGAGCGATGGGGGACGTATTCCTGGGAGCAGGCGATCCTACCGGCCGCCCAAATTGCCGAGGAGGGCTTTGTCGTGGACACCAACATGGCCGAAGGTTGGAGCCGGGAGGCTCCTTATCCTGAGGCTTGCTCTCTACTCGATTACATAAAGGGAAACCCGGTTGCAAGTCGCATCTACCTCAAGGAGGGCGGAATTCCCTATAAGGCCGGAGAGCGCCTTCGAAATCCCGATCTGAGTCAGACCCTGCGCCAGCTCGCTCAGGACGGTCCGGACGATTTCTACGCCGGGAAGCTCGCTCGCCGAATCAGCGATGATCTGGCAACCAACGGGAGCTTCGTGACGGCAACAGATCTCGCAAGTTATCAGCTGCGTGATCCTGAGCCGGTGGTGGGGAGTTACCGGGGGTACACGATAGCTTCTTCTCAATCGCCTCACGGCGGGCCTACTCTTATCGAGATTCTTAACATTCTGGAGAACTGCGATTTGAGCACGTTCGAGCACAATTCGGCAGAATACATCTACACGGTTTCGATGGCGATGAAGGCTGCCTTCGCCGACCGCAACCAACATCTGGCTGATCCGGATTTCGTGGAAGTCCCCGTGGAGTGGATGATCTCTAAGGAGCGGGCCAGAGAGTGGTGGGAGCAGATCGACGGTGGTAAACCGATCACGGTTTCCTTTACCTCGCCTGAGCACCCGGATACGACCCAGGTGACGGTGGTCGATGCCCAGGGAAACTGTGTCTCCCTGACCCATTCACTGGGCGCCTCCTCAGGGACGATCACTCCTGGGCTCGGTTTCATGTACAACAACTCGATGGTGAACTTCCACCCCCATGCGGGACATCCCAACTCCATTGCTCCCGGCAAGGGGCGGACGACGGGAATGACTCCGACCATTGTCTACAAGGACGGCGATCCCGTCATGGTCATTGGGGCACCGGGTGCCACCCGCATCATCACCTCGATTCTGCAGGTGGTTCTAAACGTCCTCGACTTCGGCATGAGCATCAGTGATGCCGTACTTGCGCCCCGGGTCGACTGCCAGGGTGACCTGATCCATTGCCACGCCAGAATCCCGGAATATGTTTGTGCCGGGGTCAGGAGAAAACACCCCATCCAGCGTCTACCTCAAAGTCACGGAGGATTCGCCCTCGTCCATGCCATTACTCTGGATCCCAAGAGTGGACGGCTCGAAGGCGGAGCCGACACGGGTAGCAGCGGAATGGCGCTACGCGTGTAGGAGGCAGTCCCAATCACCAAGATACAAGATACAAACAAATCCCAAGCACCAATCTACAAGAAGCGAACGCAAGGGAACCTGAACGCGGTCGGGATTCCGTTTGGGAGTTGTTACTTGTGATTTGGAATTTGTTTGTACCTTGTATCTTGATGGTGGGCCCCTCCGGTGCTTGGAATTCTACTCAGGAACCCACTGTCCTGGATCAACGCCGAAGTTAAGCATCTCGTCTTTGATCCTGGTCCATGTGGTCTCATCGACCTCGATGCCTGCGCGTTCCCTACCCTGAGCGCTCCGGAACTCCGGTTCTCCGGGAAGCAGGATCTCCTTGAAGCCGGAAGCCGTGCGACTCGATTTCACGTAGTCGATCATCGTTTCCACTTCGTCATAGTAGGTCTCGAGATCGCTGAAGTGCGGGATCGAGTAGACGGTAAGTAGCACTCCATTGCTCACCATGCTGCGTTCTCCCGCAGCACAGCCTTGCCCGCTCAGCGCTCCGCCCAGAAGTTCTACCATGATACTCAGGCCGTATCCCTTGTGGCTAACTGGCCCCCCTAGCGGAAGAATTGCTCCAGGAGGGTCTTTTCTGAAGTCATTGGGGTCGGTGCTGGGGTTTCCCTGGGCATCGATGATCCACCCTTCGGGGACCTTATCACCGCGGTTGATGGCGACGCGGATTTTCCCTTCTGCTACCACTGAAGTGGTCATGTCCAACATGATTGGAGGGTCTTGGCGCCGGGGAGCGGCGAAGGCCAGAGGGTTGGTGGAAAGACGGCCATCGAGGCCTCCGAAAGGGGCAATTTGATAGCCGAGATGGCCGGCGTTCACCAGGATCTGAGCCATCATGCCGCTGCGAGCTGCCAGCAGTGGGTAGGCTCCTGCGCGGCCGATGTGGCTGGTATTACGCAGGACCACCGTGGCCACCCCGTGCTGCTTGGCCTTCTGAATGGCCAGATTAGTGGCAAAAGTCGCCCCTACCTGACCCAGGGCGCCGTTACCATCAACGACGGCAGTACAGGCTCGCTCCTGGACGATCTCGGGCTGTGCCTGGGGCTGGAACCGTCCCTCTCGGATCGCCAGTGTGTACTCGTAGTAGCGTAGAACGCCGTGGGAATCGTGGCCGAAAAGGTTGGACTCTACCAGGTGGTCTACTACGGCCGCTGCATCCTCGACGGTGCAGCCGGCCGCCTGAAAGAGTTGGTAGCCGATTTGTCTCAGATCCTCAGCGCGGAAGCGTGGCAAGAAGTTTTCCTTCCAGAGGGCTTCTCATCATTCCGGTTTCCAATGCTCCGAGTTGATCCCGAAATGTTGGAGTTCCTCGCGAATCATTGACCACGTCTTGTCGTCGACCTCGATTCCCGTTGACTGACGTTGCCGGGCGCTTCGGAATTCGGGTTCACCCGGGACCAGGATCTCTTCGAAGCCCGGCGCCAGCCGACTCGATCTCACGTGTTCAAGGAGGGATTCGACCTCGTCGTAATAGGTCTCCAGATCGGTGAAGCTTTCGATGTGATGAACGGTCAGAAGAACGCCGTTGCTGGCTACCACTGGGGCTCCACGGGTGCACCCCTGTCCACTCAAAGACCCCCCCAACAGCTCCACCATGAAAGCCATGCCGTAACCCTTGTGAGCGGCGACGCCACCCAGGGGGAGTATTGATCCTGGTGGGTCTGCCCTGAAGGCCTTGGGATCGCGGGTTGGGTACCCCTCCGAATCGATGAGCCAGCCCTGGGGCACTTCCTCACCTCGGTAGCTCGCGACCCGCACCTTTCCCTCGGCCACCACCGAGGTTGTCATATCCAGGAGAATGGGATCGGCTTCTCGGCGAGGTGCTGCGAAAGCCAGAGGATCAGTGCATAGACGCCCGTCGATTCCTCCGAAGGGAACTACCTGCCCGCCGAAATGCCCGCCGTTGGCGAAGACCTGTGCCATTGTCCCGGCTCGTGCCGCCATTAGTGGATAGGCGCCGACGCGGCCGATATGGCAGGTGTTACGGAGGGACACTGAGGCCACGCCTTGCTTCTGAGCCTTCTCGATAGCGAGCTCGGTAGCAAAGTGGGCTCCTATCTGTCCCAGTGCCCCACGAGCGTCCACGACAGCGGTGCAGGGGGTATCCTGGACTACCTCGGGGTCCGCTCGTGCCTGGTAGCGACCCTCGCGAATCGCCCTCATGTACTCGGGGTAACGGATGACACCGTGAGAATCGTGTCCGAAGAGATTGGACTCAACCAAATGGTCCACGACGGTACGCGCGTCGGAAGGAGTACACCCCGCCGCTACGAAAAGTTCGCAGCCGATTTCGAGCAACACTTCGGGTCGGAACCTAGGCACGGTAGCTCCTGTTGTTAGTCATAAGTGAGTTGTGAGCAGTGAGTAGTGAGTAGTCAAGATGTCCCCATTCCACCACTCCACTACTGCTCACTCCGCTACTCACTCTCCTACTCTCGGGAACGAGTCAGACGTGCTATGCTAGAATGCCCTAAGAGGAGAGAAGATGGAAGAGTCTAGAGATCTGCGTCAGTCGGTTATCGTGTCACTTCCGGAGTTACAGGACATCCGGGACCAGTCCCTACGTGAGAAAGTGATCGACGCCTGGGTCTACAGCCTGGGTAAGAGCTCCTTCGGTTCCATCGAGGGCATACGTCCTTCCGGTAACCCGGACACCGCCGGTTTGAAGCGGGGCACGCAGACTGACCACATCCGAGGGGTAACCCAGCTGGCTGTGGCCCTAGGGGGACAGCTTGGCCTCTCAGTTTCCCGAATTATCGATCGATAGAGATCTGCTGATAGCCTGCGGTCTCTGTCATGACGTAGGCAAACCCTATGAGTTCGACCCGTTGAATCAGGAGCGCTGGAGCAGCGACCCTGGCGCTGCTGGCTTTCCCGCAATCAGGCACACCCAGTTCGGCACTCATGTTTGCCTGACCGTGGGTCTTCCCGAGGAGGTTTGCCACGCCGCCGGCTGCCACTCGGGCGAGGGAGAGCTGGTGCGGAGGTCGCTTCACGTCACGATTGTCCACCATGCTGACTATGCCTTCTGGTCGGCACTCCGGGTTGGAGGACAGCTCCAAGACTAGCCGTTTCTCACGGTCCACTGCTTTCCACTGCTCACTGCTCAAGACCGTTGATCCAGTATGAACCCCACCGCTCCGCTCTCTCACCGGCAGATTTTTAGGGCCTGGTGGCCGTTGGCGATCAGTTGGGCGTTGATGGCGGTTGAGCTCCCCGTCATCGGTGCTGTGATCGCTCGCCTGGCCGACCCCGAGATTCACCTGGCGGCTCTCGGCGGGGTCGTCTTCCCGGTTGCTTTAGTGGTGGAGTCTCCCATAATCATGCTGCTAGTGGCATCGACTGCCCTGAGTCGAGATTGGGACTCTTATCTTCGCCTTCGTCGTTTCATGATGTGGGCCGGCGCGGCGCTAACCGTAGTTCACTTATTGATTGCCCTTACGCCTTTGTATTTCGTGGTGGTGGAGACCTTGATCCGGGTGCCCACAGCCGTGGTCGGGCCCGCCCGCATTGGCCTGATCATCATGCTTCCCTGTTCCTGGGCGATCGCTTACCGACGCTTCAATCAGGGTGTCCTGATTCGTTTCGGTTATTCCCGTTCGGTCGGCAAAGGTACAGCGCTTCGATTGGCTGCATATGGTCTGGTGCTGGCTGTCGGAAGCCTGGTGGGATCCTTCAGTGCAATCGTGGTCGCCACGAGCGCGATCTCGGCGGGTGTTCTCATCGAGGCCCTGTATGTTCGGTACCAAGTGCGGCCGGTTCTTACCGAGCACTTAAAGAAGGAAGCGGGGCTGCGGAGTCCAGTGACACTCTCCTCTTTTGCGCGGTTCTACATTCCATTGGCTCTGACTCCCTTCCTCACACTGCTGGGCCAGCCGGTTGGGGCAGCTGCTCTGAGTCGGATGGCCCAACCTCTGGAGTCATTGGCCGTGTGGCCAATGGTCTTTGGATTGCTCTTTCTGGTCCGAAGCGTAGGCTTCGCCTATCAAGAAGTGGTGGTCGCGATGCTCGACGAACCAAAAGCACGGAGAAGGCTGAAGCAATTCACCGTGTTTCTGACGTCGGGGGCGACCCTTTTGCTGCTGCTGGTATCCGCGACACCATTAGCCGGGTGGTGGTTCGAAACGGTCTCAGGTCTCCGGCCATCACTAAGCCAGATAGCCAGCTACGGATTGATTTTCGGTCTGTTGATTCCAGGTCTGGGCGTTTTGCACAACTGGTACCAAGGCCTCCTGGTGCATGCCCGACGAACGCGTCCCATTACCGAATCGGTGGCGATCTTTCTGCTGACTTGCTCGGCGATTCTCTGGCTGGGAGTCCAGCACGGCCAGCTAACGGGTCTCCACATTGGCCTGATGGCCTTCACCGTGGGCGCGGTCTTCCAGGCGATCTGGCTCCGACTTCAGACTCGGCAAGAGAGGGTGGGTTCACGTCTGAACGTCTGAACGTCTGCACTTAGTGGAAAACGTGGTCTTATCGGAAATCAAGGTCTCTGTGACATCATTGGGCGAAACGTGTTCTGCGATGCCAGGCCGAACCCCTAATCGAGCTTGGGCATCCTCATCTCCAGAAATCAAGGTCTAGAAACGTGCGACATTCCGACGTGCGACGACTTCCGACCGGAACCCGGTTCCTATCGCTTAGATTGAAGCGCCGCTGCTGTATAGCTCAGCAGATCCCCCTGCT
Source organism: Acidobacteria bacterium UBA6911 (assembly GCA_963579905.1). Lineage (GTDB taxonomy): Bacteria > Acidobacteriota > UBA6911 > RPQK01 > JAJDTT01 > CAUZIZ01. The sequence goes on along the minus strand of CAUZIZ010000051.1, from coordinate 24,208 downwards.
GACGCGAGAGAATGCCGAGTTTCTTGTAGGCGCCGGCTTTCTGGCAGAGCTGGGGTAGAGAGGGACAGACGAGCTCACCGGGTGCGATGTCGGTGAGGTATTTAGAAGAAACCTCGATTGCCTCGGGGTAGCGGTCGAGTCGAGTAAGCAGTCCCACCAGGACCTGGGCCGGAACGCTCTCCCCGCCATCGGCAAGACTCTCCTCGACCTTGTTCCTGAAATGCTCCACGGCGCCGTCCTCATCCTCGCCCAAAAGGGCCCGCAGATAGACTGCATGGTCTTGGTAGATATTCTGGAAAGGAGGATCTCCCTTGTACTGGAAAAGTGACGAGAGGCACTTTCCGTAGTCCGCCAGATCGAGAGCCAGTTTCAGCACCTCCGGATCCTCTAGCTCGAGGCTCAGTTGGACCACCGATGCAACGTGGGAGCTGTCAATGTAGTAGCCATTGCCCTCAAACAACCAATCTCGGCCGGTGATCAGTTCGCTGATACTGTTCGTTTCTGGAGCAGATCCCTCCTGGTCGCCGACGACTCGCTTCAGGGTGCCCAAGAGCTCTCCGTGAAGGGTGCTGAGCAGCAAGTGGGCACAGTCGTCACGACCTTCAGTCCCAGGGTACTGGCCGTAAGTGGTAATCGCTCGGCAGATGCCATAGTTGGCCAAGATCAACTCGAATCCCTTGCTGGGATTAGCCCCTTCGTAAAAGGCAATCTCGATGATTGCATCGATTCCTTCCTGGGGTTCGATCCGCCCAATTGCTTGGGCGACCGGCCCCGACTCGCCGATGGCCCGGAAGTACGGCCAGGCGCTGGGGATGTGTCCATCCGCCAGGAAGAGGGAACCGACTTCCCTGGCGGCATCAACTGTGGCTTGTTGGTAGGCACTCTGAGTTCTCTCGGGTAGGTCGGGCGTGGATTCGACCTGAATCAAGGGGAGGCCCAACTCATTGCGCTTCTGCATCAGCCTCGCCTCAAAAAGCAGTGGATAGTTCTTTTCGGAACGCAGCTTTTTCAACACAACGTCGAAAGCCGCCTCCGAACCGCCAGACTCAAGGGCCTGTTCAACCAATTCAAACACGTCTTTCATAGTTCTTGATCTTCCTTCTCAAGTGGGATCGACTTGATTTCCTGCTAGCCACTATAGCATCTGAATTCGTCAGAGAACGACCGTGAAGGGGCCGGCGTCACAACTGGACTCTCGGGTATTGTGGCATCTCAGCGGGCCGACTCCCACTCCTCGATGGTTCAGGGCCAATCCTTTCTCAACAATCTCGAGAGGGCTCGATCGGCCAGCACCCTGCCTTCTGTTTGGCAGCGAGGGCAGTAGTTGGTCTGATGTTCGGCATAGACGATTCGCTGAACCCCAGTGGAGCAGACAGGACAGGGTTCTTTGTATCTTCCATGCACAGCCATTCCTTCTCGAAAGGCCGTTACCTTTCTGGGGAAGCTGTCTCCCGTTTCATCGAGCAGACGACGAATCCATTTCTGAAGTGTGGACTGTGTGGTCTCAAAGAGCCTGACGATCTCCTGGGGCGCCAGGTGAGCGGTCCAGCGCAGAGGCGAGAGTCTCGCCGTGTGTAGGATTTCGTCCGAGTAAGCATTGCCAATGCCACTGAATAGACGGGGATCGGTCAGCGCTCGCTTCAGTGTGTAGTTTCCTCTCGTCAATATTTCGGCGAAAGTTCTTTGGTTGCACTCGAGCACCTCTATGCCTTCTCGTCTGGGCGTCGAGAGCTCGGCCTTGCCCCGAACCACGTGCAAGGCAGCACGTTTCTTGGGGCTTTGCTCCGTCAACCTCACCGTGCCGTGGTGAAAGTGTAACGCTGCCAGATCCGCCTTGCTCCGCGGTTCTGCGCCCGGCTTTCTCCAATGGAAGCGACCGGCAATCATGAGATAAAACACAAGATAGGTATCGTGCTCGAGGCACCAGACGATTCTCTTGCCCAGTCGGAGCAGTTCGGAAACGGTCCTGCCCGAAAGAGACTCTAGATCAGAGTCCACCGAGCGAAGCAGGAAGGGGCTCCGGAGTTGGATCTTCTCCATCCTATGATTGAGGATGTGCCTTTCGAAGGCATTCAGATAAAGGAGGATATCGGGTAGCTCAGGCATCTAGAGTCGAGCACGGGTCCCAGCCAATGTATTTAGGGTTCGTGCAAGCATAACCCAGATGATCGATTCCGAAATAGCATGCCAATTGCAGATGGGGCTTGTGCGGCGAGTTCAAGGCGGGAGAAGGAAGTCGATGTTCTGTTATCTTCGACGACGACCAACGCAGAGATCGTCCACAATCCCCATCGTCAAACCCGTCATAATCTGTGTCACAGCGTACCAGCAGGCTGCTTGGTGCCGAATCGGACTCTATCTGAGGGTATCGAGGTGATGTCCAGCAGTACTGTTCAATTATTTTTTCTCTTGTCTGCGAGCCTGTCACTCGTGTTCCGTAAGCTCGGCCGGAGAGTTTCTTTGATTGTATTGGTGTCGTTTTGTTTCCTTGCTGCAAGCGCTTCTGCTCAGGACCTGGGTGGGGAGCTGATCGAAGCAGCCAGGACGGGAAAGCTCGTGAGGGTGAGAGTGCTTCTGGGCATTGGCGCCGATCCCAACCTCACAGACAAGGACGGCTGGACGGCCTTGATGCGCGCCGCCGAATCGGGAAGGTTGGAGTGCGTCGAAGCCTTGCTCCAGGCCAAGGCGGATGTGAACCTGAAGAATCATGGCGGCGCGAGTGCGCTGCTGGCGGCGTCCTATATGGGACATGCCCGGACCCTTTCTGTTCTAATCGAGAATGGAGCCGACATCAACACAACGACCATCGGCGGGATTACGCCTTTGATGGCAACCGCCTATCGAGGTTACGAGGACGCACTGCAAGTACTGTTGGACGAGGGGGCTGACCTGAATCTGAAGACCAAGCGGGGAATAACCGCTCTGATAGGGGCGACCTACAAAGGCCAGGTCGAAGCGGTTCGTCTCCTGCTAAAGGCGGGGGGCGATTCAAGTGTAAAGGATAAACAGGGGCATACTGCTCTTTCCTGGGCCCAGGCCCAGAACCACAGACAACTCATACGCTTGCTTCAGAGATAGACGAGGGCGCTGCCTTCCCTATTCACTGACTCCATTCATAGTGCCAGAAACACCGCGCTCCTGCAGAGTCTGGAGGGTGGCCCGATGAAAACTAGAATCCACAGCCGGGTGACCGAGCTGATTGGAAGCACGCCGATGGTACGATTGGATAGGCTCTCCCCTGCGGATGGTGCTTCCATTCTGGCGAAGTTGGAGTTCTTCAATCCTGGGGGCAGCGTCAAGGATAGAATCGCCCTTGCCATGATCGAAGCTGCCGAGGAATCGGGGCTCCTCCAAGATGGAATGACGATCGTTGAGGCTACCAGCGGCAACACAGGGATCGGCTTGGCCATGATCTGTGCTCAATTTGGCTGCCGTCTGATCCTGACCATGCCGGAGACGATGAGCTTTGAACGACGGTCCCTGGAATCACAGCCTGTGTTTCCCTGACTTGCCTGGCTGCAGTTCTTCACAACTTGCCCTACCCGTCCTTCACTACTTCCGGAGGTCGTCGGGTAGTCAGCGAGGTGCTCCTAGCCCTGTTGCTGGGAATGCTTCTGGGGCTACTAGCGGGAGGGGCGATCATGCTTCTGGGCTTTATTCAGGCCGTGTTCTAAGCTGAAAGGCTAGGAAGTCGGTTTGGCGTTCGCCTGTTTGGTGTTCTGCGGTTTGTGATTTCTTGCTCCGGAGAAGACAACCGCTGAATGATGAACCGCAAAATATCAAACAGGCGAATTTCAAAGGCTGAGAGAGACTTTGGCCTTCGAATGTTCGGCGTTTTGCGGTTTGTGATTTAGCCTTTCTTACTCCGGAAAAACAACCGGAAGCTGAACCGCAGAATATCGAACAAGCGAATTTCGAAGGCCGGAGAAGAGCATTGCTTCCCGAAGGAATTTTCACTGAATGATCCAGCGCCTCCTGAACGAGGCAACGGCGCTATTCGGTGTCTGACGTGATGGTCATCTCAACACAGGGAAGCGGTGCTGGTAGATTAGGGGGATACCCTGAATAGAAGGCCCTGACCCTGCCGGACCAGTAGTCCGCTCGATTTCTCTTCTGCTGGCACTGGTCCTTGATTGAGTGATAGAGAAAAGCCATATAGACCATGAAATTCTGAACGTTGTCGATCTCATCGAATTGAGCGAATGAGTACTGAAGTTCGATAAAGTGCTCAGAGTCCCTGACCGAGAAATAGTTGTCGAACATGTCTTCCAGGGTCGACGCGTAATCCACCGAGGGAAACGTGGCCGCCGTGAAGACCATGGGTTGGGCTCGTCTGGAGGTATCGGAAAGGAGTTTTCGGTGTTGTCTCCAGAGCCGCTTGAAGGCGATTCTTTCGGGGCGTCCCCATACCCGGAATCCCACCGAGAAGAGGCAACTCATGCAGGGGAGAATTGAGAACTGCATATGGATACCGGCAGCATCGGAGTCGTCCTCATAGGGATTGGGCTCAACCCTTCTCCTGAAATACGATGGACCAGAGAAAAACTCGAGCGTGACTCCGCTGTTGATGCTGTACCGGAACTGATTCTGATTGCGAAAATCAGAGTCGAAGATCTCTCCTGGTTCAATTACCGCCGTTTCGAACAGGTCCCAGACGATGTCGTAGAGTTCGTCTTCCGGATTGTTGACTGCTTGGTAGAAGGCCTCCTGAGACGCTTGTCTAAAGACTTCGTAATAGCGATGATCCATGGCTCGATAACGCAAGAGAGGGCCGAGTATATCGGAAAAGGAAGGCGGGGAAAATCAGGCCCTGAGGAAATTGAGGGTGCCGAAGTGCCTCATCCATCTCCTTCTAGCGGACATTGCTTGAGGTTCGTTTTCCCTTCGGTTCCTGCTTTCCCGAATAGGCGATCTAGCTATGTTTGTATGCTATAAATCTGCTCTGGTAGTTTTCTTTGAATTGGCTCCTATCGGGCTCGTAGATCGTCGAGTCCCGGGGCCGGATTCAGGGAGGGAGGACGATCCTTCGGTTTGAGACGACGATCTCCCAGCAGGGATACTCCGATGAGGATTGTTGAAGCTGTCGTGAACATTAGTGAAGGCCGAGATTCACGGTCTCTGCGAAAGCTGGAAGAAGTTATCAACGATGTCCCCCAGGCGTACCTGCTCGGTTGCGATGAAGATTACGATCACAACCGAGCCGTGTTCACTCTCGCCGGGTCTCCTGGTGCTGTTCTGGAGGCAGTCTGGGTTTTGTTTCAAAGGGCGATCCAGCTCATCGACATGAGGTCTCATCAGGGAGTTCATCCATGCTTGGGTGCAGTTGATGTGATTCCCTTCGTCCCATCCCAAGAAGTGTCAATGGCAGATTGTCAGGCGCTGGCTAGCTGCTTGGGCGATCGGATTGGAAGAGAATGCTCAGTGCCGGTTTTTCTGTACGAAGCAGCGGCAACTCACAGGCTGAGGCGCAGTCTGGCAGCACTGCGAAAGGGAGGCCCGGAGGGGTTGAAGAAGCGGATGAGCAGCGACCCGCTGTGGAAGCCAGATTTCGGGCCCTCTATTAGCCATCCCACAGCCGGCGTCGTGGCCATAGGAGCACGCGACGTCTTGATTGCTTTCAATGTCTTTCTGAATAGCCCGGACCTGGAAGCAGCTCGCAGCATTGCCCAGCGGATTCGTGAAAGCAGCGGCGGGTTGATTGGGGTCAAGGCACTCGGGTTCTATCTGGAACAGCGAAATCAGGCCCAGGTCTCGATCAACCTTACCGATTACAAACGAACCTCGATGCTTGATGTCTTCGAGGCGGTCCAACTCGAAGCACGAAGGGTCGGTCTAGAGGCGGTCTCGAGCGAGATTATTGGTCTGGCCCCCGTTGAAGCTCTGGATGGGGCTGTTTCTGACGAGATCGGCTTGGAAGGCTTCGGACCCGAAAGGATCCTCGAAGACCGGATCGCGCAGGTCATTCCGGATGCCAATCCGTAGCGCTGCATTGCCGCGGGTTGAAGGCTACCTTGTGCCTCCACTCTCGGTCCTCTCACACGATTCTTGTTCTTTCTTGGAATAAATCTTCCGTTTCCAGGTATTCGGTTAGTGAAACGGAGGAGTTATGAGTGCTTTGTATGTCCAGCCTCAGGAGCTTAAGAGTGCGGATAAGTTGTGGCACCTGAAGCAATCACCACTGATGCAGGGTCTGTCGTTTCGAGCGCTGGCCACTACAGCGAGTCTTTGTTCGGACCGAATCTATGCAAAGTCAGAGGCCATCTTCGAGCGGGGTGATCCCAGAGACGCCTTGTATATTCTAAATCGAGGCAGTGTGCTGCTTTCACTGAGCAGTCCGACCGGCAAGGAAAAGATCGTCGCTCTGCTTCGAAACGGTGATGTGTTCGGAGAAGAAGTCCTGGGTCCGCACGAGGATCGCCTGGTTGGAGCTGTAGCCCACCAAGATTCCTGGGTCTCATTCATTGCCTCTGAGCATCTTCACCAGCTGATCCAACAGCAGCCTGCAATTTCGCACGCATTCTCAACGAAAGGCTCTACGAGAGTCGAGACGATATCGAGGCCCTTGCCTTTTTGACTACCGAACAGCGTGTGGCGCGAGCTCTTCTGAGGCTGGCCCGAAACTATGGCCGAAGCATTCTCTCCAATCAGAGATTGACGAAGATCGCGATTCCCCTCTCTCATGAAAGACTGGCTCACTGATCGGCGGCAACCGTCCCCAGATCTCGACAATCATGTCCAAGTTCAAGAAACTGGGATGGTTACAATATAGAAGACGTGAACTGTTGGTTGATGTCGAGGCAGTCCAGACCATCGTGGACGGCCTAGAAGTAGCGGGATAAACTAGCCAGGTGTCGATTCGTCAGAGCCGAAGACAAAAAAACAACTTCCTCAAGGAAGCCGTTTCGCACATGCAGGTTCTCTGCTGGATGTCGTTGAGCCTGGCCAAGAATTACGCCGTTGCCGAGGATCTGGTGCAGGACACGTATCGCGAAGCTTGGATGTCTTTTGCACGCTACGAGCCCGGGTCGACTCTGTGCTGGTTGTTCAGAAGAGAAGAACTTTTGCGAGCAAATCCGCGGGGACTTGATTGACAGCTGGAGATCTCAGCCAGTTCCCGACGGCCTCGAGAATAAGTTGAGCGATGTGATGGCGACGCGCCAGTCAATCTATCTGGATTCAATGAGGTGGGCAGCGACCCTGCTGATTCTTGTGGGGGTCTCCTTGGCCGCGCTTCTTCTGTTGTCTTCGGAGGATTTGGAGACCCAGGCCTTCCAGTTGGTCAACCACTATTCGGAAGTTCTAAAAGATCACTTTGGTTGTTCTGGAGAGCTTCCAGTGGACGGGGAAGCGGTCCCTCTGGATCTGCGTCGGTTGCGCTGGAGCGTGTTCTCGGAGAGAGCTCGGGCACGTATCGCTTGGTGGACGTGCGGATCTGCAGCTTCAAAGAGGTCAATTTTACTCACTATGCGTTCGAGATGCGTTCGAGGGGCGGGAGCGCAAGTTGTCCCTGATTTTTGAGGCGAGAAAGTCTTCCGGACAGCTTCCCGAACTTCGAGGACAGCTCGAAAAGAGGCTGGAAAGCGTCGATGTGCACCTGGTAAGTCGGGCCTCAGCCTCCATCCTTTCCATGGAGGGTTCTGGCTATTTCGTTTATCTGGTGACTGAGGAGACCACGTCTGACGGTGTTTTCTTGCTGGCTGAGGAAGTCGTGCCTCTCGTGAAGCAGTCCCTGTTCGATCACGCGGCTAGCCCTCGGCTAGCCCGCATTTCTCATCGCTGGTCTACTGCGTCGCCGTAAACATCCGTCCTGCTGCTAGCTGCTATACTTCGAACCATGTCTGGTTGAGGTCCCGTGATTCTCCAGTCCCCCCCCCAAAGGGGCGAAGTTCGTGAGAGGTAGTTTGATTTTGTCTTCCAATCTCAGGTCTCATCGTTCTGTCGCCTGGCTCTTGCTGGGTCTGGGTGTTCTCCTTCTGAACCCGGTACGGGCTGAGGCAAGTTGGAAGGCAGGTGTCGCTAGCGTCAAGATTACTCCCACCGAGCCGATTTGGCTGGCCGGATACGGATCCCGAGACAGACCCACCGGGAAGGTGCTCCAGGACATTTTCACCAAAGCACTAGCGCTTCAGGATGAGTCGGGGGCCATCTCGGTCGTGGTCAGCACGGACCTGCTGGGTCTCCACCGAGCCATGTCCGAGGAGGTCTTCAATAAGGTTCGTCAGCGGTTTGGCCTGACCAGAGACCGTTTGGTCATCAATGCATCCCACAACCACAGTGGCCCGGTGGCAGGAGAGGTTCTGCGTTCGGCCTACAGCATGAGTGAGGAGAACGAAGCCGTGGTGGGAAGGTATACGGAGGATCTATTGGACAAAATGGTCTCCGTCATTGCCAGATCGATACAGAATTTGGAGACGGCTAATCTGGAGTTTGAGCAGGGACTTGCAGGGTTTGCCGTCAACCGTCGGAGGGCGCGCAAGGGGAAGCGACACCTACCAGGACCGGTGGACCACGATGTTCCGGTCCTTGCAGTTCGCTCTAGCAAGGGAGCGTTGAAGGCGATTGTCTTCGGCTACGCTTGTCACGCTACGGTTCTCAGTGGGTATGAGGTCAGTGGTGATTGGCCCGGTTTCGCCCAGGAGTCGTTGGAGAGGACCCACCCGGGCGCCGTAGCCCTCTTTCTGACTGGTTGTGGTGCGGATGCCAACCCATTGCCTCGGCGCTCGGTGGATTTGGCAAGAATGTATGGGGAGATTCTGGCGATTGCGGTCAACCAGGTGCTGGACAAGGAAATGAACCCCGTCCTGGGTCCTCTGAAGACGGCCTTCCAACGGGTGGATATCCCGTTTCAGACCCCTCCAAGTCGAAGCGAACTTGAGAAGCGTATTGCTGACGAGGAAGGTTCGCTGAGGCGCCATGCGGAGCATCTACTCGCGATCCTGGATCGAGAGGGTCGAATCCAGGACTTTTACCCCTATCCCATCCAGGTCTGGAGCTTTGGGAAAGGTCTCACCTTCATCCATCTCGCGGGTGAAGTTGTGGTGGACTATGCGCTTCGGTTCAAGGCGCAATATGGTTGGGACGATATCTGGGTGACGGGTTACTCAAATGAGGTCTTCGCCTACGTACCCTCGCTGCGCGTTCTCAAGGAGGGCGGCTACGAGGGTGGCGGCGCCATGATCCCTTACGGAAAGCCCGGACCGTTTCGTGCTGCCGTGGAGGAGATCATCGCAGAAAAAGTAGACGAACTAGTGCGCCTGACGGAGTGATCGTCAGAAGAAAGACGACCTGAAACCCCTCCTCTTACCTGCAACCTTCCTTTTCACGATTCGCCTCGAACAAAGAGATTCCGAGTACCGCAGCTGGGGCAGACGTAGGTCTTCCAGAGCAGGGACCTTTTGAGTTTGTTCAGCAGCGGTGGCAGCGGGTGACCAGCTCCGCAGGAGAAGCACACGTTGAGATCCTCGGGCACTGATTCCAGATTCTTGAGGTCACTGAGCTGGCTACTGTCTTGTTGCTTCGAAGAACCGAAAACGATTCCCCATCCATAGTGACTCCACTGAGTCCCAAAGAGGCGGTCGCAAATCCGAACCAGGTAGTTCAACCAGCGGAGGATCGCTCTGAGTAGCCGGACAGGAATCCGTCCCAGAATCTGGGCCCGGTTGGGATAGTATTGGATCTTGACTGGGTCAGGGGGATTGAGATAGACGAAACCCGTATGAAGCTTCTTGTAGCGCTGGGCTCTCAGGGCCGTCTGAGATTCAACAGTGAAGACAAAGAAATGCAGGCTGAAGCGATTGACATGACCACCGCCCTCGAACATGTAGCGGTAAAACCGATCGTCCAAGCTGAAGCCGTCCGGGACGGCCGCCCAGAGGAATCCGCCCGGTTTGAGCACCCGGTCGATTTCCCTGATAGAGGCTTCATAGTCCTCGAAATGTTCCAGGGTGTGATTGCAAACGACTACGTCCACGACATTTTTCTTGAGAGGAAGCGAGCGTGAGTCGGCAAGAGTCCTGGCCCAGGCTTCCTGCGGGTTGGCAGGGAAAGCAACATCGAGCGCCATGACCCGTGCGGGCGTACTCGCATAAGAGAAGCTGCCGCCGCTGGCACCTAGGTCCAAGACCAGGGCCGAAGCAGGAAGGTCACGCACCAGATCATCCATGATGTGTTCTGAGCACCATTGTACAGGAGCGACAGGAACTGTTTTCTTCAAGCGTGTTGCCCCTTGAGACTGGACCAGGGAGAGGGTACCCTCTGCGGGGCATCGAGACATGCAACCGGGCCGATGCCTAATCGACTAGGAAAATGATGGAGCAAAAAAGTGAGTTGACGAGGATTAGGATTCTATGACGGAAACCCTTTTTATTCAGGCGGATCTGCTCAGGACGTTTTCATCGAAAGTGTTCCAACGTCTAGGTATTCCCCGGGATCAGGCTGAGGATGCAGCCGATGTATTGGTCTGGGCCAATCTCCATGGGATCGATACGCACGGAGTGAGAAACCTGAAACAGTACTATGTAGCTCAACTGGAGGAGGGCCTGATCAGGCCTGACGCCAAGATTGAGATAGAGCACGAGACCCCGATCTCAGCCCGTGTGAATGCAGGTGGAGGACTGGGTCTGGCTGCCGCCTGCTGGGGGATGAGGCGTGCTATCGCCAAAGCCCAGGAATCCGGATCGGGTTTCGTCAGCATGAACACGTCCAATCACTTGGGAGCTTCTGGATACTTTGCCAGAATGGCAGTCGAGCACGACATGATCGGTGTGAGCATGACCGGGTACTTCCTTCCCCAGGATGCTGAGAGGGGGCTCCTGCCCACCTTTGGCATTACCCCAATGCTCTCCACGAATCCGCTGAGCGTGTCGTTTCCGACCGAAGAGGAACCCCCGTTTCTTCTGGATATGGCCACCTCAATCGTCCCCTACAATCGGATCCAGATGATGAGGGAGGCAGGAAAGCCCATTCCGCTCGGCTGGGGGTTGGACCAGAACCATCAACCGACTACAGATCCGGATGCGCTCTACTATCTTCTCCCTCTGGGAGGCCCAAGGGAGCTTGGGGGACATAAAGGTTACGGTCTTGCTCTGATGGTCGGGATCTTTTGTGCCGTACTCTCAGGGGGCTGGTTCGATCCGGCGGCCATGATGAAGGACGAGTCATCACCCGAGGCGCACGGACACTTCTTCCAATCTGATGACCCCTCGAAGACGGATACTGGCTATGTCCAGCGGGCGGATGCTCATTTTTTCGGTGCCATCCGTCTTGACCTGTTTCGCTCTGCACAGGATTTCAAGAGAGGGCTCGATGCGATGATTCGAACGATTCACTCTTTTCCTGCCGAGCCTGGAAAGGAGGGAGTCCTTTACCCCGGAGAAATCGAGTACGACACGAGTCAGCGGCGGCAGCGTGAGGGAATCCCGATCCCAGGACCAATTGCGGCGGACCTCCGTGCTTTATCAAAAAAGTACGCATTGCCGCTGGCTCTGGGAAGCCGGAGCTGAGCAGCAAGAAATACTGTCGTTGCTGAGCAGGCCTCATCCGTTTGATAAGGGGTGGGATTTGGTCGCACCCTGTTCCAAGTTTGCTAGGCTCTTTTTTTCCACAGAGCTGTGTCCTCTGCGACAAGTGGGTTCTGAACGACGATGCCAGTCCGCTGTGTCTGGAGTGTCTGGAGTTCGTACCTCGCTTTTCCACGGGAGGTCTGCGGGATCCACTCGTCCCCCTATCGATGAGTGTTGGGAGGTTCGAACTCGGACCGCCCTGCCACTACTGTGGGATCCCGCTTCCTGGGAGTCTGATGAGAGAGTCGAACGTGTGCTCCAGCTGCAGATCTCAGTCTCCTCCTTTCGATTTTTCCCGGACCCACGGACCCTACCAGGGAAGTCTTCGGACGCTGATCCGGAGTTTTAAATTTCATGGATTTCGGCGACTGGTCTCTCCGCTAGCGCAACTTCTGGAGGAGTGCTACCTACGAAGCGGGCTGCAATTGCAACCCGGCTGGATCATTCCGGTTCCATTGCATCGAAAGCGTAAGTTGGAACGAGGCTTCGACCAGACCCTCCTTCTTGGCCGAGCCTTGGGACGTCGAATTGGCCTTCAGCTCTTCAAAGGGCTTCGCCGCCTCAGGAATACAGCACCCCAGGTCGGATTGGATATCCGGGCCAGGAAGAGTAACCTGCGTGGAGCGTTTGGTCTCAAGGGGGCCGAGCGTCTTGAAGGTCAGGATGTGTTGCTTATAGATGACGTCTTTACCACAGGCACGACAGTCGGCGAGATCAGCGCCCTTCTAAAGTCGGAATCTCAAGTCAGACGGATCCTGGTACTCACCCTGGCCCGGGTCCCTCTCCTGTATCGCTAAGCTGAAACTTCAAGAATATGTCGCACGTCTCCTGTCCTCCGAAGGTGCCGCCAACGGGTGAACTAACAGCGTTACGAAGCCAAGTCCGTCAGAGCCGCGAACGACTTGACCCGTTAGCAAAATGAGCCCAGGTTCCGAGGAGAGAGCCGGACAACTCTTCCCCACGCAGTGACGCACAAATCCCCAGTAGCCGGAAGTTTCTTCCTCGAATGGGGCAGCACCGCTGGGGGGCACTAAGCTGAAACTTCATTCGGAACTCGCACCTCCAGGTCGCCCAACAATGGGGAACGTGAGGAAGCCTGAAGCGCGAGCGAGGGGTTGGAGGGCAGCGCATTGGGGGGACGAAGGGGCCTGAGGCGCGATAGGCAGCCAAGCCGGGGGGATTCGGGGTGTTCCCCAACCCCTCGCTTGCGCTTCAGGCTTCCATGGCTCGGGAAGTTTCGCTCTCGAATGGGGCAGCGTAGCGGGGGCGAGACTAACCTGAAACTTCCTTGCCTTTGCTCTTGCCACCGTCGTCACTCCATCCGAACGGGAAAAGGTGCGGGCAAAGGCAAGCGACGGCGGCCTGGGGACCATCGCTAAGTCCCGGACCCAACCGGCGGCAAACTGGGATCTACTTCCAGGTCACCTCCATCGCGAAGAAGTGATCGAAGACCTTGCGGGCGGGGCTGTTCTGCTCGTCTCTTTCCGGACTTCTGATGTAGAAATCCAGCTGCTGGGCCGCGGGGTCGACCTCTCCGGCCGAGCCCTTTTTGTCGAGAATGGGATAGTCGATCTTAAGCGTCTCCCGATCCCGCATTCCCTGGGTCACCATGAAGTGCATCTGATAATCCTGGTAAAGGGACTCGCCGTTGAGGGTAGCCCGGCCGTATCCCCAACCCGCAACATACAGAAAGGACTTGGGCCAGTTGGAGTCGCCGCAACCCGAATCGCCGTGCTCGAAAATGTAAGCCGCAATACCCCCGTTCTGACAGGGGCTGAATTCATGGAAACGCTGGATTTCGAGAAGCAGCTCTCCTTCTGGAACCTGCAGCTGAGCCACAAAGCTGCCGGAATTGTCGATCTCGTTCACATCAATCTGGACGCTGCCTTCCACCGCTCGAACATTCTTCGCGTCATTTCCCATGTGGTCCCAGCCGGGAGGATCGTCCAAGGTCCCGACCTGGTAGATCCGGCCAGCCCCCAGGATGAAGCGACCGGAGTAGCGGTCGTGCTGTTCAGGAGAGTAGATAGACATCTCGGTCCCCGGCTGCGATCTGGGTCCCGCCTCCTGTGGCTTCGCTTCCAGGCTCTCCCTCGGAGTCTCTTGACACGCCGGGACAGCGAGGACAAGAACAAAGATCCAAACGAAACTGGCGATCCACCGTGTATAGCAAGCATTCATCATTCACCTCCCTGTTGACTGCGAGACCTGATCGTATACGAGATTCAAACGCGAGACCTCACCTGCGCGGAATGCTAACGTGAGTTCCTGCTTGCCTAACACCTCGTGCCAGGCAGTCAGGGTATAGCTGCCGGCAGGAACGTTCTCGATTCTGAAGCTCCCATCTTCCGCCGAGACAGCATGATAGGGGTGATCGTCTACCCAGAGGTAGGATCTCATCCAGCCATGCACATCGCAGCGCACTACTAATCGTCCGGGTCGGCTCAAAGTCCTAATGACCTTGGATTGCCCAGGGCCCAGGCCCACGTTGATGTTGAACAGCCCATAGACGTGGATCGAATGGAAGAACCGGTCGCTGTTGGTGGCTTCCAGAATGCTTCCCGTCGTCAGGACAGCCACGTGAGGTTCGAATCTGCAACCGGTGTTGTCCAGCATTAGCCGGGAAGGTGCTGGACGGGACTCCTTGACCATCGGAACCTCCGCCAGGGAGACGACAACATTCTGAATGCTCCCATCCCCGGCGGAGATGAGAACGTCCTCCAGGGTGTGGGACGGTCCACAGTGCTCGGGATCCGTCGTGTTCCGTATCCTGGTGGGCTTGGGAATCTCCGAGCCCCGGTAAACCACGCGCCCTTCCAGTGCTGACTTCCGACCTGCCGGTAGCCGTTCGACGTCTTCGACCGGGCCTCGACTCTGAGGGAATGGAATACTGCAGGCAGTGGCCAGGAAGATGGCGAGAAGGCCGTGTCGTCGGCCCATTGCCGCGGTGACCACTCGAACTCCGCCCAGCATCTCGGCAGCAACCACAGACGAGCGTGAGATCAATCCAGGCACAGACACCCCTTCCATACTACTCCGATCCCTAACCGAGGCAATGCTGGACGTGAACAGGCAGGGTGTTGAGCAGGCGCCGTTGGTAGACGGCAAGATGATGTCGTTGATGGCACTCCGGTTGTGTCTTAGGTCGCTGGAGCCGGACTTGGGAACGCTGTCTAGTGTGTTTTGACTGCTAGTCACGGCGTGGACGGTGCTCATCGAGGCTGTCATGATATTGGATGGATGCAGGCGGTTCAGTAAAGGCTTGACCATGTATGCCAGGGCGACTTGAGCACCGGTCCCTCGCAGTCACTAGGATCTGAACTTCCCAAGGCCCCCCAGGAAGGACGGATCAAGGAGTTTCAAATGAAACAGAAATTGTTTCTCCCGATGTGCCTGTTGGTCTGTTTCGGGGAGCAGGCCGCCCTGGGCCAGCCGGTTCCGGTAGGTGGGCAGAAGCAGCTTCTGGCCGATGATTACATCGTGGCAGAGGTCCACAAGGTCTCGCGCAGTCTGGGAAAGGTCGTCAAGGCCAACGCTGGCCGCCCCCTTTCCTTTACCCGGCTGAACCGGGAGGGTCGGCGAGTGCCGATCGATGTCTGGCCCTTGTTTGCCTCCGTCTACTACGACGCCGAGAGGGAACGCTTCCGTATGTGGCATCGGATCTCTTTCCAGGGCAACCCCGATCGCCAACTCAACGATCGTGAGATCGGTGTCGGAGTCGAGTACATCCGCGGCTATAGTGAGTCTCGTGACGGTCTCCAATTTAACTTCATCTCGGACTTGAAGGGTTTGACTACTAGCGGTGACACCAACCTGGTCGTCACCATCGACGATCACGAGACCGATTTCAAACACCGTTACAAGATCGGCTACGACAGCGCTGGCGTTCACGCTGCCGCCCTCGCCCATTCCTCCGATGGGATTTACTGGACGCCCTACAACGATGGTAAACCGGTCACTTATCGGGCCTCGGATTTTCCGAACCAGATCATCTGGGACGATCAGACTCGGTCTTACCGCCTCTTCACCCGCACCGACTTCGGCGGGGGAGGTGGCCCGTTCGCCGGAAAGGTGGACAAGTTTCTTGAGGTTCGGGGTGTTCGATCCATGCTCAATGTCAGTGTCAAAGGCGACCCCACAGGTTGGGTTCTGGAACGACACTGGCTCTTCGATGGAGTCCCACAGATATCGAAAGATCGACCTCCTATGGCAGAACTCCTGAAGGATCCCGCCTATATCACTCGGGCCCGCCAGGAAGCCTATCGACGACAGATCTACGCCATGACCGACTGGATCTATGAGGGCGTTCATTTCGCCCTGATGGCAGTGCTGGAGTGGCCAGCCGATGTCAGCGAGGGCACCGAGACAGACCACGTGACCCGGAGCGGAGCATTGAAAACTACTATATCGCCACCGGCCGCGATGCCACCAGCTGGGATTTCCGCTGGGTCTACGCTGGTCAGCCTCTGGTACCTCGAGGGCCCGCAGGTGCCTGGGACAAGGACATGATCTTTCCCACGTCCCACATCGTCACCTTTCAGGATCGGCATTGGATCTATTACGGGGGCACCAATGAGCGGCACGGTGCAGCTGAGAAAGATGTCTGGTTCGAGCGCGACGGAAGTCTGGGATTGGCGTGGCTTCGCCTGGACGGATTCGTCGGACTGCGAGCCGGAGAGGAGCCGGGCTGGGTGAAGACCAAGCCGTTCAAGCTGGAGGGAAAGCGTCTAGAAGTGAATGTAGATGCCCGAGAAGGAGGAAGAATCAGGATCGAGGTGCTGGACGAAGCTGGGCAAGCAATCGGAGGATTCTCCGGGGATGAGGCTATACCCTACATCTCTGTAGACGAGCTGCGGATGAGGCCGAGGTGGGAACCACAAGACGATCTCTCCTCCCTGGCCGGGAAAATCATTCGGTTAAAATTCCATCTGCAGAAGGCGGTGCTTTATGCCTTTCAGGTCCTATAACTGGTGTGCCGCACCGGTGTCTTCACGGATATGTGCATCCTGGGCACGGCTCGGGTGGCATCGGAGCTCGGCTACAACGTGCTAATTGCCGAGGATGCCTGCGCCACTCTGACCCAGCGTGCCCATGACGAGGCGTTGCCGTATTAAGGGCTCTGTCAAGAATAACTTCGCAGAGTTGGCGCTCAGATTTGCGCCAGATTTGGTCGCGAACGATTGAGCGAAACCGCTGGCGTAGCCGGGCCTACATTGAGGATTTCGCGATTGAGGAGCGGCCGAAGATGGTGTGAAGATGAGATGCTAGAATGTGAAGTTATTTTTGACAGAGCCCTAAGACTCAATCAGCCCACGATCGTACTGATATCGATCAGGTGAAGCTGTCGTCCGGCCTTACCCTTGGGTGAATCGATACACACCAGTTTGCCGTCACGGCTGCAGCGTGGATGAGTGTCGCATCGCCACTCGCCCGTATACTTGCCAGGCGAGTGGAACATGCCCAGGGAAATCCGGCGCCTGGTCTTGACGTGATAGAGATGTGGGTTCTGGTTTCTATCCTGATCGGGATAGCTGTCGCTGAGAATCCATTCGTTTCCGGGCAGATAGGAACAGTGTCCGGAGGGGTTCAGGATACCAGGGCCCACGGCTTCGATCTTGCGGGTGCGATCCTGGAACAAGTAGTTGGCGCGACTGTGGGAAGGCTGATCTGATTGGGCCAGGATGTGGTTCGGATCCCGCCAGATGAAGTGCGATGTGAATCCATTGTCGTCCAGAATCCAGAGGTCACTGCCGTCCGGATTCGCCGTGATCATTCGGGTCAAGCGGCTGCCATCCGGATAGCGCCAACGGTGAAGGAAGACGAATCGGGATCCATCCGGGCTTAAGAGAAGATGATTGAAATAGTGCTTGATACCCGGTTCGGCTTTGGGGATTCTTCCCAGTCTCGCGATTTGGGCGATTGAGAGAATCAGCTCCGTTTCACCCGTCTCCAGACTCACCCGAACGATACCCGACTTCTCTGGCGCCAGATCGTCGCTAGAGGGATCCCTCACCCCCGGGTATCCGTATCCCGGGCGTACATCGTTGATACGGCGAAAGTCGGGCGCGATGGCGGTCTTGCCGTCCGGACTCACCGAGTAAACGGGTTGAGCAATGGTACGGCGCCGCTTTGTTTTGAGGTCCAAGATGCGACAGACGAAGCGGTCCTCCTCGCGATCGTTCCACAGAATCTGGCTCGTCGAACCGGGGAGCCACTGCAACATACATCCCTGTTGCCAGCACCAGGACGTGCTTTCCCCCAGTCCAATCCAGCGGTCTTCGTCCTCTAGATCGACCATGCCTATCTGAATCCTATCCGTGGCGCGGGGTGAACGGTGCTCGAAACCGACCTGCATTCCCAGCACATACCGATTCGTGGGATCGAACTGGAACTTGTCGTAGTAGCCGAACCAGTGGTGCTGGGGAGGACTGGTGATGGTTCGAACCGGAGGCAATCGCGACGAGGCCCGCTTTCCCGCCGCCGTACAGAGAACGGCTGGTAAGACGCTCTTGATCAGGCGTCTTCGACTCAAGCGAGATCTCTTCATTCGGGTAACCTATCACGCTGCTTCGGACTACGGGGGCTGCAAGTAACCCCCATGGCTCACGCCAGCAGCTTCTGAATCAGCTTGCCCTCAACGTCGGTTAAACGAAAGTCTCGACCCTGAAAGCGAAAGGTAAGCTTTTCGTGGTCGATTCCAAGCAGATGCAGGATGGTGGCCTGGACGTCGTGCACGTCGACTTTGTCTTCGGCAGAAAAGAACCCCAGATCGTCGGTGGTGCCGATGGTCTGACCGGGTTTGATGCCTCCGCCTGCAAACCACATCGTATAGGCATCGATGTGGTGGTTGCGGCCCACCGTTTCACGCTCCTCTCCCATCGGAGTGCGGCCGAACTCTCCACCCCAGACCACAAGTGTCTCTTCCAGAAGGCCCCTTCTCTCCAGGTCTTTGATCAGGGCGGCGCAGGGTTGATCGACCTGGTGGCAGATCTTCTCGAGGGCCCCCTCGAGATTCTCGCTGCCACCGTGATGGTCCCAGTCGGTGTGGTAGAGCTGAACGAAGCGCACGCCGCGCTCAACCAATCGGCGCGCCAACAGACAATTGTTGGCGAACGACTGCGCACCCGGCTCGGCGCCGTAGAGCTTCATCGTCTCCTGGCTTTCGGTCGAAAAATCGATCAGTTCGGGGCCGCTGGTCTGCATTCGGTAGGCCATCTCGTAAGAGGAAATCCGCGTAGAGATCTCGGAATCTTCCATCTCGGCAAGACGGGCCAGGTTGAGATCTCGGATGGCTCGAATCGTCTCAGCCTGTCGATCAGGACTGATTCCCTTGGGGCTCGAGAGATTGAGGATGGGGTCGCCCCCACTCTGAAAGGGCACACCCTGATAGGTCGTGGGAATGAACGCGCTGCCCCAGTTCAAGGCGCCTCCTCGGGGTCCTCGAGGACCCGACTGCAGCACCACGAATCCGGGCAGGTCCGCGGACTCGCTCCCCAGCCCATAGGTCACCCAGGAGCCCATCGAAGGAAAGCCAAAGCGCGTCGAACCTGTGTTCACCAGAATCTTGGCAGGGGCGTGATTGAAGTTCTTGGTAGACACCGAGCTCAGAAAGGCAAGGTTGTCGACCACTGTGGCGGTGTGAGGAAGAAGTTCAGAAACATGGCGTCCACTCAGGCCATGGCGGCTGAACTTGCGCCTCGAACCCAACAGCTTTGGCACTTCTTTGGTGAAACTGCTCATGAAGGCAAACCGTTTCCCCTCCATGAACGAGGGCGGAATGGGCTGGCCGTTCAACTCAGCCAGTTTTGGTTTGTACTCGAAAAGATCCAGTTGGCTGGGTCCTCCAGCCATGAACAGGAAAATGACGCGCTTTGCCCGGGCCGGGAAATGAGGCTTTCTGGGGATCAGCGGGTTGGACACCTGGGCCGCGGCGGCTCCTAGTGACCGATCATCGAACAACATCGAAGCCAGGGCGAGTTTTCCCAGTCCGACCCCGCACTGCTGGAAAAAGTGTCGGCGAGTATTTGCTCTCAGCAGATCTCGATGGAGAGTCATCGGCAGCTCCAGACTAACTTAGGGTCTGCGCAAAAATAACTTGGCATTTTGGCATCTCATCTTCCCACCATCTTCAGCCGCTCCTCAATCACGAAATCCTCAACGTAGACCCGGCTGCGCCTGCGGTTTCGCTCAATCATCCGCAGCCAAATCTGAGCGCCAATTCTACCAAGTTATTCTTGCGCAGACCCTTATTCCCTTGTAATAAACTCATCAAGGTTCAGAAGGACGCGAGATACCGCCGTCCAGGCGGCCATCTCGACCAGGTCTGTTTCGGGTGGCAGTTCCAGCGACAGTGCCGTCGCCGCTTCCCGTGGATTTCTCATGAAATCTTCGCGCTGCCCCACCAGGAAGTTCTCCATCCGCTCCTGTTCCTTGGGCTTGGGCTCACGGCCGAGCCCAACCCGAAAGGCGTAGCCAAGACGCTTCGAATGGTCGGCAGGACCTTCCTTGAGGATCCTCGCCGCCAACCCCTGAGCAAACTCGTAGAAGGCTTCATCGTTGAGTAGTGTCAGGGCTTGCAAGGGGGTGTTCGAGCGGTTTCTCTTGCTGCAACTCGTGGTGGAATCTGGAGCGTCAAAGACCATGAGGCCTGGATGCGGACTCGAACGCCAGAAGTAGGTGTAGAGCCCCCTCCGGTAGCGATTGGCACCGGTGGCAGCCGTCCATTTACGATCCACCTGAGTGACCCTGCCGGCACCTTTGGGTTGTGGAGGAAAAACGCTCGGTCCACCTATCTTCCTGTTCAGCAAACCGGAAACCGACAAGCCAACGTCGCGTACAATTTCAGCTTCCAGACGCAGTCGGTTCTGACGGCCCAGAAGACGGTTCCTGGGATCCACCGCCGCCAGGTCATCCCGGCCTCGAGAAGACTGGCGATAAGTTCCAGAGCCGACGATCAACCGGTGTATCGTCTTGAGACTCCAGTCTCGTGCCATCAGCTCCGAGGCCAGCCAATCCAGGAGCTCGGGATGAGTAGGCGGCGAACCCTGAGCGCCAAAATCGTTCTCCGTCTCGACCAGCCCCACTCCGAAGTAACGCTGCCAGATCCGATTGACAATCACTCGAGGTGTCAGCGGATTCTGTGGGTCGACCAGCCAACGCGCTAAATCCAGCCGAGTCGGATTCTGCTTCGGCGGCAGCGGTGGGAATACGGATGGGATCCCTGGAGTGACCGGGACGCCCTTCCTCAGAAAGTCGCCGCCCAGATGAATATAGGTCTCACGAGGCTGAGACAGCTCTTGCATGACCATCGAACGTGGAATTTCGGGCTCGAGCTTCCCCAGAGCTTCCAGGCCGGATTGCCGGGTTGTGTAGCCCAGGTCCGTCGCTTTGAAAGCGTTTTCGAGGCTCTTCTTCTGGAAATCGTTTCGCTTCTCAGGTGGGATCGCAAGGATCTCCACGTCTTCAGGCTTTAGTTTTGTCCGCTCTTCCTCGCTAAGGGTCTCCTCCCACTCGGGCTGCCGCGTCAGAAGTTTCTTCTCGTACTGCTCCAGCTCACTCTGGAGCAGAGCGCGCTGGGCACGGAGTACCTCCCGACGGGCCAGCTGGTCCGGGGTGCCCAATTCCAGGATCGGCTCGTCTGCCGTTTCTCGCTTCTCTTCGCCGTGCTCTCCACTGAGCTCATCGATATTGTTGAAGAACGCATAGATTTGATAGAACTCGCGCTGAGAAATGGGGTCGTACTTATGGTCGTGGCAGCGAGCGCAGCCTAGTGTCAGCCCGAGCAGCGCGGATCCCGTGGTGCTCACACGATCGGCTACGGCTTCCACGCGATATTGCTCAAAGTCGACACCTCCTTCCAGGTTCAGCAGCGTGTTCCGGTGAAAGCCGGTGGCGATGATCTGCTGCTTGCTCGCATTGGGTAACAGGTCTCCGGCAACTTGCTCTATGACGAACTGGTCGAAGGGAAGGTCCTGGTTGAGCGCGTTGATGACCCAGTCTCGGTACAGCCAGATGTCGCGCGGTCCATCAATGTTGTAGCCATTCGAGTCTGCGTAGCGGGCCAGGTCCAGCCAGTGCCGACCCCAACGTTCTCCGTAGTGGGGAGACTCCAGCAGTTTGTCCACCAACCGTCCATAGGCGTCTGGGCGGGTGTCACCGAGAAACTCTTCCACCTCGGTGGGGCAGGGCGCTAGGCCCAACAAGTCGAGGCTCAGGCGCCGAATTAGGGTTGCCCTGTCGGCTTCGGGGGAAGGCGTGAGTCCCTCTTCTTCGAGACGCGCCAGGATAAAGTAATCGATCCCATTCAGAGTAAAAGGAGTGTTCCGCATTTGCGGCTCGGGACTGTGCCGGATTGGCTGGAATGCCCAATGCTTTGAGGCGGTGTGAGGAACACCGGGTGGGACGCTCTTGTCCCAGGGAGCGCCCAGATCGACCCAGCGCGTGAGCGCGGCGATAGCCTCGTCGGGGAGCTTGCTGCCCGGCGGCATCTTGAGCTGCCCTTCATGGCGCACCGCCTGCAGCAGAAGGGATCCCTCGGGGCGACCGGGAAGCACGGCTGGACCCCGGTTGCCGCCGGCGAGAAGAGCAGCACGGTTTCCCACTGACAGGCCACTGCTCGGTGCCTGGTCGCTGTGGCAGACTTTGCAGTTGTTCTCGAATAAAGGCTTGATGCTGGTTTCGAAGAGGAGCGTCGCCTCCGGACTAGACTCTTGAGTCGACGTCTGGCCCAGCGTGGGTACGACAGGCAACAGCGTCAGGAACGCTGCACCGATCAAAAACTGTCGAGCAAATCCGAGCATTAAGTTGCCCATGATGGGTGGATACGACCATCGGATTGTATCACTTAACCAGTAGCGGAGACTGTCCCATTGAAACCCACCTGTTTGCTACCGATCACGGCTAGCGGGGCGACCATTTGTCGCCGGATCGTTTGAGAAACAAACTTTTGCTATGTCCGCCGTGATTGTTGCTGCCGCCTCAGACAGAGCCGTGACTGCGAAGGAGCGGGCTCTAATCAAGGGCCTAACCTTGCAGATCCGCCTTGGAAGTTGTCTCCTGAATGATCCAACGCAGCGGCACTAAGGGTCTGCGCAAAAATAACTTGGCATTTTGGCATCTCATCTTCCCACCATCTTCGGCCGCTCCTCAATCGCAAATCCTCAACGTCGACCCGGCTACGCCTGCGGTTTCGCTCAATCGTTCGCGGCCAAATCTGGTGTAAATCTGAGCGCCAATTCTACCAAGTTATTCTTGCGCAGACCCTAAGCTGAAACTTCAAGAATACGTCGCACTTCGAAACGTCTGAGCGTCGCACGTCTCCTGTCCCCCGAAGGTGCCGCCAACGGGTGAACTACCAGCGTTGCGAAGCCAAGTCCGTCAGAGCCGCGAACGACTTGAGCCGTTAGCAAGATGGCCCAGGTTCCGAGGAGAGAGCCGGACAACTCTTCCCCACGCAGTGACGCACAAATCCCCAGTAGCCGGAAGTTTCTTTCTCGAATGGGGCCAGGGCTTGGGATTGACCTGAGACTCAACGTAGCTTTGGTCTCCAGGCCGAAGTCTTCTCCCTTCAGGCCTTTCAATCGACGAACGGTGGCCCAAAGGGCCGGTCTTCAGTCCACGAGAAGTTTCACAGACTGAGCACTGGTAGAGGTCGTGCTGACGCCTCGGGCTGGGAGTATCAAGAGAGGTCAACCCCGGTTGGGGTTGACCTCTCTGATGTCGGCGGGATGAGGTCGCTCGCTACTCCCAAGCCCTCGCCCTTGGTCCGTGTCCAACTGACCCTTCTGGAGCTGGCATCGAGCTTGCCTCGAGTCACCTCGTCTACTTTGATGGGTGTGCTAGTCCAGTACAGGAGGAAGTATGCATCAAGAGAATGAATTCTTGGACACTCGAAGACGGGCCCTCGAGGAAGAGTGTTTTCACCAGGAAAACCAGCGGTTAATTGAGAATCTTCGGGAGAAGTCCAAACTGAAAGAGTCAAAGGAGGCCTTGGCGGAGGCGTCTGGAATTACGAACGAATCGATTCTGGAGAGCCTCCTGCACTTGGGGATCGAGGCCGAGACAGTGTCGGCCTTGCAGCTGGTACCGCTGCTGGAAGTAGTTTGGTCCGATGGTGAGTTGGACGAAAAAGAGAAGCCAGCAGTTCTAAAGGCGGCGGGGACGTCGGGGCTGGCCCAAGGAAGCCTGTCATCCGCTCTTCTGGAAAGCTCCCTGAGCCTCTGGCCGAGACCGAAGCTAAGAGAGGCCTGGAGGCTGTACATGAAAGGGATTTGTAAACAATTGCAGCCAGAGGAGAGAGAATCCCTGAGGGAAGATTTGTTGGGCCGGGCGCGAGCTGTCGCCGAGGCAAGTGGGGGTTTTCTGGGTGTAGGCTCCAAGATTTCGAGCTCCGAAGCCCAGGTGCTCGAGGAACTGAGCCGGGCATCTGAATCTAATCGCCACGCCGGGCCTTCTGACGAAGGGTGGTGGCATATGTAGAGCGGATCTTCGGCAACTGCGAAAGATCGGTGTCGGTGGCAGCGGCGATTGCCTTGAACATCCGTTCACGGTCGGCGTTCTCGGCCCGCACGAGTTGTTTCAAGCCCCGCCGCTCGGACATTGGCACAGAGTCCAGTTGGCGGACCTCGACCCAGGCCTTATTGTTTTTA
>CAUZIZ010000050.1:0-34572 GCA_963579905.1 Acidobacteria bacterium UBA6911 | reverse complement strand
TCGACAGAGGGGGTAGAATAGCTCCTCATAAGCGATCGGCGGGCAGTACCGCAACAGCCGAGCCTAGTTCTGAGTGGCTTGATGCATAAACTTAGAATTTGGGCCTCCAAAATGACTCCTAGGAGCTGGGAAACGGTCCTGTTTTCGAAATTGCGCTTATTTTGGGGCTAGAAGCAGTGGTCTGCTTTCCGAAAGAGTCCGCTTTCGTTATACTAGGAGGGACTTTCTTTTCAGCGGGGAGCCGGCTTATGGGAGGTGGTTTAGTTCAACGGGTCTGCTCTACTGGGCTACTTCTTAACCTGGGGGTATTGGGCCTGGTGGCTGCAACTGAAGCATCTCCGCCCGCGGTGGACTTCGTTAGGGACATTTGGCCCATCTTTGAGACCAAGTGCACCCAGTGTCACGGGTCGGAGAAGCAGATGAATGGCCTCCGACTGGACACCAGGGAGCCTGCCCTCGGGGGGGGCAAGTCGGGGCCCGCCATCCTCCCGGGAAACAGTGCCGGCAGTCTTCTTTATCGGAAGCTACTGGGTGAGGCTGAGGGCTCGCCCATGCCTCTGTCGGGCAAGCTTGTCCCGGACGATATCGGACTTATCCGCGCCTGGCTGGATCAAGGAGCCCAGTGGCCGGACAGCACCGCTGAGTCCCAGATTGCCAAGAAACATTGGGCCTACGTCAAGCCGGTGCGGCCGATTCCGCCCGCGGTGAGGAAACCCGGATCGGCGCGAAATCCCATCGACCAATTCATCCTGGAACGGCTGCATCGCGAAGGTCTCGAGGCCGCGCCCGAAGCCTCCAGGGAGGCCCTGATCCGGCGAGTTAAACTGGACCTGATCGGTCTGCCTCCCACTCCTGAGGAAGTGGACTCTTTCGTGACGGATCCTGCCCCCGACGCCTACGAGAAACTTGTAGACCAACTCCTGGCTTCTCCCCACTACGGTGAGCGCTGGGCTCGTCCCTGGCTGGATCTGGCCCGCTATGCCGATACCAACGGCTACATCCACGATCGACGTCGCAGTATCTGGCCCTACCGGGATTGGGTGATCAGGTCCCTGAACTCGGACATGCCTTTCGACCAGTTCACCATCCAGCAGATCGCAGGCGACCTCCTTCCCGAATTCGATTGCCGCGGCTCCTGCGATGAGATCTCGCTCAAGATCGCCACCGGTTTTCACCGCAACACCATGATCAATACCGAAGGTGGCACCGACGACGAGGAATACCGGGTGGCGGCCATCCTCGATCGAGTGGGGACCACCGCGACCATCTGGTTGGGAAGCACCATTGGGTGCGCCCAGTGCCACGACCACAAGTACGATCCCTTTACCCAGGAAGAGTATTACCGGTTGTTCGCCTTCTTCAACAGCAGCTTGGATGAGAACAACAGGGCAAAGAAAATCAGGCCCGAAGATGCCACCATCACCCTCTCGCCCCCCGATTACCTGAAGCCGCAGCGATCCGACGTAGAGCAGGAGATCATCCAGCTGAAAGCAACCCTGAAGCGCTCGACGTCGGAGCTGGCGGCGGCTCAGGCCAAGTGGGAGGCTGGAAGAGTCGACAACATCGTCTCTTGGAAACTGCTCGATGCCACGACCTACCTTTCTCTGGCCGACGCTGATCTGACCAAGTTGGAGGACGGCTCCCTCCTGGCTGGAGGACCGACGCCTTCCAGGGATACGTATCTGGTGGCAGCCGAGACCGAGGTCCAGGGGATCACCGCCTTTCGCCTGGAGACACTCACTCATCCCAGCCTGCCGCACGGTGGATCCAGTAGGAGCCCCGACGGAGAGTTTCTGCTCAGTAGTTTCGAGGTCAGTGCCGAACCCTTCCAAGAATCGGGCTCACCGAGCTCCATCCGCTTCGACTCGGCCGCCGCCGAGTACGAGAAGGGCGGAGGCTGTGGGGAATTCGATGTCCGCCGGACCTTGGATGGAGCTTCTAGTACAGGCTGGTCCATTGGGGGTGACCAGGATAAGTTGAGAGTAGATCGTCAAGCGATCTTCCTTCCCGAGACCCCCATCGGATTCGCAGGGGGGACGCGCCTTACCTTTCGTATCCGGCACGAAGGGAAGACCCCTCAGCAAATCATAGGTCGATTCCGACTCTCCCTGACACAGGAGGAAAATCCCGCGCGAAACGTCAAGCTTCCAACTTGGATTGAGAGGGTTCTTCTGGTTCCTCCTAACCAGAAAACCGAGGAGCAGAAAAAGGCCCTGGCGGAGCACTACCGTTCCATCACTCCTCTGCTGGAGCCGGTCCGATCACGACTGTCTGAGCTGTTGACGTTCTGGGACCAGCTCACCTCACCCAAGAGTCTCGTAATGAAGGAGTTGGACAAGCCGCGAAAAACCCACGTCTTCGTCAAAGGCAGCTTTCTCAATCCGGGCAAGGAAGTCCAGCCGGGAGTGCCTGCGGTTCTTCATCCGTTGCCCCCAGAAGAGAGCCAGCCAAATCGCCTCAGCCTCGCACGCTGGCTGGTATCTCCCGAAAACCCCCTGGTGGGCAGGGTCACCATGAATCGCTTCTGGAATCACCACTTCGGCCGGCCTCTGGTGAAGACACTCGAGGATTTGGGGACCCAAGGCGCCCAGGCCAGTCATCCCCTGCTGCTGGACTGGCTCGCTACCGAGTTCGTGAGACAAGGCTGGTCGATGAAGGCCATGCACCGGCTGATGGTTACCTCAACCACCTATCGGCAGGACTCTCGGTTTACACCCCGGCTTCTCGAGATGGATCCCTACAACGCACTCTACGCCCGAGGACCCCGGTTCCGCATGGATGCAGAAATGATACGGGACAACACCCTGAGCATCGCCGGACTCTTGAGCCTGCGAATGTATGGGCCCAGTGTCTTCCCTCCGCAGCCGGACGGGCTCTGGGACAACCTCTACGTTGCCGATACCTGGGTCACCGGCCAGGGTGAGGATCGCTATCGGAGAGGTCTCTACACCTTCTTGAAGCGCATCCGGCCCTTCCCTTTCTACGCCAACTTCGATGCGCCCAGCCGCGAGACCACCTGTGTGGCTCGCACCCGATCCAACACACCGCTGCAGGCGCTGAACCTCATGAACGATGAGATGTTTCTGGAGGCAGCCCGGGGACTTGCCAGACGAATGGCTTCGGATGCGGGTCCGGAAGTGGAGAAGAAGATCGCCCACGGCTTTCGTCTCAGCCTGGGCCGGCGACCTCAGCATGAGGAGGTCAAAGAGTTGACCTCCCTCTACCAAGATCAGTTAGGGTACATCCGCTCTCGAACCACAGACACAGCGGCCCCTAGCACAGCGGGTTCTGAGATCGCGGCCAGGGAACTCGTCGCCTGGACCACCGTCGCCCAAGTTCTGTTGAACCTGGACGAGACCATCTCCCGACCTTGAATCTTGAGGAAACAGCCATGAACCGCAAGAAAGAGGCTCTGAAAGCGATTACCCGCCGCCACTTTTTCTTCAACAGCAGCATGAGCATCGGATCGATCGCCCTGGCGGGGCTCATGGACCAGAATCTCTTTTCCACCCCATCGCTGAACTCCAATAATCCGCTGGCAGCCAAACCTTCCCACTTCGCACCCAAGGCCAAAAACATCATCTTCCTCTTCATGTCAGGCGGGCCTTCCCAGATCGACCTGTTCGAGGACAAGCCCAAGCTCAACCAGTTGGACGGCCAGGAGGTCCCTGAAGGAACGCTGGCGGGAAAACGCTTTGCCTTCCTCCGCGGAAGCCCCCAGATCCTAGGCTCCCCCTATTCCTACAAACGCTACGGGAACTCGGGTGCCGCGATCTCGGAGCTGCTGCCCCACCTGGCTGAAGTGGCGGACGACATCGCCATCGTCAAGTCCCTGCACGCCGAACAGTTCAATCACGCTCCCGCTCAGCTCTTCATGAACACGGGCCATCAGCTTATTGGACGCCCCAGCATGGGGTCTTGGCTGACCTATGGCCTGGGCAGTGAATCCGTCGATCTTCCGGGTTTCGTGGTGCTGCAATCGGGTCCTGTCCAGGTCTTCGCGGGCAATTCCTGTTGGAGTGGCGGTTTTCTCCCCACCGTCCACCAGGGGGTAGAATTCCGGTCACAGGGTGATCCGGTGTTGTTCGTGTCTGATCCCAAGTGGATGAGCCGGCAGATGCGGCGGCGCTCCCTGGACAGCTTGAGGAGACTGAACCAGAAGCGTTACGAAGCGGTGGGAGATCCGGAGATCCAGACGCGAATCGCGTCCTACGAACTAGCCTACAGGATGCAGACCAGCGTCCCAGAGCTGATGGAGATCGGGCAGGAGCCGGAACACATCCAGAAACAGTATGGGATCGAGCCGGGCAAGGTGTCCTTCGCCAACAACTGCCTACTGGCGCGACGGCTAGTAGAGCGGGGTGTCCGCTTCGTTCAGCTCTATCATCACGGATGGGACCACCATGGCCAGGTGGCGATGGGATCCATCACGCACGACGCCGGATTGAGGACGCGCTGTATAGAAACCGACCAAGCCGCTGCCGCACTGATAAAAGACCTGAAGGATCGGGGCATGCTGGACGAGACCCTGGTAGTGTGGGGCGGTGAGTTCGGACGCACTCCTATGAACGAACACCCGGGCAAGTACCCCGGTCGAGATCATCACCCTTACGCCTTCACGATGTGGATGGCAGGAGGCGGAATCAAGCACGGGATCACCGTCGGAGAGACGGACGAACTCGGCTACGAGATCGTCGAGGACCCGATCCACGTTCACGACTTACACGCCACCATCCTACATCTGATGGGGTTGGATCACACCCGCCTCGTCTACCGATTTCAGGGACGGGAGTTCCGCCTCACCGACGTCAGCGGAAAGGTAGTAAAAAAGCTCCTGGCGTAGGCGGGGAGCAACTCTGAGCTCCTCGCCACATCTGCCAGGTGGGACCATCGAGGGATTTCCGGGGGTTATGCCGACGCTATCCCCGAAGAAGCGTAACTACGAGCCCGCTTACTACCCCGCCGAGAATAGCGATAATCAATCCCAGGATCAGGATTCCCCGCGGCTGATCATGCTAGGGCTTCAGCTGGGTTTCACCATCGGGAGTGATCTGCCATGTATCACGCGTCGCGCGCGGTTGGAGAAACCCATTTCGCTGTAAGTGCTTGAGGGCTTCGATGACCTCTTCTTCTCGGATCCCTGTGCGAGTATAGCGTTGTTCATTGTACAGTCTGCCCGAGTTGAGCCATAGGGGTATGATCGCGAAAATCCGAGCGAGTATCAAAGTAGGCCATGCTGGGGTCTCCAACTCCGAATTGACGGTTTGGAAATGGTGGACTATCGTGTCTCTCAAGATCTCTGATCCACTGAACAAGAATCCAGAAAGGACTGTGTGATGGCGAATTTCAAGCGCCGGGAGTTTCTGAAGAACACGACACTGGCTGCCGGAGCTCTCTCCCTGGTGGGCCCCGCCACCTGGGCCGGTGCCAACGACCGTATCAACGTGGCGATCATCGGTATGGGCGGTCGGGGCGGAAGCGTCATGAAGACGGTGGCTGCTCTGGACCGGGTCGAGGTGGTCAAGGTCTGTGATCCAGACCGCAACCGGAGGGAGAAATGGGCCGCTGAGCTGGAAGCCCTGACGGGCAAAAGACCCGCCCCAGAGGTAGACCTCAGACGGATCATGGATGATCCCGAAATTGATGCCGTGATCATGACTTGCTGCAATCACTGGCATGCTCCGGCTGGAATCCTAGCCTGCCAGGCGGGCAAACACGCCTACGTCGAGAAACCTATCTCCCACAATCTGAAGGAAGGACGGATGTTGGTTCAGGCGGCCCGCAGGTATCAACGGGTGGTCATGGGTGGGACCCAACGCCGTTCACATCCCAACTTCCGCAAAGCCATCGGCATGATCCACGAAGGGATCATCGGTGACATCTACATGGCCCGCTGGCTCCTGTGTGGGCCTCGCGCGTCCATTGGCTTCAAGAAGCCTACGGCGCCACCCGACTCGCTTGACTGGAACCTTTGGCGGGGACCTGCCGTGGAGCAGCCCTACCACGAGAATCTGGTCCACTACAACTGGCATTGGTTTTGGGACTTCGGGGGCGGCGAGATGGGAAACAATGGGAGCCACTTGGTGGATATCTGCCATTGGGGGTTGGGCAGGTCCAAGGGGCTACCCACCCGCATCGACGTCGTGGGAGGCCGCTTCG
Organism: Acidobacteria bacterium UBA6911; assembly: GCA_963579905.1. Taxonomy (GTDB): domain Bacteria; phylum Acidobacteriota; class UBA6911; order RPQK01; family JAJDTT01; genus CAUZIZ01. The sequence goes on along the minus strand of CAUZIZ010000050.1, from coordinate 28,413 downwards.
GCTACCGGGATCAAGCCCAGACTCCCAATACCCTGACCGCAACCCATCAGTATCCCGATGGGACCCTTCTGGTTGGAGAGATCCGTGGCCACCACACGGGTGAATCCACAAGTTGGCACTTCTACGGCACCAAGGGGCACATGCGGATCTTGACCGGTGGAAGCTTTGAAATCTTCCTGGAAGGCAGCAAGAAGCCGGAACCGGGTATAGGGAATCTACCTCCAGTGGGTAAGGGGTTCAAGAAGATCGACCGGCTCCAGTTCAGCAACTTCTTTCAGGCCATTCGAGAGCAACGACCTGACATCCTTAACGCCGAGATCGAGGACATCCACCTCTCCAACGCCTTTTGCCACCTGGACAACATCTCCTACCGTCTGGGCCGGGAGCTAAGATTCGATCCGGAGACTGAGACTTTTCCCGGCGACAAGGAGGCCAACCAGCTGCTGACGCGCCAGTATCATCCCGAGTTTCAGTTGCCGGAGCAGGTGTGAAGGCGCCGGATGCGCGACGGCGGGTTTAGTCTGAAACCTGAACGATTCGTCGGAACGTCTGAACATCGCAGGTCTCTGCTCCCGGAAAAGTGCGGCGAACGGCTCCGAAGGAAACTTCGGACGGCGAGGCACTCATGACGAATCTCCAGTTGTAATGATCATGGCAGAGGCAACCCGAGTTTCTTTCTCGATTGGCACCAGTGAGAGGAGATTGAAAGTGAAGTATCTCGGCGGAGTTCTTCCGAAGGGTCGGTCGGTTCAGCAAAGTGGCTTCCCTGCCCTGGGCTGGTTGCTTTTCTTGATCCTGGGACCAGCTCAACTGGTATCCGCCTGGAGCGCTCCCAAGGCATTCCTGGAGATCGGAACGCAGAGGCAGCTGTTCGTCGATTCCTACATCATCCAGAGTCTGACGGATGCCCGCCAGGTCCTGAATCAGGCGGTCAAGCATCCCACAAGCCCGGTCGTCAGGCAGGATCGTCCCTGGGAGGGCAACTTGATCCAGACCGAATCGGTGCTCTATGACGGCGACGCCAAGCTTTTCAAGATGTGGTATTACACGGGACAATTCGTCATGGGAACCGGCGAGGACGGACGGCCCATGGATGTACCCGAGGAAAGCATAGAAAGGGCTTATGCCTTCTCTCGTGACGGGATCCACTGGGAGAAACCTAATCTGGGGCTGGTTGAATTCAAGGGATCACGAGACAACAACCTGCTCGCTGAAAAAAACCTGGCGCCTGCGTTCTGGGACCCCCAGGGAGCAGATCCGGCCAAGCGCTTCATGGCATTCACTCGTACGAACAGCGTTACAGCTCCGATGAAAATGGACCTGTACTACTCTGCCGACGGATTCGGCTGGACTCCGTACGAAGGGAATCCAGTCATCGACAACGCACCCAGGACCGGTCGTTGGGGGCCGACAGTATTCATGGGGTGGGACCCGATTCGAAACGTGTATGCCGTCCACATGGAGAGCTGTCATCATAAACGCTGCCCCATGAACAAGAGGGTAATCGGGCGGGCCGAGAGCCTAGATGGGATCCATTGGAGTGAGACCCAGACCCTCATCGTTCCCGACGAGAAGGATTATCCTGATACCGAGTTCTACGCAATGGCCGCCGTCACACACGCGGATCTGTATCTAGGACTGATCTCCATTTTTCGTACCACCAACACGCGGCATTACCCCGAACTCATCTCGAGCCGAGACGGGATTCGCTACCGCAGGGAATATCGAGAGCCGTTCTTTCCCAACGGTGATTTCTATGGCGATTTCGACGACACCAGCATCTACGTCTTCGCCGCGCCGATCATCCATGACGGTAAGGTGTGGATCTACTATATCGGAGCCAATTGGAGAGGCCCGGATGGCATGAGGGAAAAGGGAGAAATCGCCCAGCGCGCCATCGGCTTGGCCACACTCCCCGTGGACAACTTCGTATCCATAGACGGGGGCAAGGTCCGCCCCGGGGTTCTGGTGACCCGATTGTTTTCGTTTGAAGGAGACGAGCTCTACCTAAATATGGAGGCGGCGAAGAGGAATCACGGCGCCGGCGTCCCTGAAGTAAAGGTCGAGGTCATTGGGCCGGACCACAGGCCTCTCGCGGGGCTGACAATGGAAGACACCGATACACTGGAGCAGACAGGTAGACATCGTGTCAGCTGGGGAGGAAAAAGCGATTTGAGCAGGCTGGCCGGCACCCCGATCCAGCTCAAGATCTCGGTCCAAAACGCCAAGCTATACTCGTTTCAGTTCGAATAGGCCGGGCGTCGTAAAGGCCGGTCTCTTAGGGTCTTCGCAAGAATAACTTCGTAGAATTGGCGCTCAGATTTGCAGCAGATCTGGCCGCGAACGATTGAGCGAAACCGCAGGCGTAGCCAGGTCTACGTTGAGGATTTCGCGATTGAGGAGCGGCCAAAGATGGTGTGAAGATGAGATGCCCAAATACCAAGTTATTTTTGCGCGGACCCTTAAGTGACTTCGGTCTCCAGGCCGAAGTCTTCGCTCAGGCCTCGGGCTCGACCCACGGCGGCCTGGAGCCCACCGCCACGAGAGGGGGAGAAGGTAGTAGAAAATGGAGATCAAAATCCGCCTCGTACGGACCTCATTGGCCGATCAACGTGTTTGCGCAGAACGCTGCGACATAGGCCAGTAAGGTCATGTAGGTAAACTGGATCACAGGCCACTTCCAGCCTCCTGTTTCCCTCCGGACAACTGCCACCGTGGACATGCACTGCATGGCGAAGGCGAAGAACACCAGAAGGGCCACCGCCCCACCCAGGTCCAGTTCGCTCCTTAGAGCCTCTTGTAAATCCCGCGAACCCTCATCCCCCTCCATGCCGTAGAGGGTGCCCAGAGTTCCGACGATGACCTCCCGAGCCGCCAGCGAAGTAATGAGTCCAACGCCGATTCGCCAATTGAACCCCAGGGGTTCAATGACGGGCTCTATGGTGCGACCTACCGTGCCTACGATGCTCTCGGCGATGGGAGGCGCTTTGCCATCCTGGAGCGGAAGACTGGCCAGAATCCACAGGATGATGCTGGTGGCCAGGATCACGGTCCCGGCACGTCTCAAAAAGATCCGGGCACGATCGAAAAGCCGAAGTCCCAGAGACCGCAAGCTTGGCATTCGATAGGGAGGCATCTCCAGGACGAAAGAGGAGCGCTCGCTGCGCAAGACGGACGACTTGAGAGCCCAGGCGGTCAAGACAGCTGCCATGAAACCGAGCAGATACAGGCCCAGCATGGTCACGGCACGGGTCCCGAGGACTCCACCCAGAAGTGGCTGCTCGGGGATGAACGCCGCAATCACCAACGTGTAGACAGGCAGTCTTGCCGAGCACGTCATGAAGGGTGCGATCAGGATGGTAGCGGTACGATCGCGTTTGCTCTCGATGGTCCTCGTGGCCATGATGGCAGGGACAGCACAGGCGTAGGCCGAAAGCAGCGGAATGAAGGATTTCCCTTGCAGTCCCACCTTCCTCATCGTGCGATCCGCGATCAGGGCGGCCCGCGCCATATAGCCCGAATCCTCCAAGACTCCGATAAAAATAAAGAGGAGCAGGATCTGGGGCAGAAAAATCACGACCGAACCCACCCCGCCCCACACCCCTTCGATCAACAGGCTCCGAAACCAGGAATCGGGCAGGAAGAGGTTCAGCCACTTGCCGGAAGCCGAGACAGCGGCATCCAACCCATCCATCAGGGGCACGGCCACGGTGAACACCGCCTGGAACACGGCAACCACCAAGATTCCGAAGATAAGTGGGCCTGCTACTGGATGAAGGAAGAGGGCGTCCAGGCGGCGAGTCCAAAGGGGTGGAGCAGGCGCCGCGTAGTCCGCTGCAGTTCCCAGCCGGGCTGACCATTCGCGACAGAGGGGAACATTCTGAATGACGGGGAGCTCCGCCGGACTTGGGACGCCCAGGGCTCCCTCCAGAAACTCCTCGACGGCCGGAACTCCCTCACCAGTTCGGGCGCTGATCAAGACGACTGGAGTCCCAAGAAGCCCCGCCAACTTGTCGAGGTCGATTTTCCCGCCCCTCCTTCGCAGATCATCTGCCAGGTTGAGAACAACAAGAGTCGGAACTCCCAAGCTGAGTATGGGCGCGGCGAAGCTGAGGTGACGCCCCAGATTCGTGGAATCGAGAATGAGAACGATGGCATCGGGAGGGGAGATCCCCGTCATGCGACCCGTCAGAACATCATAGGCAACCTGTTCATCTTCCGACATAGGCACCAGACTGTAGATCCCCGGCAGATCGACCAGTTCAACTTCCAGGCTACCGGACAGACGCGCCTGGCCCACTCGCTTTTCTACGGTAACGCCAGGGTAGTTGGCGACCTTCTGGCGCAGTCCGGTAAGGCGATTGAACAGCGTAGACTTGCCCGAATTGGGCGGGCCCACAACGGCGACCGTACGAACGCTGCCTGAAGACTGCGGCTGGTTCTCGAGTGTGACAGCAACCGTCGCAGCCCCAGGGTGACTCTGACTCATGAATCCCTCTCGGGATTCGCTCGGGGTGGACGTAGGATCAAGCGGGCGGCAGTCTCGCGGCGCAGCGCAACTTCTGAGCCATCGACGCGGAAGATGCGGGGGTCGCCAAAGGGCGAGCGGCCGGCGGCACCTACCAGAGTGCCCGGCAAGAATCCCAGCTCCATTAGTCGGCGGCTCTCGGCCGCGGGCAACTCGAGGGAATCGAGGATCCCTTCTTCACCCTTAACCAGATCATCAAGCGTGAGCGGAGGCATAGGCGTCTCAGTCCAGGAGCAAAGATGCGGTAAGGGTTGTAAGGAATTATGCGTCACCATTAACTCTCATTCGTACGCCATAGTCTACCGACAACAGCAACTAGTGGACGATAACGCCTGATTCGCTAGTGCCTGAGCGGCCCTCGGACGCGATCTCTGTGTTGCGCTTCCTCCCATAGTCCAAGCTATGCCTGTGTCAGCGCGCCTTGATCTCACGCCCGAATGGCTCGCTCATCCGCTAGCGAATCAAGCGTTACAGTCCACTAGAAGTTGTACCCCAGGGCGACGTTGACCTGATTGACTCCCGTTCGTTCCTTGTTGCGATTCCAGACAAAATCCGACTTGATGACGATATTGGGAATGGGTTTGAATTCAAGTCCCAGAGTCTGAAAAGTACGGTCTCTATTGGGATTCTTGAAGAAACCCGAGGGGACCACCTTCTGGGTATCGAGGGTCTCGTACCGATAGTAAGGCATCACCCGGATATCGGCTCTGATTTGGGACAGCAGGTTATACCCGATCTGGAGATATCCCCCCTCGAGGCTCTCGCCGATGCTGTCGCTGCCCGTGAGGCCCAAGGATTGGTTCAATCGGATCACATCTTCCAGGTGGGACCAGGCGTACAGCCCCCTTAGATCGAAACCCCGCAACTGGGCCTGGCCGTGCAGCTCGCCGATCTTCGTTCCGACATCCAGCTCGCTGCCATCGAAAAGTGCGCCCTGATCCGATTCGCCGTTATAGATGGAACCACCGAAGAAGACTCCCGGCGTTGGATTGACGTCCAGACGCGCTACGACCGCCATATCCGTGGCAGCCGTTTCCGAACCCTTCTGACGTCCTCCCCGAAGACCATTGGAGCTGAAGCGGGACCCCTGTAAACCGTTGATCAAGTAGACTCGATAGTCGAAGATCCCGACCGATCCAACTGCGCCGACGCCGTTCTCTCGCCAGGTAGAGGGGATAATCCGGCGTTCGGTCTCGGGCCGCAAAGCTCCCATGAAAACGGTAGGCTCGTGCAGCTCGTTGACCAGTCCCATCGGAACCAGGAGAAGTCCGCCCCGCAGGGTGAGGTGGTCATTCGCAATGAAGTCCAGATAGGCGAATTCGACCGAGGCAGATCCCTCCAAGCTGGTCGAAGCATGTTCGAACTCAATCTCCGAATTGAATAGAAAGCGGTCATTGAAGCGGTAGCCGGCATAGATGACGGCCCTCAGAAAATCGAGCTGGGTTGCTCTCCTGACAGGATCTCCAAGCTCGTTCTCGGCAACGAAGTTGCTGTAAAGCATCTCACCGTATCCGGCGATCGAAACGCCTTCCTGCCTCCGATACACAGAGGCAGCAGCAGGTCCCAGACCCTTGGCTCGGGCCTCTTCTTCGGTCACCTCGATAAGCGGCTCTCCACTTCTTATGAGCTCCACCTCAGCGGCCAAGATATCGAGCTGACGGCGGAGTTCCTGAAGCTCCTCGGAGTGAGTGGCCGGGGCCGGACTCGGAGGAGGCGTCGCCACTTTCTCAGTGCTCTTTTGGGCCTCCAAAGCTTCCAGTCTGCGTTCCAACTCCTCCAGCTTGGCCTTCAGCTGGTCCTTCTCCGAGCTCAGGGCTGAGGGCACAAGGAGGCTGAGCCACGAGGCCAGCACGCCATATTTGAAGAACACGGCGACTATTCGACGTCTTGACGCAGGGCTGTGCACACAATCCTCCTCAACAGGCCAAAGGCTTATTGAAATTGAATTTCAATTTCAATAGATCTTCTTGTCCTTGTCAAGTGGGAACTGAAAATTTCTCCCCACGCCAGGGGTCATCGTCCAGGTCGAATGCCTAGCCGCGTAGTAAAACGGCCATCAAGCTTGAAATCTTGCACTAATCAAGTGAAGGCTTTAGGGTCTCTGCATTAAGGGATCAATAGAGGTTGAGCTTGCACACCCATTTGTGCCTTTTGTTCGGGCGGTCACAGACAATCGTTCTGTGCCTGACATTACTCATGGCGTGCGCCCCGAACCTTAAGGCAGGCCAAGCCGAACTGGTGGTGGGAGATACCACCCTGGTCTTTGCAACCGTTGCTGAGGGACGGAGGGTTCTGGGAAGGCGAGACGATTTCGTCAAGCAGCTCAGCCCATTCGATCGAGCTGTGCGTTTGAAAACGGACCGCGAGGTTTCCGAATCGGAGTTCCTCTTATTTGTAAGACGACAGGTGCTGGCGTGGACGGAACCAGAGAAGGATCGGATCAGTAGCGCTCTCGACAGACTACGATCAGCTCTCGAGAGGTTGGCGCTCCCGCTGCCTGAGAGGATCTACCTTGTCAAAACCACCGGAAGGGATGAAAGTGGGGCAGCCTACACACGCGATCGGGCCATCGTCCTTCCTGCCGCCAAACTCAAAGAAGAGCCGTTGGCCGTCCAGAGGATTATCTCTCACGAGCTGTTCCACATCCTATCCAGAACAAATCCAGAACTGAAAGAACGACTCTATCGAGGTATCGGCTTCGAGAAGTGTCCCTAAGTTCAATTACCGGCTCCACTCCGATCCCGAAGGATCACAAATCCCGACGTGCCCGACAGCGAGCACTGCATTCGCGTGCGGGTCGATGGAGAACCCACCTGGACTATCCCCATTCTTTTCGCTAACCGCGAGAGGTACGAGGCTGGAAGCGGGAAAGCACTCTTTGACTACCTTCAATTCAAGTTCCTGTTGGTCGATCGAACCTCTGATCCGCTGGAGGTTCGACCAAGATACGAGGGAACCACCCCAGCCCTGGTAGGGATCGACGGGATTTCGGGCTTCTTCGAACAGGTCGGTAGAAACACCAAATACATCATCCATCCCGAGGAAATCCTAGCTGACAACTTCGTGCTCCTGATCTTGAGGGAGGAGACGATTGCATCGCCAGACATCCTGAGCAGAATGAGAAGGGTGTTGTCAGAAGGGGTAGCTACGCGAGCAGACGCCGAGAGTCAGGACTAGCCGATCGGCGGAGCCTGAGAGTCCACTCCAACAATGGCCGCACCGAGCACGCTCCAGAAACCAACGATCCAGATTGCATTCTTGCGTGGAATCAACGTCGGTGGCCGACACCGACTTCCGATGAGAAACCTCGTCTCGATCTGCGAGGACGCCGGTGCCAGACGAGTCCAGGCCTATATCCAGAGCGGCAACGTCATCTTCGAGGCGGAAGCAGCGGAGATTCCTCGTATGCGCACCGATATCATGCAGTCCATTTCCAGGCGCTTCGGCTGGGAAACACCCGTCACCACACGTACCGCCCAGGAGCTCAGTGGGATCGTCCGTGCCAATCCGTTCCTGCGAGGTGGTGCCGGAGCGGGCACTTCACATCGGCTTCCTGGCAAGCCTACCCGATAATGAGAGGATCGCTGATTTGGACGCCAGGCCGCTCACCGCGTGACGAGTTTGTTGTCCAAGGCCGTGAGGTCTACCTCTACTGTCCCCACGGCCTTGCACGCTCGAAGCTGACCAATGCCTACTTCGACTCCAAGCTAGGAACCCCAAGTACCTTCCGAAACTGGAAGACGATGCTCAAGCTCCTGGAGATGACCCTCGCCCACGGGGAGGCCGGGTAGATCAAGATTATCCGGCTTCTTATTTTCTCCAGATCCCACCGTACATCACAGCCTTACCGGAATCGTAACAGTCATATTCCGGGTTCGGTATCCGGCTTTCGTCGCTTTCTGCCACTCAGATTGATACTGGCTACTACTGAGATTGTGGCGGACTTTGTAAGCCCCCTTGGTCTTGGAATTTCAGATTGCTGAAAGGTACGGCTTCCCTTTGTGGGAGTAGCCGTTGAGGTAGGCGATCTGGCGGCCCTTCTTCTTGTTCTCGTCAAAGAGCTTCTGATACTGAGCTGGCGTCAGAGAAGACTTGGCCTGGTAGCTGCCAATGTTGGTCTTTTCGTAGAGCGCCGTGTAGTACCGGGTCCCTTTGACTGAAGCCACAGCGATGTTCTTCGGTCTAAAGCCCTTCTTGGTCAGATCGTCGATTCGCTTCTGATGTGCGCTGGCAGAAACCCCATGATAGGCTACGGACTTGGGGCCAGAGCGCTTCTTCAGGATGATCGCATAGCGGACGCTGGTTCCGCTCCGATAGGTCTCGACCTGAACCGGCCGGTAGCCGGTCTTGCTGTATTGGTCGAAGCGCGCCTGGTACTGCTTTCCAGTCAGTCCGAAATAGGCCCTCCGCTGCGCACGGCCCTTGGGACCGAAAACCGCGTTGTAGTAGACCTTCCCATTCCGGTCGAAACCGTCGATCCACCTCAGCTCGTAGCCGGATCCGGTCGCCTAATCGAACAGACATTGACAGTCCCGCGCTGGAACTCCGTGCCTGGCAACCTCCGAGCTACCCTTTCTGATATTGCCAGGACCGTTCCGGGCATCGTAGCTAGTGCCGCTGGCGAAGATACCTCCAGAGATCCCGCAGATTTTGGGGGTCCGGTTGCGCTTGCTGTTCGAGTTGTCCCTGAGGAAACCGCCCGTTGCACTGATGGAGCCGCTCTTCCTGGGCACACCGACTTCGAAATGCAAGTGGTCACCCGAAGCGCAGCCGACCTTTCCTCCATCACCCAAATAGGTACCGGCTTTCACAAACTTCCCGACTTTGAGCTTCGCCTTCTGGGTGGCCGAGTTCTTCGTCATGTGAGAGTACTTGCTCCACTCCCCATTCTTGTGCTCGATCCAGACGTAGTTATTGGTACAAGGGTCTCCCGATTTGCTGTCGACCTGCTTGCTCTGGTTATCGACGATATAGCGCACGGTCCCATCAGCAGCGACGACAATCTTGTAGGGCTTGCTGCCACCGGTTCCATGCATGTCGATTCTGCCCTTGGGCTTGTGCTTGTCGTGATTGTTTGTGACTTTGACCTTGGTGCCATTGGAGCAGGGAATCCGATAGACGCCCTTGGACTTGTCTATAGCAGCCACCTCCGTACCAAAAGTGAAAGTAGCTGCGATCAGAAAGGCGGTCATCTTTCCTGATTTCATTCTTACCTCCTTAAATCTAGGTTGTCTGGGGTTCAGAATTCCTGCGCTGCTAGCTACACCAACATGCTCCGACCTCCTTACCCCTTCCTTCCTTCGGATTCTCTTTTCGCGGCGACACAACCTAGTCGAACGTAGAGCGGCAGCAAAGAGGAACACAGCACAAGTGCTGGTTTCCGCCCTTCTTTCAGACTTTTCTTGAAGAGGTGCCGATCGGCGCCAAGCGAAGACCCGATCCTCAGCCGGCGGGATAATAACACGTGGATAGAAACCTGGGAACTAATCAGGGTCTGCGGCTAGCCAGAGGCGCGGAAGCAGACCCAGGACAACCGTGAGCCTAGGGGTCTGCGCAAAAATAACTTGGCATTTTGGCATCTCATCTTCACACCATCTTCGGCCGCTCCTCAATCGCGAAATCCTCAACGTAGACCCGGCTACGCCTGCGGTTTCGCTCAATCGTTCGCGGCCAAATCTGGTGCAAATCTGAGCGCCAATTCTACCAAGTTATTCTTGCGCAGACCCCTAGATTACTTTCGGACAATACACGAGACACGAACCCTTGAGAATCAAGGAGCGATCTGTTCCCATAGTCTATGGCTATGCTGGACATCATCCTCGTCTGTCTGATTATTGTAGCGGCAATGGTTCTCTTCGTCTCGGAGAAGCTTCGAGTCGACATGGTCGCTATTCTGATCATGACTGCTCTGATAGTCATCGGGCTCTTCCGCCCCGGCTTCGTTACCGTTCAGGAGGGGATTTCTGGTTTCAGCAACAAGGCCACCATCACCATTGCAACGATGTTCGTTCTCAGCAGCGGGCTGGTGAAGACTGGAGCCATCAACCTGATCAGCCAGAAACTCATTCAGCTGGGTCGTGGCAGTGAAATTCGTTTATTTCTGCTCCTGATGCTCACCGCCGGGGTTGCCTCCGCCTTCATCAACAATGCCGCGGCCGTGGCCGTCTTCATTCCAGTCGCCCTCTCCGTGTGTCGCCAGCATGGCACGAGCCCGTCTCGTCTGCTCCTTCCCTTGTCCTTTGTCTCGATTGTCGGCGGAACCTGTACCTTGATCGGGACCTCTACGAATATCCTCGTGAGCTCCATGTCGGCAGACCATGGCGTCCGAGAATTCGGGATGTTCGAGCTGACCAAGCTAGGGGTTGTGTTCCTGGTTGTGGGACTCCTGTACCTGACCTTTGTCGCAAGGAGGTTGCTCCCAGATCGCGGCGCGGCCGACGACTTGACGGGAAAATACGAGGTCGGCCGCTACTTCACTCTCCTGGTTGTAGAAAAGAAGTCGCCGTTGATTCAGCGAACGCCAGCCGAATCGAGACTGAGTGAAAGATACGATGTCACGATTCTGGAAATCATTCGAGGAAAAGAACGCATTTGGTCGGGTTTTCGAGACTCCAAACTTCACGAGGGCGACGAACTGTTGGTGCGTGGATCCATCCACAGCATCATGGAAATGAAAGCGCTGGAGGGTCTTGCCATCCGGTCCCAGGCAAAGTATGCGGATCGGGACCTGATGACGGAAGAGGTGATGCTGGCAGAGGTCATGGTCTCTCCCGGCTCATCGCTGATTGGAACGACTTTGCGGGAAAGGAACTTCAGACATCACTCCGGAGTCTTCGCACTGGCCGTCCAAAAGCACGGCGAAACCATCAAGGAGCGGGTCGGGAACATACGGCTGGATGCCGGCGACATGCTGCTTCTGCAGGGACGACGCGAGTACATGCGAGAACTCACCAAGGACCGAGACTTCCTGATGCTGCAGGAAATCGAGGAACCTACCGTCCGGAGGGAGAAGGCCCCCTACGCCCTGGGGGTCATTGCCCTGGTAGTGGTTTTAGCCGCCTTCAAGATCATGCCGATCCTGGTTGCAGGCATCGTGGGATGTATCCTGATGGGGCTTTTCGGATGCATCAGGCTGCAGGAGGCCTACGAGTCTATCGACTGGTTCGTGATCTTTCTGTTAGCTGGAATGATTCCGCTGGGTGTGGCGATGGAAAACACCGGGACCGCCGCCGTCATCGCGAGCGGAATTCTGAGCCTGACGGAGAACCTCGGCCCGACCGCGATCGTCTCCGTCTTCTATCTGCTGTCTACCATTTTCGCTTCGATCATGTCGCACAACGCCGCGGCCATTTTGCTGGTGCCGATCGGGATCTCCTTCGCTCAGAATCTGGGGCTCAACCCGGTGCCAATCCTTATGGCAATAACCTTTGCGGCCTCCTCAGCCCTGAGTACTCCCTTTGGCTACCACACCAACCTGATGGTCTACGGGCCGGGAAACTACAGGTTCTCGGACTACGTCAAGGTGGGGCTTCCCCTCAACATCCTCCTTTGGATCATCGCCTCGCTTCTCATCCCAGTCCTTTGGCCCCTGTACTGAACCCGGAGCGAAAGAGGCCGGCTCCACCCTTCGGCACTGGGGGCAGAGATTATCTCAGAAGGCATTTCCTCCTCCGGGGTCATGAAAATTCGCTGCAGCCTTGGAAGCGGACAGATGGGATCTTAAATAACAAGGGTTCACACAGTAATTGCTTCAGGACTGAACGGATCGAGGAAGGGCGATGATACGCAGAGAACGAGTTGTTAAGCGGAAGATCACCAACTTCCTGCAGTCGGCTTTGTTGAACTGGCATGCTGGTAATTGTTGGCAGCGATAGGATGGGCTCTGGCGGCAATGATGGCCTGCTGTGGCTGATGCTACTCGGCTCTCTCTTTCTCCTCATTGGTCCCAAGGTCTCGCCCAGACAGACTCGCCCGATTTTAGCCTATGAGGCCCCCAGGTTATTCAGCATAGTGAAAACCCTGGCAGAGCGCGCGCAGCTACCAACGCTGCTTAGCCTCTACTACGTGCCCAGCCGAGTCATCAATGCGTTTGCCGTGGGAGGTCGAAACGATGCCGCTCTGGGCCTCACCGATGGCCTTCTGCGGACGTTCGATCAGGAGGAGTTTCCCGGTGTTCTGGCGCACGAAGTCAGCCACATCCGCAACCGGGACCGCTGGGTCATGGGGCTCGCCCACAGCGTCAGCCGGGTGACCGGAACTTTATCCTGGATTGGCCAGCTGATGCTGCTGTTCAATCTTCCGATGCTGCTGCTGGATGCGTATCAATTCCCCTGGCTGTTGGTTGTGCTCTTGATTGGTGCACCGACGGCCAGCGCACTCTTGCAACTGGCACTCTCTCGAACTCGTGAGTTTGAAGCCGGCCTCGACGCCGCCAGTTTGACAGGAAATCCACGCGGTTTGGCCAGAGCACTGGCCAAGATGGAACGCATCCAAAGGAGATGGCTGCAACGGATCTTCCCAGTTGGACACCGGGTACCGTCCCTGCCTCTATTTCGCACACCCCCCGAGACCGAGGAGCGAATTCAGCGGCTGCTCGACCTCGAAGCAACCCCTCAACCCCGGCTTCCCCAGAGAGGGCATTATCCGCACTATCTTGACGCAGCAATCCCGAGTCAGATTCCCACGCGAGTATTCCCCTGGCGGATCGGTGCCCTTACCTATTAGCCTATACTTCTCATCACCAGTCGTTGCGGAGGCACTCCATATCCATGACCGAACCGAATGAGACCCCTGACGAGCACAGATTAGCTGACAGCCTGGCACGAGGATGCCATTGGCTCACATCCATGATGGACGAACGGGGTAGCATCCAGGCTTCGGACCAGGCGGCCCTCTATTACAAAATCCCTGCCAGTCTGGCCATCAATGGGTCGTTCGAGTCGGCGTTCGCAAGCCTGAACTGGATCGCCGCGCGATTCCTGGGAGCCCGTGGCCAGCTGGAAATTCCAGCGGAGCAAGAAGCGTCCCGTTGGACTAATACCTACGATCGCGGCTGGCTGGTCTGGGGTGCCGAAATGTGCGGGCGCTATGATCTCGCTTTCCCGCTGGCCCAGGATATCCTGACCTATCAAAATCCTCACACTGGCGGGTTTCGGGATACCAAAGCGGCACTCGACAGCGGTGAGGGCATCGAACATGCGATGACCGCTGGATTCGCAGGTCTCGGTCTGCTCGCCACCGGACACTTAGCTGCGGCTCGGCGGACAGCAGATTTTCTGGCCAACCTCTTGGAAAGTCAACCTGACCCCGAAAACGGGATCTATCTGGCCCTCGAATACAGGTCAGATGGAACTCGTCAGCTGCTGCTACAACAGAGCAGCAAGGACTACGTTGACCGCTTGGGTATCAAACAGCGTCCTGCGCGCCTGGGACCGGTTCAGGTGTTCCTGGTAAGGCTTTACCGCCTGACCAGGGAGGACAGATACCTCGAGACGGCCCGGCGATACACAGATAGTATCTTGACGGGGGCCGAAGGGATCTATAGCTGCGTCGAGGCTCACAAGTATCTCTGGGGCCTGACGGAGTTGTACCAGGTAGCGCCCGATGAATCCTATCGAGTTGCCGCGCGGAAGATCGCCTCCTATATCCTCCAGCGCCAGCAGTCCGACGGACAGTGGTGGGGTGATGCGGTAGGAGGGGAAGGCAACGACCAATCACTGGAGCTCCGCCTGAACACCACTTGCAACACCCTGGTTGGATTGGCTTACTACCGGTATTGGAGCGGGCGCTGATCCCCTACTTGCTTCCCTACAGCCAGGGGCGAAGGGCCTTGGTCCGATAGACCAGCTGCAATAGGTTGCCCTCCGGATCGGGGAAAAATACCAGCTTGGTCCCATCAGGTAACTCTCGCTCAGTGCCGAGATCCAGTCCCTTCTCCCGAAGAGCCTGGCAAGAAGCCTCAAAGTCCTCGACCAGAAAAGCCAGATGCCTAATGCCCGCGTCGTCGGGGGCCTTCTTGGAACGGGATTTCTGGTTGGAAGGAAGGATCTCGAGCAAGGCTCCTCCAGGCAAGCTCAGAAAATGGTAGGTGAGCTGATTACCATCGAGAACCAGGTCCCCTTTGCTGATCAACTCGAAGCCGAGGGTGGTGCAGTACCAGTCAACCAGAGCTTCCGGATCATCTGCGATAATTGCTGCATGTTCTAACGCCTTCATGGGGCTACCTCCGGGAAACGGGTCCTCGATTGCAAATGCTCGTGTACCCGCAAATTAACGATTTCCAAGAAACCCACCATAAACTCTACCATCCGCTTGAACCAAACGAAAAAGTCACTTGCCGGCAGCCGGATACTGGCCCTAACGCCGGCGGGAGGTCCGACCTAACCGCTGAGTCTCGCCCGTACGCTCAAGCAACATTCGATGGGAAATACGCTTGATCTGCCGGGAACCTTCGATCTCTTCGCTGGTCTCCGGATTGACACCGTAGACATAAAACTCGAGTCCAGCTCCATCAACCTGTGCTGTTCCGAGGGTTGCCAGTAGACTGACACGGGGGCATAGAAGGGAACGACATTCACCCCACCCTGTTCCAGAATCGACGCCCCTTCAGCTTCGTTGGCGGGCCCAAACGCCGTTTCCATTCCGATCTCATGGTCCTGCGACCAGTTGATCTGAAAGGGTAAAAAACCCTCCGCAGTTTCCCCTGGGTCCGGAGCAGCAAGCGCCTCGATACCCGTTGCAAATCTCAAGACCAAAGCTTTCGACTGCAGAGCAATCGGGAAATCCCTTTCATTGGTGAAAGCGCACTCGCCCTGAATTAACAAATCGTGTCGTGTACCCGACTCAGACCCGAATTGCCCAGCCGGTCGATCCAGTCGCACGGGCTTAACCGTGCCCATCTTCACGGCGAGTTCGGTTCTCTTCTGGGCCTTCCGCAAGAAGTCCTGGTGTGACTCTCTTGGGAAGATCGAAACGTTCTACTCGAACAGCGTCCAGAGAGCCGCCCCCAACAGAGCAACAATCTTGGAAATGTTATAGCATCCAGCAGTCCAGTCTCCGAATCTTGCAGCCCTTTCCCCATTATTCGGCTCCATCGATAGCCTCCGTATCTGAGTAGGTACTGAATCCCTGCCCCGAACCAAGACTTGAATTGATTACAGGTTGAAGGTTGCAGGTTTACCGACCCTGGCGCAACCTCCTACCAAGCCAGCGCGGTGCTGCCCTCCATACGGGGATTGGTGGCTGCTACCAGCGTGCCCGTCCGGGGATCGATCATCACAACCATGGTGTTGTCCCCATTCCAGGGACTGGCCACCGTGACCTTGTGCCCCCTTTGCCGAAGGTCGACAACGATCTCATCCAGATTGGCGAGCCGCCCTTCCAGGTAGGCTCGTCCGGGGTCCGCCCTATGGGGGTAGAAGAGACCCGGAAAGTGCCGGGTCCAGACCTTGGGAGCATCCAGCGCATCCTGCAGTCCCATGTCGAAGTCCACCACATTCAAGAAAAACTGGAGCGTTCCCTGGTCCTGTTTATCCCCTCCCGGCATGCCGAAACCCATCCAGGGACGCCCGTCCTTCATGACCAGGCTGGGAGTGAGGCTGGTGGACGGCTGCTTGCCCGGGGCCAACGACTTGGCCAGTCCCTCCTCCAGATAGAACATCTGGACCCGGCTTCCCAGGCAGAATCCCAGTCCCGGAACGATGGGAGACGAGGCTGGCCACCCTCCGCTGGGCGTAGAGGAAAAGATGGTCCCGTGTGAGTCCACCGCGCGGACTCCGCTGGTGCCGTCATCTTTGAGCCTGGGCTCAACCGGAGCCAGACTCAGATTGGTCGGACGCTTCTCGGGATGCGCATCGAAGGGAAAGGGATCTCCTGGACGCAGCTCCAGCGAGGCCTTTGCCCAATCGAGGAGCTGTCTTCTCAGCTTGGCGTATCCCTTGGAGAGCAGACCCTGGCGGGGCACATACACGAAGTCAGGATCCCCGTAGTACTTTTCCTTGTCGGCATGAGCCAGCTTGGCGGTCTCTAGCCAGAGATGCAGGTAGTCGGCGCTGTTGTGCTTCAGGGAGGACAGATCGTAGCCTTCCAACAAGGCCAGCTGCTGAAGAAATACCGGGCCCTGGGTCCAGGGTCCGCACTTGTAGACCTGATAGCCCCGGTAATCGATACTCCAGGGCTCCTGGATACGGGCCTCGTAATCGGCGAAATCTTCGGTTGTCAGCAAGCCGTGATGATGGCCGCCCTCGCCGTCGCGGACCTTGAACGCCTGCGAGAACTCGACCAACTGCTGGGCGATTGGGCCTTTGTAGAAATAGTCGTGAACCGCCCTGAGCGCCGATTTTCGGTCAGCGCCTTTCTTCAAGGCGTCCTTCTCCGCCTGCGCCAGACGTCGAAAGGTCCGGGCTAGATCCGGGTTACTGGTGATCTCTCCCACTCCCGGCACCCGGCCGTCGTGGAGAAGCACGGCTGCCGAACTGGGCCACTCCGTACGAAATGTCTTGGGGCCGTGATACTTTTCTGATTCTTCCCTCCCGACGTACTTTCGCCAGCGCTCGTCTACAGGGAAACCCTCGGCCAGACGAATGGCACCCCGCGCGATTTCAGAGAAGGAAAGGGTGCCATAGCGCTCCAGACTGAGCACAATGGCTGCCGGCACGGCGCACACACCGGCCGGCATGAAGCCGTCTGCTGGAATCATCTGGTATCCCTGCTTCCGGAACCAGCCTATGCTGGCAGCCTTGGGAGCCCTAGTATTACCGTTGACGGCCACTACACGCCGATCTCGGGGCGAGTAGATGAGGGTCGGCATCTCGCCTCCGAATCCGTACGAGTTGAACTCCACCACAGAGGCCGCCAGCAGCATGGCCACACCAGAGTCCACGGCGTTGCCACCCTGCTTGAAGATCTCCATGCCCACATCTGCGACCAGGGGGTGCCCAGCCGTCACGGCCCCACGCAGGCCCCGGACCTCAGTGCGAGTTCCCTTCCCGGCCCAAAGCAGGCTCCCAGGAGAGCCTATCCCAACCAGGAGGACCCCCAGTATCACTAGTACGCTGTAACACAGATTATGACGGGTTTGACGATGGGGGTTGTGGACGATCTCTGCGTTGGTCGTCGTCGAAGATGGCCACTCATCGCCTTCCTCCTCCCTCCTTGATCTCGCCTCACAAGCCCCACCGGCAAACCCGTAACAATCTGTGTTACAACGTACTAGACCTGTCAGGACTCTTCTCTCTTTCATGTTCCTTCTCCCGAGGCGTCACAGGCCTGATCGCGTGATAAGGGGTAAAGACTCGCAACAAATGACTCGTTTTCTGAGTCTACTGGGACTCCAGCCTGCTTGCAAGGACACGGACAAACGATGCTTCGACAGGTGCTGGCTTCTGCAGAGTACGCCGACGGACGGACCCCAGTCTTGTTTCTGGACCCACCTGATCGTACCCTGTACAAAATGCAAAAACCCATATCTCTCACCTTTCCCGTACCTGGGCTAGCCCTTTCTCGTCGGGATTGCCTGGTAGCCTCGCTGGGTGCGGCTGCAGCATCTACTTTCCCTGCCCGAGGGCAGTCGCATGTCCGGAACGTCTCCTGGCTGGCCGAGGTCCAGAGTCCGAGCATGGAAGGACAAACGCCTCTTAGCTCTGCCTTGAAAAGGGAAGACGGTACCCTGGTCAGATCTCTCGACGCTTGGCGCCAACGCCGCGACGAGATACGGCGCTCCTGGTTAGACTATCTCGGCCCCCTACCTCAGAATCCCAACCCTCCCCGGCTGAAGTTCATCACCGAAAAGCCGGCCAGCAATGGCACCGGTCCGATCCAATCGCCTCCCGGGGTCATCCGTGAGCTCGTCGAGTATGAGAGCGAACCCGGCCTCAGCGTCCGTGGCTACCTGATCAAGCCCAAGAAACTATCCGGAAAAGCCCCGGGCATCGTGGTCCTCCATGCCACTACGCACAACACCATCCGGCAGTCCGCCGGGGTGGAAGGAAAGAACCAGCTGGCTCTCGGGCTGAAGCTAGCCCAGCAGGGTTTCGTCACCTTCTCCCCTGCCTGCTTCCTTTGGGAAGCTATCGCCGGTGGCAACCTGCCCTCCTCCTGCCAGGAGCAACATCGCGGCAATCAGGCTGACGCACATGGGTTCAAGCCGCCGAGCAGCTGGGTTCGTCATGCCTGGGAGGTCAGGGTCCACCAGTTTCAAGTGCGGCATCCCAACTCCACTGGGATGGCCAAGATGCTCTTCGACGCCCAACGGGGCCTGGACGTCCTGGAGCAGGTAGAAGAGGTCGACAACGACCGTCTGGGAGCCTTCGGACACTCTCTAGGCGCCAAAGAATCTTTCTATCTGTCCGCCTTCGATGAGCGGGTCCGGGCGGCGATCTCAAGCGAGCCTGGAATTGGAGCCCACTTCTCCAACTGGTACGCATCCTGGTACCTGGGCCCCGGGATCAAACAATTCGGCCACGACCACCAGGAAGTGATGGCCCTGATCGCGCCACGACCCTTTCTTCTTCTGGCCGGTGAGGGTACCGACGGTGTCAAGAGCTCCCCATTTATCCGCGCTGCAATGCCTGCCTACCGGCTCTACGGCGACCCGACCAGGCTGGGACTTCTCAATCACGGTCATGGCCACAGTGTCCCACCGTCCGTCGAGCTTAGAATCAATGAGTGGTTCAAAACTTATCTATAGGGACCCGACTCTGGTGCAGGCGGTCGTGGAACCTGGAACCCAAGGAAGTTTCACCTGAGTCCCGCCCCCAGGAAGCACTGACCCCATTCGAGAAAGAAACTTCCGGTTACTGGGGATTTGTGCTGTTGTCCGGCTCTCTCCTCGGAACCTGGGCTCATTTTGCTAACGGCTCAAGTCGTTCGCGGCTCTGTCGGACTTGGCTTCGTAACGCTGGTAGTTCACCCGTTGGTGGCACCTTCGAGGACGGGAGACGTGCGACGTTCAGGCGTTCAGGCGTTCAGGCGTTCAGGCGTTCAGGCGTTCAGGCGTTCAGGCGTTCAGGCGTTCGACGAATTCTTGAAGTTTCAGGTCAGTCCCGCCAGCGGTCACGCTGGATCATTCCGGTGAAAACTTCAGCTCTACTCTAGGATTGACAAGCCTCAACTGCGAACGTGATGGTGCTTACAAAGTGAGTGTATTAAGAGAACCGGGATGAAAGCGGAAAAGAAAGGAGGGAGTGGGAGGCCGGCTCAAAACCGGCCTCCCACGAAGTCGGAAGCTCAAGGCCCCGATTCTACTGCATGTCTACGACCTTAAGGCTCCCAAACTCATCGTCGAGGGCCAAAGTCTTGGAACAAGACGTGTGGATCATCAACAGTTGCTTCGAATCTCCCCCGAGATCTTCAATTCTGACAATCGTGTTGGATTTGAACTTGCCAGGTGCCGTCAGAATGATTTGATCACCGATCGAGATATTCGTGAAATCGGCGTAGACATCCCCATTACCGGTTGCTCTGATTTGGACCATACCTGGAGCTGGAGGAAGTGCACCGAGATCGCTGCACTTGGCCTTACCACTCTGGTCGTTTGCTAATGGCACTGCGCATGCGGCGCCCGTGTACTCCAGGGTGATGATGGTGGGCTTATCGCCGCTAGTTCCCGGCCCGCAACCAATGGGACCGACAACATCGTCATCGTCATCACCAGGCGGACATGGGATGCCTGGGCAGAACGGGGCATCGTTTGCCGAGCTCACGCCACCTATCACCTGGAAGTCACCAAAGACGCTATCAATGGTGATTCGATCGCAGACGACGGGACGACCGGGATGTAGTTATTGGTTCGAGTCCGCCATTGAAAGACGAAGAAATGGTCCTAGGGCTTGGTGACTCCACGACCTAGCAGTGTTTGTCGCATCGTCCACATCAGCTTCCACACCGGCACCTCTCGCCGAGGACTGCTCACCGGCTCCTCAATGTTGACGACTCCGCGATCGGTCAACAGGTCTAGACAACTTGAGTTACCTAAATACCCCCAATAGGTTTTCATACAGAATCGTCATCTCATCGAGGGACATGAAGAGGCCAACCAGGACAACACCTAGCCACAAGATCGGCAGACGAAAACAGTGCTCCTCAGAGTTCCGCCTCTGTTCCCAGTAGTAGGCTGCAAGGGCGGAACATCCGAACAGAAAGAAAAGCATGCCCGAGAACCAGGCAAGAATGTTCCTCTCCTTGTCAAGGTTGAACCAGTAGACGCCCTCCAGCCTCACATCCGAATAGAAGTGATGCAGGAGGCCGACAAGTATGACAATCCCGAATAAGCTGACCAGGCAAGCCCACAGGATCCGACTGGCGGAGTCGAAGACGGGATCTTCGTTTGAATTCACGATCTGGTTCGTAGAATGACTACCCGACATTTGAGTCGTATCGGCAACAAGGGACACCGACATCAGCGCCCAAAGAGAAGAAACAATCCGTGGATTAGAGCAAACTGCTCCGGTCCCTTTTCCTGAGAGACCGACCAACCCTTCTTCAGATGAGGTTCATTCTAGCATTCGCCTTACGACCTCGCCTAGCCGGCTGACATCAGGCAAAGCCGACGGCCAATGGAACTCAAAAAAGGCTTCTCTTCGCGCGCCTTCCCCAAAGATAACATTGGACAAGATCAGGAAAACGGTCCGTCGGGATAAAGGGTCGAAGCGGTGGAGTCGATATGAAGGTAGCAAACAGAATACGAGTTTCCGCCGGGAGCACCGCGAAATGGAACAAGAATCCAACGTCGAGAGTGCATACCGGGCTCAGACCCGCAAAAGCCACGGCCAATGGCCGGGCGTCGCTTCCGGCGGAATGCCTTCTCAACCTCTCTCTCGAAAGAACGTCGGTACCAACAGCCCCAGACTACAGCTGCCATTCCTGACTTGACATTCCATCTACCCCTGCCTACTGTGAACTCGATTCTCAACCCTCATTGCCTCGGATGGGACAGAAAGAATGCGAGTTCTAGTGATAGGGGCCGGCTCAATAGGCGAACGCCATGTCCGCTGTTTTCAGCAGACTGGCCGCGCAACGGTTTCGGTTTGTGAAATCGATTCGGCACTCCGGCAGCGGATGTGTACCAGATACGGCTTGGAAGAAGCCTTCGAAGACCTCGAGGAGGCCTTGCTGCGCCCACCTGATGTCGCCGTGGTCTGTACACCTGCCCATTTGCATATCCCGATGTCCATCCGTTTGGCTGAGGCCGGCGTCCATACCCTGATTGAAAAACCCTTGAGCACCAGCCTCGAAGGGATCGACCGCCTCAGAGACTCGGCTGAGGCCGGGAAGACCCTGACGGCCGTAGCCTACGTCTATAGAGCCCATCCGATATTGGCATCCATGCGACGATCACTCCTTGAGGGACGATTCGGAAAACCCCTACAATTGGTTGCCCTTTGTGGCCAGAACTTCCCCTTCCACCGTCCAGCCTACCGCGAGATCTACTATAAGGATCGCGCTACCGGAGGAGGAGCTGTCCAGGACGCCCTGACTCACATTCTGAATGCTGCCGAGTGGCTGCTAGGCCCGATCACGGAACTCGCAGCGGACTCGGCACACAAAGCCCTGGACGGGGTAGACGTTGAGGATACCGTTCACGTCGTGGCTCGACACCAGGACGTACTTGCCAGCTATAGCCTCAACCAGTACCAGGCGCCGAATGAAATCGTTATTACGGTAGTCTGCGAAGACGGGACTGCCCGATTCGAGATGCATCGCAACCGCTGGCGCTGGATGTCCCAACCCCAAACCGAGTGGCATGACGAAAGTCAATCTCTGGAACGCGATACGCTCTTTGTGCGACAAGCAAACTCCTTCCTCGATACCGTCGAAGGAAAAGCCGCGCCTCTGTGCAGCCTTGAAGAGGGCATACAAACCCTATTCGTGAACCTGGCAATCCTCCGTGCTTCAGGGACCCGTGAATGGATCTCAGTTGCTCCGCACGGCGGGTCATGAGGAACGCAGCTTCTACTACTTATTTCGATCGAACAGGGAGACCAGCTTGATGATGCACACCCCATATAAACCAGACTACGAACGCGATGGGTATGCTCTCATCCCCGAGTTCATGACAGAGGAAGAGATGGCGGAACTGTCCCATCACCTGGATCGCTACATCCGGGAGACGGTGCCAACACTGCCGGCGACGCACGCCTTCTACCAGGACCGCTCGCGCCCGGAAACGCTCAAGCAGATGCAGTACATGGAGGAAGACCCCTTCTTCGAGGAACTTCCCAAACGAGATAAATGGATGGATCTGGCCGAGGGCCTTGTGGGCGAACCTGTGAAGGCCTCGGTCGAGTGGTTCGACAAGCCTCCTCGAACTGATCACGTCACGCCTCCACACCAGGACAACTTCTACTTTTTCCTGAGGCCTGCCCATGTGGCCACATTCTGGTTAGCCCTCGACTTGGTGGACGATGAAAATGGCTCTCTGCGATACGTCGCTGGTTCTCACCTGCAGGGCATACGCCCCCACAACCCAACCAAGATCATCGGATTCTCGCAAGGAATTACGGACTATGGAGAGAAAGACCGAGACCGAGAGGTCGTCGTTCGCATGCGCCCAGGCGATCTAGCGATCCATCATGGCAACATGATTCACAGCGCCAACGCCAATCGCTCCACGGTCAGACATCGCAGGGCGTTTGCCGTCGTGTACAAGGGCGAGAGCTGTCGCCTCGACGAGGAGGCCTCTCGCCGCTACCGGGCTACATTGCAGGCTCAACAGGAGAAGGCAGGAATGCTCTAGCTGCTGAACGGTCGCTCCTCGAAACTTGGGATGATATTGCAGACAAGTCAAGTCGTTCGCGGCGCTGGTGGCTGCATGCGTTTTCGATACTGCTCACTGTTCGAGTTTCAGGTCAGTCCCACCCCCAGGAAGTCCTGGCCCCATTCGAGAAAGAAACTTGTAATCAGGCCAAGAGAGACCCACAGCTGGCGCTGGATCATCCGGGGAGAAAACTTTGAGGGGACGTCCCCTACACCGAAGGTGTTATTGCGTGTAACCCAGGGTTGGCGATGCGGAGCGAAGCGAGCTACCCTGGGTTTAAGTCGCCTGCCTCTTCTACGCTGAAGGCGTTATTGCCAACGCGTTTTCGGCCGGCAATAACCCCTTCGGAGTAGCGCATTTTCTGGAACGACCTTGACCCAGGGTAGCTCGCTTCGCTCCGCATCGCCAACCCTGGGCTACGCGCAGTAACGCCTTCAGCGTAGGACGTGTCTCGTGCCTCGAGCCGAGACCGAAGCCACGTCCAAGTTTCAGCTTCGTGGCCCCCCGCGGTGCTGCCCCATCCGAGAAAGAAACTTCCGGTTACTGGAAGATTGTGCTGTTGTCCGGCTCTCTCCTCGGAACCTGGGCTCATTTTGCTAACGGCTCAAGTCGTTCGCGGCTCTGACGGACTTGGCTTTGTCATACCGGTAGTTCACCCTCAGGTCGTGACCAGAGTCTGGGAAGTCTAGTCTTGCTGAAGTAGGTTGATGCTGTCGGCAAACAGATCCCGTTCGACGCGCTGTCCGGGGACTAGAGACGTGCGACGTGGGACGTTCAGACGTGCGACGAATTCTTGAAGTTTCAGCTTATACTCTTTCTAAGACATCGGCGACAGCGGGCACCGCAGCGACATTAAACAGGTTCTCCTCGGGATCGAATCTCATGTCGGCAGGGCCCTCTTGGATTTTCAAGTCTTTGCGTCCCTCGATCTCTGGCAGGTACGCCTCACTGACCACTACCTCGGAGACCAACATGGTGTTCGTGATGTGGATCACCTTGGAGTCTTTACCTTCGACCAGGCCAACCGTTGACAGCGCAGCGGCCACGGCTTCTCGGTCGGTGTCGAAAGCAATCGGAATCGCTGCCGCAGGAGGATGTCCACCCGTCAAGGCGTTGATCCTGGTCGCACTGCGATTGACTTGATCCACGGTGCGCTGATTGGTGACTTCAGCCATCCCTAATCCGCAAGCATTTCCGTGAGTCTCTCTGGTGAGCCCACGTATGAAGATTCGCTTACAGGACACGCTGTCCCGATCGGTTGCCTTATGGTCGTTGTATTTACGACCTACCACATTGGTATCCATGCCCGAACCGCTGATATTCTTGCCAATCTCGTCGATGATCAAGAGATCCGCTTCCTTGAAAGGCAGGCGCGGCATCCAGGCCGCCGCCAGTTTCAGAAGGGCCTTCTCTCGCTCGTAGAACTGTTCCGGTGCCACCGCTTCGATCAGGGCTGTTTCTTCATAGGCATTCTCTACCAGTGCTAAGCCTGCGACCACGGCACATTTCTCGAGAACCACCGAGGCCACCGCCTGGATAATCTCCGAGAAACTATACTCCTGAATGGCCCGGTGATAGAGCTTTGCTCCCTCAAACTTCCCCAGACCAATAAGCATCATTTTATGTAAGCCCGACTCGATCTCACCGACGAAACCGGTATGGGGCTTGACCCGGCCACAAACCAGAACGTGGTCTGCTTCGTAGGCGTTGCGGTCGAAGTGAACGGGTAGTCCGCCCTCTGTCTTGGCAACGATCACGGTTTCCATCGAGGACCGGATGGGAGTGCCAGTGAACTCCTCGGTAATCCCGTAGCTCTCCAGGATTTCCCGCTGACCCTCGGCCGTTCCCCCTCCATGGCTGCCCATCGCGGGAACGATGAAGGGCCGGGCTCCGAGTCCCCGGAAGTGCTCGGCCGCCGCACGGATAGCGGTCGCTATGTTGGCGATGCCTCTGCTGCCGGCCGTGATAGCCACCGTCTGCCCGGGCTTGACCTTTCCGCCCAGCCCCAGACGTTCCAGTTGACTCATAACTTCGCTTTCGACGTCCTCAACTCGTTGGACATCAAACTCCTGACGCAGGCGAAGCATTCTTGGAAAGGACATTTCAAACCTCCATTGCTGAACCGACAAGGGACTGCCTGCCTCCCACCCCCTGAGATACTGCTACCTAGCCGGACCCGGCTGTCTGAACCGGATTCTCCGCAGGAGAAACCACCAACGACGCCTTCACCGGAGGAATACTGTAGGGCACCCTCTCCTTCTCGCGTCCCGCCAGCATCGAAGACGAAGTCAGCTCGATGGTGTATTCTCCGGGCGAATCCCAGTCCTCGGCCGTGCGGTGAATCCTGCACTCCGACTCCCCGGGTGGCACCTCAACCGACGAGCAGGAGACTCCTCTCGGGAAGTTCTCCAACTTGAGTGTGACCGGCTGATCGAAGAGAGGATCTCTCTCCAATCTTCCCACCAACTCGGCCTTTGCCCCTGGTTGAATCGCGAAACCCTCAGCCCCCACCACAAGCCGATAGCCCTGAACCACTTCTATCGTCACGCCCCGAGAACGGACCTGATTTTTCCGACTTCCCTGCTCTACCTCGGCAGCCAGAGCTACGTTGAACTTGCTAGGTCTGGTTCCGATCGTGGTTACCAGCGTTACCGTGCCGGAACCATCCTCTTCGCCCTCACTGACTTTCGTTCTCACCTCTATCCCGCCCATGCTCTTCGCCTCCACCTTCCTGGGCAGCGGTATCTGACGGTCTGAAGAAAGGAGGCGCCACTTCAACTCGTATGCCATTCCCTGGACTAGCCGTACCTCAGGAGGGCTCTCGAGAACGAACCTGACCGGAACTTCCTGAGTTACCATTAAGGGAAGCCTTACGCCCAGCCAGGGAGCACTGAATGGTTGCTCGGTGATGCGCAGACTGGGATCAGGAATCCCGGTGCCCACGGCGACCTCGGTGAACATTCCAGGGCCTACCGCCCATCGCTCGATCACTGAACCATCCGGCAGGAGAACCCGACCCCGGACACCAACTTGCCGCAATCCGGCTTTGGCGCCAGGCTGGGCTGTCAGGCTCAGCATGCTCGTCCTGATCACAGATCGGGTGTCGGGATCATCCGGCTCAGAGTCAACTATTCCGCCTTCGACAATCAGATCTGTGCCGGCGTCCGGAATGTCGAGCTGAATCTGGCCGTGATAGCCCCGCCGACGAACCGATACTTCAACCCAGCCCGTACCGGATTCGGACACGTTCACGTAGGGAGTGGTCAAAGTGAGCGAAAAGTCGGAAGACTCCTTCCGAGCCCACAAGCGGTATCCGAACAGAGGTCCACCTCGTCCCACCAAATCTTCCACCGTGATAACGACCTCTTGAGTTTCCGGGGGGACTTCGAAACTGAGATAGGGATCCGAGCTGGTAGGCCCCAGCACGACTAGCCGGAAATCGTTCTCACGAGGCACTTCGTCTCCAGCGGAATCCAGCCTCTTCCCTGCCCCGTCCAGCGCGGTGATTCGACCAAAGAGGCGGGAGGTCCCGAGCGTGGCCGCCCGGAGTTCTACCGTCCAGACCTCGCCAGGCGACACGGCCAGGCGGTAACGGTCAACCTCTCCTGAATGAGAAATACGGCCGTTGACGACCGTTAGGGGATCCAACCTGCTTTGTTCTTCCCCTGACGGTTCCAGAATCTCGGGAAGATCCCTTACGACAAACGGCAGGGGCAAGCTTCCCGCCTCCCCTGGAAGGCTCAAGTTGATCAAGTCCCTTGTTTCCCCTTCAAGATTAACCTGGGTGCGGATCTCCTCATCCAGATTGCCTCCGAGAAACTCGATAGAGGCTTTCTCCCCACGGCACCATCCCAAAGGAAAGAGTCCCTCAGCATAGGTGATGGGTCCGATCTTCAAACGATAGAAGTTCTCCTCCTGCTGACTATAGCGGGCGTCGTGAACGACCACCTGGTACTCACCGTCAGCGGGCACCGCGAACTCGATACGAGGGTCCGCCCCAAGCCCCTGCGCGTCATCGTTGAAGCCGAGCTGACGACTCTCCGAATCGAGGAGCCTCAGGACCGGGTCCAGAGCTGAGCCTGCACGGCGACCTTCGACCTCCAACACGATTTGATCTCCGCGACTGGCGCGAAAACGGTAGGCATCGCGATCGGGACCAACGAGGCTGCCGTTGACTGTGACGGGCGCTTCCACCGACTGGCTTGCTTCGATCACGCTGCCGCTACCTACTTCCTTCCTTTCCTGAACCTCACGGAACTTACCGACACTAAAGAGAAGCAGGTTGGACATGCCTGTGGGCGTGATGACTCGAATCGGGTACAAATCTATCGGGGCATCGCGGTCGAGCTCGACGAGGAAGATCGCCCGCTCCGAATCCTGCCCCAGCTTTTCCGGCTCGGGAGCCGTAAGAGGCGTGAAGGAGGCCGGAAGCGTCGTGCGGATCTCGAGTCCCTCTGACAAACCGCTTCCCACCAGCGTCAGCTTGAAGGCTGTCCCCCGCTGGGCCCCTCTAGGCTGCAATTCCTTAAGCGAAGGAAAAAACGCCAGTCCGGTCGAAGAAAAGAATGTCCCTAGCAGGAACAGTCCGGCTTGAATCCGTAGAAGCCGCACACAAAAACCATAGTCCGCTCTCATGACTTCAATACTCTTCCATCACTTCCTGTACTTCCTGGATCTTGGAACAAGATCTCCTGATCGGTAGTGAAATTATCATCTGGGTAACGTCAAGACAAGCGTTCGGCTTGGCTACTGTGGCTCCTCTACGAGTTCCAGCGCCAGCTGATACTAGATTATTCAGAGATTTTTCTGTTGTCCAGCTCTCTCCTCGGAACTTGGCCCCATGTTGCTAACGGGTCGAGTCGTTCGCGGCTCTTCCGGACCTGACTCTACGATGCGAGCAGTCTACCCCCGTGCGGCACCGTCCGGGAGAAGAGACGTGCGACGTTCAAACGTGCGACGAACTGCTCAATTTCACCTTAGGAAGCGTAGATGAATAAAGGTAGCATGTGACCATTGAGGGGAGCTAGGTTCTATCACATAGTTCCATTCGCCATGGAAGGGGTTGGGCCGCATCTTGATTCGTTTCATTTCTTCATTGGAGACTTGGCGTCCAGTGGGATACTTGCGGCGA